>NZ_JBIJAW010000023.1:0-21241 GCF_044345575.1 Gemmatimonas sp.
CCAGCGGGCCGCCGAGGTCGCGGATACTGGTGACGCCGTTCATCACGCTCTGTCGTGCCGCTGCGGGGATGATGCTGCGCTCCCATTCCGGTGGCGACACACTGTCCCAGTGGGCGTAGTTGCCGTGCCCCACGAGCATCACGTGCACGTGCATGTCCCACAATCCGGGGAGCACGTACTGGCCTTCCGTGGACACCACCGTGGCGCCGGCAGGGACCGCGAGCTGACCCACGCGTCCCACGGCGACGATGCGCGCGCCGTCCACCAGCACCACGCTGTTGGGCACGGGTGCGCCGCCGTGGCCGTCGATGAGGGTGCCGCCCACCAGGGCGAGGGTGGCACGCTGCGGGAGTGGACGGCGCGCCGTGGTGGCGGCCAGAGAGACGCTGACGAGACAGACGATGGCGGCCAGCGGGCGCCAGGCACGAAGAAGCGGATTCATCGGCATATTGTACCCCTCCCCCTCACCTTTCGCTCGGAGTCCGTCGATGGCGTCGCGTTCGAAGCCGTGTCTTCCCCTCGCGTTGCTCCTGTCGTGCGTGGCCGGGACCGCCGCGCCCATGACCACATTGCAGGCGCAGGCGCAGCCGGTGCCGGTGACGTCGGCCAAGCCGGGGTGGAAATGGTCGATCGACAGTGTGCGCACCGTGGTGAACGAGGTGCGCGCCGGACGCTCCCTGCTCCCTTCGAAATGGCCGGGCGGTGCGAAGGCCGCGGTGCTGCTCTCGTTCGACGTGGACAACGAAACCATCGCGGTGCGCTACGGCGAACCCACGGTGGGGTCGCTGGCCGAGATGCAGTACGGCGCGCGCGTGGGGCTGCCGCGCATCCTCAAACTGCTCGATCGCCACAAGCTGCCGGCGTCGTTCTTCATTCCCAGCGTGAGTCTCGGGCTCACACCGACCATGGCGGCCGACATCGGGGCCAGCGGGCGACACGAGATCGCCGTGCACGGGTGGATTCACGAGCTCAACACCACACTCCCCGACTCGGCCGAGCGCGCCCTCCTCAAGAAGGCGATCGCCGAACTCACCGCGCTCACCGGCAAGAAGCCCGTGGGCTACCGGGCGCCGAGCTGGAACTTCAGCCCCAACACGCTCGACATCGTGCGCGAGCTGGGCTTCCGCTACGAAAGCTCACTCATGGCTGACGATGCGCCCTACGAGATCAATCAGCGCGGTACGCCCACGGGGCTCGTCGAGCTGCCGGTGCAGTGGATCCTGGACGATGCGCCCCTGTTCGACCCGCGCGGCGAACGCTACATGAACCCGCGTGATGTGGCGCGCGTGTGGATGGACGAGTTCGACAAGGCGTTCGAGGAGGGCGGGATGGTGGTGCTCACGCTGCATCCGCATGTGTCGGGACATCGCTCACGCATCGTGGCCCTCGAACAGTTCATCGCGCATGTGAAGCAGCGTGCGGGTAATGCCGTATGGTGGGGGACGCACGCCGATGCCGCCGAGTACGTGCGCACCCAGGCCAAACTGGGCGAGCCGCGCAGCCGGTAGGGCGCATGAGTCACGCGCTTTCGTTCACGCGCATTCGGCAGCGGTACCTCGACGACTCGCGTCCGGGTGGGCCGGGAGGAACGCCGGCACTCACTCGCGCCCTCGAGCACATCGGGTGGCACGCGGTGCGTGAGCCGACGCCGGAGGAGCTGGCCCAGCACCTCGTGCTGTTGCTCGATGCGTGTGTGCACGAGCACCACGACGTTATGGCCCTTACCGACGGCGTCGCCATGGCGCTGCGCGACACGGGGCCGCTGCTCGATGGCGGGTTGCCACCGGTCCAGGCGTATCTGCCTGCCGCCGAGGAACTGTTACACCGATATGTGTCCGACGATGGCGCGCCGCGTGCGACGCCCCTCGCCTTTCTGTGAGTCGTCCCCTTTCTCATCACGGGAGTTCGCTATGAGTCGTTTCGATGGTGCAGGTCGTGCGGTGTGGCGCAGTGCGGCGGTGGCGTGCGCCGCGGTGATCCCGGCGGTGGTACCGTCGGTGGTGCTGGCCCAGCCCGCGAGTGCCGTGTACAAGCCCGGGGCGCTGTCGCCGTTTCAGCAGCTCACGCGCGACATCTACAAGGAGCTGGTGGAGATCAACACCGGCGTGGAAACGGGGAACATCACCACGGCAGCGCGCGCGATGGCGGTGCGTTTCAAGGCCGCCGGGATCCCGGAGGCCGACATCTTCGTGGGTGGACCGCGTCCGGAGAAGCACAATGTCGTGGCGCGCATTCGCGGCAAGGGCGGGCCTGGTGCCCAAAAGCCGCTGCTGCTGCTCGCCCACATCGACGTGGTGGAAGCGCTCAAGGCCGACTGGTCGCCCGACCTCGATCCGTTCGTGTTCACCGAGCGTGACGGCTACTACTACGGGCGCGGTACGGCCGACGACAAGGCGATGGCGTCGATCTTCGTGGCCAACGTGTTCCGCATGAAGCAGGAGGGCTACGTGCCCGATCGCGACATCATCATCGCGCTCACGGCCGACGAGGAGAGCGGTCCGGCCAACGGGGTCGACTGGCTCATCAAGAACCACAAGGAGCTGGTGGATGCGGCGCTCGTGATCAACGAGGGCGGCGGCGGCACGCTGCGCAACGGCAAGCCGCTGTTCAATGGCATCCAGGCGGCCGAGAAGGTCACCACCAACTTCACGCTGCGCGCGACGAACAAGGGCGGCCACTCGTCGGTGCCGCGCGATGACAACGCCATCACGCAGCTTGCTGACGGCCTCGGCAAGGTGGGGCGCTACAAGTTCACGGTGAAGCTCAACGAGGTGACGCGCGCCTTCTTCTCGCAGACGGCTGCCCAGGAGGAGCCGGCGATGGGACGCGCGATGACGGCGCTGGTGAAGAATCCCGCCGATGCGGCGGCCATTGCCGCGGTGACGGCCGATCCGCGCTACAACAGCATGCTGCGCACCACCTGCGTGGCGACGGAACTCAAGGGCGGGCACGCCACCAATGCGCTGCCGCAGCTCGCCGAAGCCAACGTGAATTGCCGCATCTATCCCTCGGAGTCGGCGGAGTCGGTACGCGCCGAACTGGAAAAGGCGATCGGCGACACCAACGTGAAGGTGATCATCCGCAGCCAGCGCCCAAGCACGCCGGCGTCGGCGCTGCTTCCTGAGGTGATGGACAACGTGACCCGCATTACGAAGGACATGTGGGGCGCCATGCCCATCATTCCGACCATGAGCACGGGGGCCACCGACTCGCGCTTCTTCCGCGCCATCGGCGTGCCAGCCTTCGGCGTATCGGGGCTGTTCAGTGATCCCACCGTCGACGCCCGCGCGCACGGGCGCGACGAACGCATGGCGGTGAAGAGCTACTACGAAGGGCAGGAGTTCCTGTACCGTCTCACGAAGGCGCTGGCCACCAACCCGGTGCGGCAGTAAACACTCGGCCTTACCGCTTCACGCGCCGCCATTTGCGCCACCCTTCCCAGAGGTTGGCCACCAGCAGGCCGCCGAGCAGGAAATACACCGCGCCCACCAGCGTGAAGAGCACAAAGCTGGTGAGCGCGGTGAGCGCGCCGAATACCAACTGCTCCCGCGGCTTGGGCGGTGATGTGGGTGGGTCGGTGGCCATGAAGCCCGCGAAGAAGAGCACCATGTGCACATCGGGCGCGCGATACAGTTCTGCCACGTGCGCTGGATCGCCGAGATACGCGGCGCCGGTGGCGAGGGTGAAGTGTACGGCGAGCAGGGCGAGCACGAGTGGCAGCTTGTTGAGCCGCCATGCCATGAAGGCGCCGGTGGCTGCCACGAGCACAATCCACCACGACGGCAACTCGGGCAACGCCCCCCACCAATTCTGGCCGGTGTCGAACAGGTAGTAGCTGGCCACCAGTGCCGCAGCGGCCGGATTGAGCACGTTGGCGCGCTTCACGCGCAGCGCATGCTTCGCCGCGATCCCTACCGCCGTGCTGGCGGCTATGGTGGGCCACGCCACGTGCGGGCTCATCACGAGCGCCACGAGCCATCCCGTGAGCATCGCTCCGTCGGGCACACTCCATGCACCATCGCGCCAACGGATCAGCGGCGCATCGAGCAGCATGGCCACTACGATCGCTGCCGTGAGCCCGGGGAGCACGAGGCTCCAGCCGCTGTGCTGTGCGGCGGGTATCGTGAGCAGCAGCAGAATGCCGGTGAACAGCCCCTTCGGAGAACGAAGCCATCGGGGCAGGTGATGGAATACGCCGGTGGAGGGCGCCGACAGCGTCGGTGAATGCATGCGTCAGAAGCTAGCGGGCATGAACGTGCTGCGTGCCCACCCGTTCACGAGGTGGAGCACACCGCGTGCGTCGATGAGTACGGCATCGACCCCCTGTTCCTCGAGTAGCGCGCGCGCGTCCTCGGCGCCGAGGACGAACGCGGCCGTCGCCAGGGCATCGGCGATGCCGGCCTGCGGGGCTATCACCGTGGCGCTCGCCAGCGAGTCGGCGTTCGGTGCGCCCGGCCGACGAGGATCGAGCAGGTGATGCCCATGCGCGGTGCGACGGGCGTAGCCACCGCTGGTACAGATGGCGTACTCGGGCGCGTGTACCTCGAGGGTGCCCGCCGAGCGGTCGGTCGCGAGCGGGTGCACGATGGCCGTCTGCCAAACGCGCCCGCGCGCGTTGGTACCGCGGCAGAGCAGGTCGCCGCCGGCCACGAGACAGCAGTCGGCAACGCCGGCCATCGCGCGCGCGGCAAGGTCGAGCGCAAAGCCTTTGGCCACGGCCCCGAGATCGAGCTGCAGTGCACGATGCAGGCGCACGCGCCCCGTCGCGTCGTCCAGTGAGACATCACGCCAGTCCGCCTGCTGCGCGTGTGTGCGCGTCGTGCGCCGTGCGCCGGTCTGCCAATGCGTGTCGAACCCCCTGGTCTGCAGCGCCGCGCCAACGGTGGGATCGAAAGCGCCGCGGCTCGCCTGCGACACGGCCAGGGCCACACGCAGCACTTCGAAGAGCAACGTTGGCACGGTCGTCCATGCCGGCGCCGAGTTGCACAGCTGCGAGAGTTCCGAGGTGGGATCGAATCGCGAGCAGGTCGACTCGACGACGCGAAACCAGTCCAGCGCCTCGGCGGCGAGCGTCTCGGCGTTGGGATGTGCGCCCACGATCTGCACGGAGACGGTGGTGCTCATCGCCGTGGTAACGAACTCGAACAGCGGTTGGTCGTGCCCGATCACGGCGGCGTCGGGTGCACGTTATGGCTTGGCGGCCTTGAGCGCTTCGACCACCGCGTAGTAAAACGCATTCGCGCTTTCCGTGGCCCCCGACACGTTGTCGACTTCGGGGCTCTGCCGCTCCACGACCTGCGGCTGCAGATGCGCGATCCACGAGCACGAGTAGCGCGTCAGGCAGCGACTGATCGCGGCCGCGGTAATGCGCCCCTTCTCGATGATCACCGTGGCCTCGATGTCACCATGGCGCGACGTGCCCCAGCCGGAGAAGGTGCCATCCTTCCACTTGAGGCCTGTGCGCGGAGCGGTGTCGGCTGGCGTCGTGGTGGGCGCGGGCGCTGGTGCTGGAGCGGGTGTTGGCGCCGGCGCGGGTGCTGGAAGCGGTGCTGGGGCGGGCGCCACCGCCGGCGTCACGGTGGCGGTGGGCGAAATCGGCGCGGCGGGGGCGGCCATCGGCGCGGTTCCCGCCGCGACGGCGTTACTGCTCATCCCTGCCACCGCCACGGAGCCGTCCACGCGGGAGGGCAAGGGCGGCGATGTGGACGCACGTGCGTCGACGCTCTCCTGTATCGCGGGTAAAGCGGCGCTCACGTCGCCAGTGGTATTGGCGCCACTCGCAGCGCGGTTTTCAGAAACATCCGATGGCGATGTCATACCGGATGGCTCGGTCGCGCCATCCCGACGCGCTGCGGCGTCATCCGGCAACGGAGGTGGTGGGCGACGTCGTCCGCTGCTGCGGACCGCGAGCGCCTCGGCCGCCTCACTCGTACGACTGTAGCCGGCGCCATAGGCCGCCAGGACGGCGGCGGCACCGAGGAGCAACAGGCGCGGGTGAGCGGAACCGGTGGGGGACACGGCGGGCGCGGCGAGCAAAAATGAAGGAGGCGAAATGCGCGGACGTGGGCCTGCCAAGGGAACGTGCGTTGCATGGCGAATGTTGGAACTGATGCTTACGTTCGGGTCGAGTCGCCCAACGGCGGCGGCAGTCGGCACGTACGCGGGACGAGAGTGACGTCAGGACGATTCGTCCTGTTGCCTCCATGCGGTGCGTGTCGACGTTGTGCGACCTGCACCCCGGGACCCTCCACACGTGCCCGGTTGCACCGTAGTCCCTCCTCACCCCCTCTCGGAGATTTGCCCATGCTCCACTCGTGGCGCCCACTGTTGGCGCTGGCGGGGCTTCTTGCCCTCGCTGGTCCAACAGCCCAAGCGCAACAGCCTGGTTCGCTGACGGTCACGGTGACCGACGCGGCCAATCAGCGACCCGTTGAAGCCGCCCGTGTGTTTCTCGTGGGCACCACCATCGCGGGGCAGACGACCGCCGAAGGCAAACTGACGCTGCGGGCCATCAATCCCGGCTCCTACACGGCGCGGGTGCTTCGGGTCGGCTACACGGAGCAGTCAAAGCCCATCACCATCGCGGCCGGGCAGGCGACCACGCTGAACGTGGCGCTCACCACGGCGGCGGTGAACCTCGCCGCGGTCGTGACGACGGCGACCGGCGAACAGCGTCGCGTCGAAATCGGCAACGCGACGGCCAATATCGACGCCGCCAAGGTCACTGAGTCGGCGCCGCTGGGCAACCTCAACGACCTCCTCAATTCGCGCGCCCCCGGCGTCACCGTCACGAGCGGGACGCAGACCGGCACCGGTGCCCGCATCCGTATCCGTGGAATCAACTCGATCAGCTTGAACAACGAGCCGATCTGGATCATCGACGGTATCCGCATGACGAGCAATCAGGGCAGCTTTTCGACGGTCACGGGCAGCGGCGGCGGCACCGGTGGTAACTCGCCGAGCCGCGTCGGTGACCTCAATCCTGAAGAGATCGAAAGCATCGAGATCGTGAAGGGGCCTTCGGCCGCCACGCTGTATGGCACCGACGCCGCTAACGGCGTGATTCTCGTCACCACCAAGAAGGGGCGCGCCGGCGCCGCCCGCTGGAGCGTGTATACCGAAGGTGGCACGGTGTACGACCGGAACTACTACCCGGCAGCCTTTTCGCTCTGGGGCAAGCGCCCGGGCGAAACCGCATCGTCGCGCGCGTTCTGCAACCTGCAGCGTGTGGGCACGGGCGAGTGCGCGGCCGACTCCACGAGCTCCCTCAACATCTTCGACGAGAAGGACCTCACCCCGCTCAAGACGTCCCCGCGCCGTCAGGTGGGTGTGCAGGTGTCTGGCGGAACCGAAGCGGTGCGCTATTTCGTGTCGGCGGAAGACGAACTCGAAGTGGGCGTGATGAGCCTGCCGGAGTTCGAGCGTGAGCGCATGGACTCCACGGGCCTCAAGATCTATCCGTGGACGTCGCGTCCGAATCAGATGGGACGTCGTTCGCTCCGCTCCAACGTGAACGCGACGATCAGCCCGAAGTTCGATCTTGGCATGAGCACGAACTTCATCAACGTGGCGCAGCGCTACTCGCTCGAGTCCAACGCGACGGCTGGCCTCGGGTCGCACCTGTTCGGCGGCCCCGGCACGCGCAACAACGGGACCGTCACCGGCCTCGGCACGGCGCTCAACGGCTACCGCGCCTGGACGCCCGGCTACATGTGGCAGGAAAAGACGGCCCAGGAAGTGAATCGCTTCATCTGGTCCGGTCAGGCCAACTACCGCCCCACGTCGTGGCTCTCCACACGCGCCACCGTCGGTAACGACTGGACTGGCCGCAACGACGAGAACATCCTGCTGCGCGGTGAAGGACCGCCGCTCACAGCCACTACGCGCCTCGGCTCGCGCGGTCTCAACCGCGTGTACATCAACAACGTCACGGTCGACGCCGGCGCCACCGCCACCTACGACTTCCTGGGCTTCCAGAACAAGACCACGGTGGGCGCGCAGTACATCGGCTACCAGTTCACGAGCGCTTCGACGGGCTCGAACCAGCTCGCGCCGGGTTCGCAGAACGTGGCGTCCGGCACGCAGTTGAGCGTCGCTGAGGGCACCACGCGTCAGAAGACCTTTGGTACCTTCATCGAGCAGGCGCTCGCCTGGCGTGACCGCCTCTTCCTCACGGCCGCCGTGCGTAGTGACCAGAATTCGGCGTTCGGTACCAACTTCCAGAGCATCGTGTACCCCAAGGCCTCGGCCTCGTACCTGATCTCCGAAGAAGATTGGTGGCGCGCCCCCAGCTGGGTGAACACCATGCGTCTGCGCTACGCCTATGGTCAGTCCGGCGTGCAGCCGGGCCCGAACGACGCGCTTCGCTTCTACTCAGCCGGTATCACCAGCGTGTCGAACGCCGACCAGCCCACCATCACGCAGGCGGCGCTCGGCAACCCCGATCTCAAGCCGGAGCGGTCGGCTGAGCACGAGATGGGCTTCGAAACGCAGATGCTGAACCAGCGTCTGTCGCTCGATGTCACCTACTACAGCAAGATCACGACGGACGCGTTGTACAGCGCCGTGCTGCCGCCGTCGTTCGGCTCGGTGGCCTCGCAGCTGCGCAACCTCGCCTCGGTGAAGAACTCCGGTGTCGAAATCTCGGTCAACGCGCAGCTCCTGCAGCGCGACGCGATCGGCTGGGACGTGAACATCTCGTCGTCGGCCAACGACAACAAGGTGGTCTCGCTCGGGAACACGCCGCCGCAGCTCGGTACCACGACGCGCATTGTGGCCGGCTATCCGATCGCAGGCTTGTGGGCGCGTCCCATCACCGGCTGGCAGGATAAGAACGGTGACGGCCTGCTCACCTACTTCGCCGATGCGGCGCGCAACGAAGTCTTTGTCGGCGACTCGGCGATCTTCCGCGGGTACGCCACGCCGCGCTACATGACGACGCTCACCAACGGCGTTGACCTGTTCAGCAAGAAGCTGCGGTTCCAGACCATGTGGGACTGGCGCAGCGGCGGCAAGTGGTACAACAACACGGAACGCATCCGCTGCACGCGCCCGAACTGCGCCGGTCGTAACGATCTCAAGGCCGATTTCATCGACCAGGCCACGAACATCGCGGCGAATGAGCATGCGGCCCGCACGCTCGATGGCTTCTTCCAGAGCGGTGCGTTCGTCCGTCTTCGCGAAGCCTCGCTGCAGTACACGTTCTCCAACGACATGGCCAAGCGTCTGCTCCGCGGCCGCTCGCTGTCGGCGGTGGTCACCGCGCGTAACCTCAAGCTGTGGACCAAGTACCGCGGCACCGATCCGGAGTCGGGCTTCAATACGAACGACGGAACGGAAGCTCCCAGCGAGTTCCAGACGGTGGGGCCGCCGAGCTACTTCATCATGCGTCTCAACATTGGATTCTGAGGATACACCGACCCATGACTACCTATCGCTTTCTGGGCCGGCGGTCACGCGCGCTCAGTGCTGCCGCGGCGGCACTGGCGCTCTCCCTCACGGCGTGCCAAACGGCCAACGATCGCCTGCTCGGGGTGACCGATCCCGACATCATTAATCCCAACGACATCGTCAACGCTGACGGTGCGGTGGCCCTCGCCAACGGTACCATTGGTACCTTCCGCTCCATCACGGGCGGCGGTGAGAGCACGTGGTTGTTCGGCGGGCTCTTGGCCGACGAATGGTCGACGAGCTCTACGTTCATCCAGAACGACGAAACCGACCAGCGTGTGATCCAGGACTTCAACTCGTCCATCACCGGCATGCTGCGTCAGTTGTACCGCACGCGTACCCGGGCGAACGAGGCGATCGAGGCGCTGACCAAGTACAGTCCGTCCTCGCGAGCATTGCGGGCCGAGATGTACCTTGCGCGCGGCTTTGCCGAGTTGCAGCTGGGCAGCGATTTCTGTAATGGAATCCCGCTGGGCAACGTGTTCTCGGTGGATCCCAAGTTCGAAACGCCGAAGAGCACGCAGGTGGTGTTCCAGTACGCGGCCGCCTCGCTCGACACGGCGCTCACGTTCGCCAACGGGACCGATGCGCAGAGTGTACTCATGAACCGCGCGATTCGCGTCGCCCGGGGTCGTGTGCATCTCGCGCTAGGCGAATTCACGCAGGCGGCGGCGCTGGTGGCGGCCGTTCCCACGTCGTTCGTCTACCAGCACACCTTCTCCCTCAACACGAGCACGAACACAATTTGGGGGCAGGGGCTGAGCTCGCGTCGGTACAGTGTTGGTGACAGCGTCGAAGGGAACTCACGCAACATTCGCGTGGCGAACGCCATTCCCTTCGCGTCGGCGCGTGACCCGCGTTTGCCGGTGACGATCCCGACGTCGGGTGCCATCAACGGCCAGGACGGGCAGACGTATGCCCGCATCACCGCCATGTGGGGTCAGCTTACGCCGGTGGACGTTGCCAACGGCATCGATGCGCGCATGATCGAGGCCGAAGCGGCGCTTCGCGCCGGCAATACCACCCAGTGGCTCAGCATCCACAACACGTTGCGCGCGACCCCGCCGCGGCTCGGCGACATCCAGCCGGCGGCGATGGCGGCACTCTCGGATCCGGGGAGCGACGTCGCACGCGTGAACGCGCACTTCCGCGAAAAGGCGTTCTGGACGTTCAGCCGCGGCCAGCGGCTGGGGGACATGCGCCGGCTCATCAAGCAGTACGGTCGTACCGAAGCCACGGTCTTTCCGCAGGGTGTCCACTACAAGGGTGGTAACTACGGGAAGGACGTGAACCTGCCGGTCGTGCAGGCGGAGACGAACAATCCGGAGTTCAAGGGCTGCACGGATCGCAACCCGTAACGCCGGGCAGCGGGTACGGCACGACTTGCGATCGTGCCCGCTGGTCTGCTGGTTGAAGATCGAGAGCACGAAGGGGGCAGCGCCGAAAGGCGCTGCCCCCTTCGTGCATCCGCGCGGTCCCCCGGCGAATGGCGTGGGCACCCGAAATCATGAAGCACACTGCATGTGTGTATCCCTAAATCACGAAATCGCAACTATTTGATGAGCTTGCTCGCTGACACGTAGCGGGAACGCGCGCAGTGCCCAATCGTTACGCGTTACTCCATCGTCCGCCTGCCCGGCACCCTGTCCGCCCTCGTTTCTGTCCCCGGCCGGTCCTCCCATGGCCTATCTCCGCTGCACCAAGTGTGGTTCCAAGGCGCTCGTCGCCGCGTCGCAGTGCCCCAAGTGTGCGCACCCCTTCAATCTGCTCGATGCGCGTGGTGAGCGCGCCAAGCTGAAGCGGTGTCGCTCCTGCGGCATCATGCATCGCGTCGATGCGCAGTGTCATTGGTGCGGTGACGTAAAGGGGATGGGATTCTCGCTGGCGTCGCTCTCGTCGCTGCGGCTGGATCGCAGTGTGTGGCGGACGGCGGCAGCGGTGGCGCTCATGGTGACGGCTGCCGGCGGTGTGTGGCGTCTGGCCCCGCAACTCAAGGAGGCCGTGGGGACGTCACGCTCGCTCGTGAGCATCGCGGCACCGCTCCCCACGACGGGGGACGCGCGGGGGACCCCGACCGGCAACGGCGTCGTGGCCGCTCCCTCCATGGCCTCTGCCACGCCGACTGCGCCAAGCGATTCCACGGGGGGCTCAGTTGCCAGTGCAATCCCGGCGGCCGGCATGCCCGACGAGATCCAGTGGACGCCGGCCGTGGCTCGCACCTGGGTGAACGTGCGCTCCGACGCCAGCCGCGGTGGACAGGTGGTGGGCGTCATCAAGCCGGCGGCCCGCGCCATGCTCGGCACCGGTCGCGCCGGGTGGCGTCAGGTGCGTTCGCCGGACATCAGCGGCTGGGCGGACCCGCGCCTGTTCGAACCGGATAGCCTGCGCACGCGCGGCGGCCCCTGAGCGAAGGGGGCGTGAGCGCACGGCGATGGATGGCCGTGTGCGGGATTACCGGACGTCGGTGTCAGGTTCCGGTGGGGAAATTCCACGCCTTTCCCGACTTCGGATCGGCAAGAAAACGACGAATCTCAGTGCACCGTGAGGTTTGTACCGTCTTCTTCCGGATCTGCCATGCTCTCAGCCACTGCGGAACATGCCGTGCGCGCCGTGTTGCTCCTCGCGCGCCACAATGGCACCAAGGCCCTTTCGGCAGATGCTATTGCCGCTGAACTCGGGGCCCCGCGCAATTACCTCGCGAAGACCCTCAATGCACTCGCCAAGGCGGGTGTCGTGCACAGCGCGAGGGGTGCCGCCGGCGGGTTCACGCTCGCCGTCGCGCCCGACAGCCTGACGCTGGCACGGATCGTCGCGCCATTCGACGATCACGCCCGCACGCCGGCGTGCCTGCTGCGCAATCGCGCCTGTGACGCGCAGAACCCGTGTGCGGTGCATGCCCGGTGGAATGCGATCGTCGGGCATGCGGCGGCGCGCTTCGAGCAAACGACGATCGCGCAACTGCTATCGGAAGTGGGCCCGATCCGGTCGTTCGCGCCGTCGGTGAGCATCACAAGAGACATCGCATCACCCCAGTCGGCCGTGCTGCACGCCTGACACATCGTACAGCCGACGGATCGACGGTCTCGTTTGGCGGGAAACGCGTCCACGCCGAGATCACAAAGCAAGGTGAGGACACCAAGGACAGCGTTGGGCCATGCGGCGCTCCCCCGTGCCCTCACCCTCCTCGGCGATCTCCGTGTGCACGCGTCCCTCCCCGCAGACTGGTACGCGGCCCATTCGGCGAACCATTGAAGCTGGTCCGCCCTGCGGCTACCGTGTGGCATGCGTACGCCCGATGATTGGCGCTCCACGTTGCCCGTGCGGTTGTCCGCAGGCTTGCCTGCGCATGGCTGGCGCACCCGCTTCGCGCCCGCGCCCACCGGGTATCTGCACCTCGGTCATCTGGTGAACGCCCTGCACGTCTGGGGCATCGCGAGGGCCTTCGGTGGTGCCGTCGTGTTGCGCATCGAGGACCACGACCGCACGCGCTGTCGCCCGGAGTACGAGCAGGCGCTTCTCGACGATCTCGAATGGCTTGGACTCGCGCCTGACGTGTATGACCTCTCGTCGTTTCGCGACGACAGCGACACGCATCCGGCCCGGCAGTCCAATCAGGATGCGCGCTATCGCGCCGCCCTCGACAGACTCGAGGAACGACGCCTCGTGTATCCTTGTCGCTGCACGCGACGGGACATCGCGCAGGTGGTGCCGCACCGCCCGGGCGAGGAGCCGCGGTATCCCGGCACCTGCCGCCACGTGGGTGTTCCGGCCGAGGAAACGTTCGCGCGTCGCGTGCGCCTCGACGATGCGCCGTTCTCCTTCGTGGACCTCCGCCTCGGGGCACTCACGCAAACGCCACAGCAGCAGTGCGGCGATCTGCTCGCGCGGGATCGCCACGCCCAGTGGACCTACCAGTTCGCCGTCGTCGTCGACGACATCACACACGATATCGACGTGGTGATTCGCGGCGAGGACCTGCTGGCGAGTACCGGGCGCCAGCTGCAGCTGGCGTCGCTCCTCGGGCGGACGCGCGACATTCGCTTCCTGCATCACACGCTGCTCGTACATCCCGATGGCAGCAAGTTGAGCAAGGCGACGCACGATACGTCGTTGCGGGAGATGCGCGCGGCGGGGTTGCGTGCCGATGAACTACTCGGCGAGGCCGCCCGACGTGCGGGGCTGGCGACGGTTGACCGTCTCGACGCGAATGACGTGGCGTCGCTGTTTGCGGGGAGCTGAGAACTGAGAGCTGAAAACCGAAAACCGAAAGCTGAAAGCCGAAAACTGAAAGCTCCCCGCGAGATCGCGTGATCTTGCGGGGAGCGTTCAGTCTTCAGTCTTCGGTCTTCAGTCTTCTTTGCGCAGTCTCAGACTGACGACGGCACGGCTTACTTCGCGCCGAGCAAACCCATGACCACGAGCAGGACCCACTGCGGGCCCTTGTAGCCGTCCGTGCGATCGTCGTACGACTCGTCGAGCGAATGCGCGCCACGCCCCACGCCGCCGCCGTCGAGTGTCACGGCAGGAATGCGGAGATTCATGGGGATGTTGGCGTCGGTGCTCGAGATGGTGAGCGGGGCGTACACGTTCATCGTACGGGCGGCCGCCAGCGAGGTGCGTACGATGAACGTCGTGTCGGGCGTCGTGCCCGCCGGACGCAATCCCATCGTATCCACCACCAGCGTCAGCGCCGCGTTGCTCTTCGGCCAGCGCGCCTTCTCCTCCGTCACGGCTTCACGGAGGGCCTTTTGCAGGCGAGCGTCGATTTCCGCGAGCGCGGCCGACGTTTCGCTGCGGAGATCGACTTCCATGATCGCTTCGAAGGGGATCGAGTTCACCGACGTGCCGCCGGAGACGATGCCCACGTTGAACGTCACCTTGGGGGTGGTGCTCGCCTCGAGGTCGGCGATCTTCGCGATGGCACGGCCCATCGCGTGCATCGGGTTCGGCATGCCGAACGCGCCGTAGCTGTGGCCGCCGGGGCCCTTGTAATGCACGCGATAACGGTTGCTGCCCACGCCGCCGTTGGTCACGCCGAAGCCGGTGCCATCCACCGAGATGAACATGTCGATGGAGTCGCGCATGGGGCCGCCGAAGATGGCGCGCATGCCGCGCAGATTGCCGGGGCCTTCTTCACCCACGTTGCCGACCACGAGCAGCTTGCCGCTGAACGGGATCTTCTGCGTGATCACCTGACGGGCCACCGACAGCACCACGGCGAGGCCGCGGCAGTCGTCGCCAATGCCGGGGGCGATGAGCTTCGTGCCTTCGCGCTTCACCCGCACATCGGTGCCCTCTGGGAACACGGTGTCGAGGTGGCCGGCCAGCATGAGGGTGGGACCGGGCTTCGCGCCGCGAATCTCGCCGATCACGTTGCCTTCCTTGTCGATGCGCACGTTCTGCACCCCAAGGTCACGGAACCGCTTGGCGTATTCGGCGGCGCGCGCCTGCTCCTTGAACGGCGGCGCGGGAATCTGACAGATGGACGCCTGCTGATCGAGCGTCCAGGCGTTGTCGCTCTGCAGCGCAGTGAACGCGGCGGCGACGGTGGGGTGCTGCGCCAGCTTGTCCATCCCCGCTTCGAGCGGCGTGGGCTTGGCGGGCTTGGCCTGGGCGGCGACGGTGGAGGGCGCCGCCGCAAGGAGGGAAACGCACAACGCCGGGAGCATGCCCCCGGCGGAGAACGCGGAACGGGTGGGACGCATGACGGTCAACTCGTGATCGTGATGGTACCGGCGGACGTGTTGGAGCTCACCCTGAACTCCGACAGGCCGGAGGTACGCTCTCCACCGGTCCATGCGCCGTTGGCATTGAACGTCGCGCCATGATTGGGACAACGGAAGCCCGCCCCGCTGATATTCACGGTCGTCCCCTGGTGCGGGCACACCATGGAGAAGGCCCGGTAGGTGCCGGCATCCACGCGCACCACGGCCACGGGCGTCCCTGAGGTGGTCACCCGCGCGATCCCCCCCACCGTGGCCAGCGCCGGAAAGTTGGCCAGCGTGACGCTCAGGTTCACGGCGCCCGGCGAGGTGGGCGAGTCGTCCTCACCACCGCAGGCGGCGAGAAAGGCCCCCACCGCCGCCATCGCGCCGGTGGCGACGAAATCACGACGGGAACAGGAGGAACAGGTCGACATGGGGACGCTCCGCAATCGCAAAGGGTGA
Source organism: Gemmatimonas sp. (assembly GCF_044345575.1). Taxonomy (GTDB): domain Bacteria; phylum Gemmatimonadota; class Gemmatimonadetes; order Gemmatimonadales; family Gemmatimonadaceae; genus Gemmatimonas. Next base: position 15,618 of record NZ_JBIJAW010000023.1, read on the forward strand.
GATCAAACCTTGATGAGCGCCGTGGCCCAGCGCGCGGGATCGCTGTCGCTTTCGAACGCGATGTCCGGGTCCACCGAAATCGTGGCGCCGTCGCGGGTGATCTGCAGGCGGTCCATGTTCCGTGTGGCCCGCCCGCTGATGAACGTGCCGTTGGGCTGGTACTTCGACTTGTGTCGCGGGCACTGGAACCCTGCGTTCTTGGGCAGCACCTTGAGCGCCGTGTTCTGGTGCGGACAGGACAACGCGAACGCATAGACCTCGCCGGCATGCCGGCAGAGAATGACTTCGTTCGTCGTGTCGATGGATACACCATCGGCCGCCGGCAGTGCGTACTTCACCGGCCCGCGCCCACTGGCCCGCGGCTCGAGGGCGGCGATTTCGCGCACCGGTCCCAGCAGGGACAGCCCAGCCAGAGCCGCCCCGGCGGTAAAGGTCTGTCGCAGGAATTCACGACGGGCGCTGCATGAACCGCAGGGTGACGATGAATCGTCTGAATGCACGAGAATCTCCGCTCGATCAGAAGGCGTGGGCACGCGTCAGATGTTGGCGACGACTACGCCGAGGACGACGATGAGGCACCACCCCAACACGCTCACCCACGCATGCGTGCGCAGCGTCGCGTATGGGCCGGCGAGTTCCGCGCCGGTGAGTTCCGCGCCGGCGCTCCCCGTCTCGACGGCGCTCCCGGCGTTGGGAAGCAGCCGCGCTTCGGTGGCCCGCATGCGGACGCCGTTGAGGATCAGCACCACCAGCGTGGCCATCTTTGCCCAGAATACCCGCGAGCCCCAAAAGGTGCCGACGTCGGACGTGAAGAGCGCGAGGCCGCTCAGATTCGTGAGAACAAGCGCGCCGATCACGATGCCGTGCGTCGCCTTGAGGTCGGCTGCCGTGGCGAGATACGCGTCGCGGTGGCCGGGCGTCGACTGCAGCACGCGGCGGTCGGCCCCGAGCGCGATCCCGCCGCCGACGAACAGGGCGAGCACGTGCAGCGCGATGAGGGCCGTGGGGAGCCACGCGCTCTCCGCGTAGTAGTCGGCCCAGGGCTGCGTGAGCGTAGTGAGGGTTTCCAGCATCGACTCAGTTCTTCACGAGCATGAGCAGCCAACTGGCCGTCGAGAGGCTCATCGAGCCGATGGCCACGTTCCGGTGCAGGCGACGCTTGTCGCCATTCTCCTCCGCTTCGTCGGCGATACTGCCGGCGTAGGCGAACCCACCGCTTGCCGCCATGAATAGCGCGCCGTGCAGCAGCCGGCGCTTGCGGCCGTTCGGATCCTTGCGCCCCTCCCACTGGTTCCACACGCCGGTCACGGCGTTCGCGCCGAACAGCACCGCGGTGCCCCCGGCCGCATACGGGTGAACCGATCGGGCCCAGCCGGGCGCCTCATCGCCCTTCTGGAGCAACTGATCGCCGGACGCATAGGACAGCGCGAACAGCGGCAGCATGGCCCAGCTGAGCGTCTTGTGAATCGTCACCCGCCGGGCGTAGCCATCGCTGTATGTCACCGCCTTTCGACGCGGCCGCACCGTGTCGGTGCTCGCGATGGGGAGCGAGAGCGCGACCGGTGCCACCAGCGGTCCCGGCGCGGCGATGCGCGGCGTGCTGTCGACGGGGGCGGCAGCGAGCAAGGCCGCCGTAACGAGAACCGGTACCAGTGACATGGGGAGTGCTCCAGAGCGGACGGAAAACGACAAGCGAGCTGAGGCGAAGGCAATCACGGATGAATGTATGCCCGATACATGAACCACGGAGGGCGCGCACAAGTTCTAACCCCCGGGCAGACGTGGTCCCCACCTGCCATCCCTCGTACGCCGTGACGGTGCATTCCACGATCGGGAGGGTGCCGCGTTACATTCGACAAGGATGTCAGTGCTGACGAGTGTTTCCCGCCAATGGACGCGTGGGTGCGTCATGACCGCCTACGCGGCGACCGCCCTCACCGTGACCGCCGTCGCGGCGACGGCGCTCGGGGCGGTGATGACGCCAGCCGTGCTTGGCGCGCAGCGGGCCGTTCGCTGTGAACCGGCGGGCCGCATCCGCTCGGTGTCATTCGACGGGAGTCCGCACTTCGATGCGCTGAGTATGGCCGCGAACGTCGTCACGCGGCAGCCGAGCTTCGCCGGCCGCGTCCTGCACGTGGGGACGGCGCCGTGCGTCGATACCCTCGAAGTGCGCCGTGATGCCCTGCGGCTCGCCATCCTGCATCGGCAGGCGGGATGGTTTCAGGCCACCGTCGCCGCTGACATCGCGCGCGCGGCGAACGGGACCCGTATCCGCTTTATCATCACGCCCGGCCGTGAAGCCATCCTCGATACGATCGTGATGCAGGGTATGCCGGCACCACTGGATGGCCGGCGTCCCTACGAAAGTGCGCTGCGCGGTCTCGAAGGCAAACGCTTCGACCGCACCCGTGTGGATACCACGGTCGCTGCGGTGGTGACGCGCCTGCGCGATGCCGGATTCGCCCGCGCGGCGATGCCGGTGAGCCGCATCCGCATCGACACGACCACGGCGCGCGTACGTCTCGAGCTCGCGTTCAACACGGGGCCGCGTCTCCGCATCGGCAACGTCGCCGTCAGCATTCTGCCGGTGACCACCGGCCGCCCCCGCGTCGACTCGGCTGACGTAGCTCGGCTCGTGCACATCGATCCGGGCGAGGGGTTCCGCGCGTCGGCCATGCTCGATGCCCAGCGGGCGCTCTATCGGAGCGAGGCGTTTCGCCTCGTGCTCATGGATACGGTCTCCTCGGCCGCGCACACCGACAGCCTGATCGATCTCCGCATCGCCGTAGCGGAAGCGCGGACGCGCAGCGCCCGGGTGGGGCTGGGCTGGGCCACCCAGGATTGCATCCGGGCGCAGGGGCGTATCAACGATCGCGGATTTCTCGGGGTTGGGCGCCGCGTCGAGCTGTCCATGCGGGCGTCCAAACTCGGGATCGGCGCGCCCACCGACTTCGCGCCCGCCCTGTGTTCGCAGGCGCTGCGCGACGATCCCTTCAGCCAGCGCGTGAACTACTACGTGGGCACCACGCTCACCAATTCGCGCCTGTTCGGCTTGCCGGTTGTGCCGCTGTTGTCCGTGTACAGCGAGCGTCGCGGCGAGCCCTACGCCTTTCTGCGCGAAACGGCCATCGGCGCCCTGGCTGAAGTCTCCCGGCAGTTCAGTGTGCGCACCGCGGGCACCGCCGGATTTCAGTACGAGAACGGCAAGACCACCACCGACCCGGTCGTCTCGTGCACGCGCTTCGGCCTGTGCCGCCCGGAGGAGTTGGTGCTCTCGGCCTTCGGGCGTGGCGTGGGCATCGTGAGCACGTCGGCGGCGCACGACCGCACCAACGATCTCACCAGCCCCTCGCGTGGCTGGCGGGTGCGCGGCGAGGTGCGCGTGGGCGAAACGGTCTCGGAACTGGTGAGCACGGTGCGCTTCACGCGCACCACCGGCGAATGGGCGGGCTTCGGTCGTCTGTTCGGTGGCGTGATCGGTGGGCGGCTGCAGGCCGCCGGCGCCTTCGCGCCCGGCGCGGAGCTCGTCGACGGCACTCCGCTCATTCCGCAGCAGGAACGCCTGTTCGTGGGCGGACAGAACTCGGTGCGCGGTTACCAGCAGAACCTGCTCGGGGCCGTCGACTACGTCGTCACCAGAGTGCAGCCCGCCGGTGGCGATGGATCTGCGTACGAAGTGGTCGCCAACGCGGACGGACGCGCTGTGCCGCGTGGCGGGACCGCGATGCTGGTGGGGAATCTCGAATGGCGTCGTGGCTTCCGCGTCGTGGCCGAACAGCTGCAGTTCGCCGCCTTCGTGGATGCCGGAGCGCTGTGGGAAACCCGCTCCGACCGCTTCAGCTGGTCGTCGATGCGCTACACCCCTGGGCTGGGGCTGCGTCTGGTGACACCGCTCGGTCCGTTCCGCGTGGACATCGGCTACCGTCCGTACGGCCTGCGGGCGGGGCGCGCGCTGTACTTCTCGCCGACCACCGATGCCGAGGGCTCGGGGATCTTCTGCGCGAGCCCACGGGTATCGAACGCGGTGGGCGACTACTCGAGCGTCTTCTCCTGCCCGGCGACGTTCTCGCCGCCGCCCTCGAAGAACGTGCTCTCGCGGCTCGTCTTCCACTTCGGCCTCGGGCAGGCGTTCTGATGACCCGCCCCATGTCGCCACGGCAGCGCCGCTTCTGGTGGGTCGCCGCCATCGTGCTCGGCATGGGCGGCGGCGTGAGCCTCGGCTACGTGGTGGCCACCGGTACCGAGGCGGGGCGCCGCTGGCTGCTGTCGACACTCATCGGCAGCGCGAACCGGGTGTTCGGTGGACGCGGGGCGCTGCGTGTCGGCACGTTACGCGAGATCAGCCCGGGGCGGGTGGTCGCGGAAAACGTGGCGCTGGTTGATACGGCCGGTGTGCCGGTCGTGACCGCCACGCGCGTGGTAGGGACGCTCGATGTGCGCGCGCTGTACCGACGCGTGATTCACCTGAAGCGCGTCGTGCTGTCCGGTGTGACCGTGACGCTGCGGCAGGAATCGCCCGGGCGGCCCTGGAACCTCGCGCACATCATTGCGGGCGATACCGCAGTGTCGGTGCCCCACACGGGGGTGCGTTTTGGCGATGACGTGCGCATCGATTCGCTGCTGCTCGACGACGGTGCGATCACCACGCGTGCGCCGTGGTCCCCGCATCCGGTGTTCGCGGGGGCGGCGCGCGACAGCGTGATCGCGGTACGTGACAGTTTGCACGACCTCGAGCGGCTGGCCGACGGTCGTCTGTTCGAGCGCCGCCGCATCACGCTCGATCGCGTGCGGGCTCACGACGTCGTGCTCGTCGATGTGCAGAAGCGGCCCGCGTCGCTCGTGCTCGACACGTTGCGGGGGGTCCTTTCCGATCCGCCGATACCGGTGCGGCAGGCACGCGGGCGTGTGGCATGGACCGGCGACTCGCTGATGCTCGATCTGCGTGAGGTGCGACTCCCCGACTCGCAGGGCACGGCCGTGGGCACGGTTATGTGGTACCAGCCGGGACCGGTGCGCTACGATGTGCTGGTGAAGGCCGATGCTGGCCTCCGCGATCTGGCGTGGGTGTGGGACGTGATGCCCCGGGACGGGCGTGGAACGGCCACGGTGCGCATGCGCACACTGGCCGATGCGTACGATGCCGAATACGCGCTGTCGGAGCTCGACGTGCAAAGCGGGGCGTCGCGCGTGCGTGGCGATATCGCGGTGACGGTGCGCCCGGCCGATCTGCTGCTGCATGGCGTTGATCTGCAGTTCATGCCGTTGCGCAGCGAGCTCGCGCGCCGGTTGAGCTACGAGGCGCTGCCGCCGGAGGTGCGCGGCGTGTTCACCGGCCGGCTCGTGGCGCGCGAGGGCGGGGCGCTCACGGCCTTCCGTGTGGACACGCTCGACGCGCGCTTCCTCGACGAAACCATACGCGGTGGTGACGCCATTTCGAAGCTGCGCCTGAGCGGCATGCTCGGCTTCGGTGTGCGTCCCCGCGCCTGGAATCTCACCGCCAGCCGAGCGCAGATCGACTTGCGGTCGGTGCGGCGTCTCGTGCCCACCGCCCCCGCGATCGACGGCGTGGTGAGCGGGTCGGTGGTGGTGCGTAGCGCCGATCTCTCGGCGGCCGATCTGCGCGC
>NZ_JBIJAW010000178.1:0-6758 GCF_044345575.1 Gemmatimonas sp.
ATCGTGGTGCTCCTCGGCCTGTCCAACGGCGTCTTCGCCATTGGCGCGATCGGCTCCATGATGGCGCTCACGGGCGACAAGACGGACGGCCGCGCCGGGTTGCGGCTCGGCGTGTTCGGCGCCGCACAGGCGCTGGCCTACGCCATCGGGACGATGTCGGGCGCCGCCGGTGTGGATCTGGCGCGCGCCGTGCTCGAGTCGCCGCTACGCGGCTATCTGGCAGTGTTCGCCGTGCAGGCCCTGCTCTTTGGTGGTTCGGCGTGGCTCGCCCTCCGCAGCGCGTCGAGCGAGCGGGCCAACGATGTGTTCCGTCAGCGCGGCGAGATGCTGCAGGCGGTCATTCAATGAGCGACATGGAGAACGGGCCAGTGAACGAATCGCTCGAGAACGAACGGCTCACCCAGCTCGAACGCGCGATGCCGGTGGAAGACGGCGAGCTGTTCGATGTGGTCGTAGTGGGTGGTGGCCCCGCGGGCGCCACGGCGGCGCACGAGCTCGCCTGTGCCGGTCGCAAGGTGCTGCTGCTCGACCGGGCCTGGCGCACCAAGCCATGTGGCGGTGCGGTGCCCCCGCAGTTGCTGCGCGATTTCAAGATTCCGCCCTCGCTGCTGGTCGCGCGCGTGAACACCGCCCGCGTGATCTCGCCCACCGCCAAGAAGGTGGACATCCCGGTGGGCGATGGCTTCGTGGGCATGGTCGACCGTGACACGTTCGACGAATGGCTGCGCGTACGGGCGGCGCAGTCGGGCGTGGTGCGCCGAACGGGCGCCTTCACCCAGTTTTCGCGCGACGCCGATGGCACGGCGATCATTACGTACACTGAAGGGCGCTCGCGCCACGGCGCGACGCGCTACGTGCGCGCCCGGTTTGTCATCGGCGCCGACGGGGCGCTGTCGCCGGTGGCGCGCCAGTGCATTCCGGGATCGCACAAGGCGAAGCATGTCTTCGCGTACCACGAGATCGTGAAGTCGCCGCACCGCGACAGCGATGTGTTCGGCCACGACCGGGTCGATGTGTACTACAACGCCCCGCTGTCCCCGGACTTCTACGCCTGGGTGTTTCCGCACGGCCCCACCACCTCCATCGGCACCGGCACCTTCCAGAAGGGGTTCGGACTCAAGGAAGCGGTGGCCCGCCTGCGCGCGGACACCGGGATGGACGGACTGGAGACGATCCGCCGCGAAGGCGCCCCCATTCCCATCAAGCCACTGCCCCGCTGGGACAATGGCCGGGACGTGGTGGTGGCGGGTGATGCGGCCGGCGTAGTGGCGCCGGCGAGCGGAGAAGGCATCTTCTACGCCATGACCGGTGGTCGTCTGGCGGCGGATGCCGTGGAAGAGGCGTTGCAGACCGGCAAGGCCTCGGCGCTGCGCGCTGCGCGGCGGCGGTTCATGCGCCTGCACGGCCCCGTGTTCTTCGTACTCGATGTGATGCAGAGCTTCTGGTACACCACCGACAACCGGCGTGAACGCTTCGTCGCAATCTGCCGGGATCGGGATGTGCAGCAACTGACGTTCGACGGATACATGCGTAAACAGCTCGTGCGAGCCAAGCCCATGTCGCACGTGCGCATTTTCTTCAAGAACCTGGCGCATCTGGCCGGGCTCGCGCCCGCCTGATCACAGACTCCGCATCCCCTCCCCGATGCTGATTTCGATCGCCATCGACTTCCGCCACGCCGATGTGGCAACCCGTGAGCGCTTCCACCTCTCCGAGGAACGCCTCACGCAGTTGTATCGCACGGCGCGCACCGAAGTGATCACCGAATCCGCGCTCATCTCCACGTGCAATCGCACGGAGCTGTATGCGTGGGTGGACAGCGATGATCCCCATGTTATCGAGCGCTCGGTCCAAGTGCTCGCGCGCCGCTGGATGCGCACCCGGTCGGAAGGCGACCAGTTGCTCACCACCGCAACACGCCGCGAGGGACGCGATGCCGCCGAGCATGTGGTGCGCATCGCCTCCGGATTGGAATCGCAGGTGCTGGGTGATGGGCAGATTCTCGGGCAGCTCAAAGCCGCGTACAAGCGCGCCTCGCGCGGGCAGGCGGCGGGTCCGGTACTGCATCGCCTGTTCGAAACCGCGCTGCGCGCAGGCAAGCGGGTACAGACCGAAACGTCGCTGACCGCCGGACGTAACTCCGTGGGCGCCGAGGCGGCGATCACCGCGTCGCAGCGCTTCGGGAATCTCGAGAATGCACGGTGCGTGGTGATCGGGGCGGGCAAGACGGGCGCCCGGGCGGCCAAACAGCTGCACAAGCTTGGCGCGCGCGACATCGTCGTGGTGAACCGCACCTTCGAGAACGCACAGAGCCTGGCGGGCATGGTGGGTGGCCGTGCGGCGGCGTGGGATGCGCTGCATGTCGAGGCCGCGATGGCCGACGTGGTGATCGTTGCCACGGGCAGCGAAGTGCCGGTGGTGGAAGCCGCGTCGCTGCGCCGGGCGCGCGAAGCGTGCGCCGCCACGGGCTACGCGCTGCTCATGATGGACCTCAGTGTCCCGCGCAACATCGATCCGGCGGTCACCGAGGAGACGGGCATTACGCTCATCGATCTCGACACGTTGCATCAACCGTTGGTCTCGGCCGAAGTGATGCGCAAGGATGCCGTGCCGTACGCGGAAACGATCTGCGCTGGCGAGACCGACGCATTCATGGATTGGCTGGCCACGATGCCGGCGCGCGACGCGATCAAGCCGTTGCGTGAAGCGCTCGAAGATGTGGCGCGCCGTGAAGTGGCCTTCCACTCGAAGGACGACAGCGTGGCGGAGAAGGCCGCGTCGCGCATCGTCGCGAAGCTGCTCGCCGGTCCCATGGCGGCGCTGCGTCGCGCCGTGCAGCGCGGCGAACCGCTCGACCAGCACGCGATGATGCTGCTCGAAATGTTCGCCCCCGCCGGTGGTGCGGGTGCGGGCGCGTCGGACATGCGCCGGACCGGGTCGCATCGCGCGGTGGCCCCGGCCCAAGCCAACGGGACAGCGGCCGCGGGGAAACCAACGCCGAAGACCGGATCGCCGACACCGTCGAACGTGGCGGCCGCGGCGGTCAGCGGCACACGCGAAACGCCACCGCTCGTCGCCTCGCAGCACTTCAACTGATGTGATGCAGACGGCGACGCACCGCCTCCGGGCCGTGCGTCGCCGTCGTAGCTTTACCATTCGAGTTGCCCGACCCACGGCAACCCGAGATCACCCGGGCTCTCGCGAGTCCGCCACTCCCCTGGCTATGAACGACCTGTTGTTGCGTGCGCTGCGCCGCGAGCGCGTAGAACGTCCCCCCGTGTGGATGATGCGTCAGGCTGGCCGCTATCTCGCCGAGTACCGTGCGGTACGGGCGAAGAGTGATTTCCTTACGATGTGCCGCACGCCGGAACTCGCGACGGAGGTCACGCTGCAGCCGATCGATCTCGTCGGCGTGGATGCCGCCATCATCTTCAGCGACATCCTCGTCGTGCCGGAAGCGATGGGGATGCATCTGACCCTCGACGAAGGCGTCGGCCCGCAGTTCCCGTCGCCCATCCGTTCGACGGCCGATCTCGCGCGCCTCAATCCGGTGGTGCCACAGGAGCAGCTCGGCTACATGCTCGACGCCCTTCGCATGACGAAGCGCGAGCTCAACGGCCGTGTCCCGCTCATCGGCTTCGCCGGCGCACCGTGGACGCTGGCCGCCTACATGGTGGAAGGCAAAGGCACGAAGCAGTTCGCGGTGGCCAAGAAGATGCTCTTCGAACAGCCGGCGCTCGCGCACGCGCTGCTCGACAAGCTCGCCACGGCCGTGGGCGACTTCCTCGTGGCGCAGGTGGAAGCCGGTGCACAGGTGGTGCAGCTGTTCGAGTCGTGGGCCGGCGCACTGGGCCCGCACGAGTTCCGTACCTTCGCCCTGCCCTACCTCGCCAAGGCGGCGCTGCGCGCACGTGAAGCCGGTGTGCCGGTCATCGTGTTCGCGCCCGGCGGTGGGTGGGCGCTGAGCGAAATCGCCGCGGCCACGCAGGCCGATGCGATTGGCGTGGACTGGCACACCACGCCGCACGATGCCCGCCGGCAGACGGACCCGTTCAACGTCGCGTTGCAGGGTAATCTCGACCCGTGCACGCTGTACGCGCCGACGGACGAGATTCGTCGCCGTACGCACGAGATGATCGCGGCGTTCGGACCGGTGGGACACGTGGCCAACCTGGGCCATGGCATTCTCCCGGACATGAAGCCGGATCACGCGCGCGCTTTCATCAACGCCGTGAAGGAGTGGGAATGGACGGAGGAGCGCATCGCCGCCCATCAGGCGCGGACGCCCTTCTCGCAGCTGGCGGGTATAGCATGACCGTCGCCACCCATCCCGACGAACTCCGCGCGGCCGCGCCGGCGCCCGCCGTGAACCGGCGCAGCGATGTCACGCGCTGGATCGCCGGGCTGCACGACGAGCTCACGTCGTTCTTCGGTCGTCTCGACCGCGGCGGCACCTTCACCGAAGACCGCTGGGAACGCCCCGGTGGCGGCGGTGGTGTGGCGCGCGTGATGACCGACGGGGTGACGTTCGAAAAGGCCGGCATCAATCGGTCGGCCGTGATGGGCGTGCTGCCGGCGGCGGCGGCCCAGCGACTCGGCGGACGCGGCGCAGCCACGGGGTCGACGCACTTCTTCGCCACCGGCGTGAGCCTCGTGGTGCATCCGCGCAGCCCGAAGGTGCCCACCGTGCATCTCAACGTGCGCTACTTCGAGCTCACCGATGAGGCGGGCAACATCACCGACTGCTGGTTCGGCGGCGGGACCGATCTCACGCCGTTCTATCCGCACGAAGACGATGCGCGGGCTTTCCATATGGCGCTGCGCGACATGTGCGACCGGCACCATACTGGGCTCTATTCCACGTGCAAGAAGTGGTGTGACGAGTACTTCGTGAACACGCACCGCGACAACGAAGCGCGCGGCATCGGTGGCGTGTTCTTCGATCATCTGCGGGCAGAGGCAGAGCCGTACCACCTCGATTTCGAGAGCGCGCAGGCGTTCGTGACCGACGTGGCCCGTGTGCTGCGCCAGGCGTACGAACCCATCGTCGATCGGCGGCGGGACGAGGCGTTCGGCGACGCCGAGCGTGAGTTCCAGCTCGTCCGGCGTGGCCGGTACGTGGAGTTCAACCTCGTGCACGATCGCGGCACGACCTTCGGCCTGCAGACGAATGCGCGCGTGGAAAGCGTGCTCATGAGCCTCCCGCCGTTGGCGATGTGGCAGTATGCCCCCCGGTATTCTCCGGGTTCCTTCGAAGCTCGGCTACAGCGGATGCTTGAGCCACGCGACTGGGTTGGTGACGTCACTGGAGCGTGAACCATGCGGGTGCTTGCGGACATGATCGACAACGTGCCGCCGATTGAAGGCGACGGAGGCGACCAGCGCTCCGTCGCTGTTGTTGGGGCAGGCATCACGGGACTCGTGGCAGCGTGGGAGCTGCGCCGTCGCGGCGTAAACGTCACGCTGTACGAAGCAAGCGGTCATGCGGGCGGAGCCATTCGCACGACACACGCGGACGGGTTTCTGGCCGAGCACGGGCCGAACTCGTTCGTCACGTCGCCCGCGGTGGAAACACTGCTGCAGCAGCTCGACCTGCAGGACGATGTGGTGGAAGCCAATCCCGGCGCGAACCGGCGGTATGTGGTGCGCGAGGGGCGTCTGATGCCCTTCCCGCTCACGCCGGTGAGCATGTTGAGTACGGGGCTCCTGTCGTTCAAGGCGAAGCTCCGTGTGTTGCTGGAGCCACTCGTGCGCACGCGTACGCAGGAGGACGACGAGTCGGTGGCGAGCTTCGTCCGGCGCCGTCTGGGCCGTGAAGTACTCGACTACGCCGTGGACCCGTTCATCTCGGGCATTTTCGCCGGTGATCCGGAGACGCTGAGCATGGCTCACGCCTTCCCGCGGGTGGCCGAGCTGGAGCGCCGCCACGGGTCGCTGTCGAAGGGGCTCATGATGCAGCGCAAGCAGTTCGCCGGTGGCGAGCACGGCGACGATACGGCGGGGATGACGGCCGACACGAAGGGGCATCTGATGTCGTCGTCGGCGCCGATGCGTGCACGCCTCATCAGTTTCGTGGACGGCATGCAGACACTCACGGACACGCTCGAGGCATCGCTCGCGGGCACGCTCAGGCTCGGCTGTCCGGTGCGACTGGTGCACCGTCAGGACACGCGCTGGGTGGTGGACGCGGGACAGGACGGCGCGGCGCGTTCGCGCCTCGTGGACGCCGTGGTGATGGCGACACCGGCGCACGTGCTCGCGGCCATGGAGTTGCCGGCGGCGATGCGCAAGTTCGCGGCGCCCATCGAACGCGTGGAATATCCCAGCGTGAGCACGCTGACCCTGGGCTTCCGTCGCGAGGATGTGGCGCACGCGCTCGTTGGGTTCGGGGTGCTCATTCCTGCGGCCGAACGGCGCACGCTACTGGGCGCGCTGTTCAGTTCGTCGCTGTTTCCGAGCCGTTCGCCTGAGGAGTGCGTGACCATCACCTGCTTCGTGGGTGGTGCGCGGCAGGCCGACCGGGCGCGGGAGGACACCGACCTCCTCGTGGAGCGGGTGCTGGTGGACCTGCGCCAACTGCTCGGCGTGCGCGGCGAGCCGGTGTTCGTCAAGCACGTGTACTGGTCGCGTGCGATTCCGCAGTACACGGTGGGCTATCAGGCCGTGAAGGATGCCGCCGATGCCACCGAGCAGCAGAACCCGGGGCTCTACCTCGCCGGCAACTACCGCAACGGCGTGAGCGTGGGCGACTGCATCGC
>NZ_JBIJAW010000179.1:0-6754 GCF_044345575.1 Gemmatimonas sp.
AGCTCCGGCTTCTGGCAGGTCGCCGGCGCCTTGGACGCCGCCACGGCCTTCGCGGCCGTCACCATCTCGCCGATCTTGGCGCGCGTGGCCGAGAGGTCGTTCTTGTCCTTGGCCGGGTGCCAGGTGGCCATCATGAGCATGTGGTAGGCATCGAGCTCCTTCCACCCCTCCGCCTTGGCCTCCTTGCCGTGCTGCATCTGCTTCATGTGCTCAGCGTGCATGGCGGCGTGGTCGTCTTTCTTGGCAGGCGGCTGGGTGGCCTGGGCACCGGCGGGGGCAGCAAAGAGGGCGGCGGCGGTAGCGGCGAAAATGACGCGATTGAGCATGTCGGATTGTCGGGTGAGGGGTGGTGAAGACCGGAAGTTATACCGGCCAGGGTGGGGGATGGATCCCGATGGTCGGGTGACGGTCGCCGCCGCCCGACGGACTCGGGTGGGCGACTGACAGCTCACCCGTTCAGGGTGGAGGGTCGTGGGTTCATCGTTGTGGGTTGGTGCATGCCTCATCGATGAGAGATGAGCGCCCCGCACCCACCCATAACCCTCAACGCACGACCCTCCACACTGAACGGGCATGCTGTCAGTCGACCTCCGGGAGCCGCCGTTGGGACGCCGTCAGCGAAAAGTGCCCGCCGCCGTCTGGCGCCCATCCCGTCCAGCCACCAACGTCTCCCCCTCTCCTCTCGTACCATTACGGTGCCCCGCCGCCCCAAAACCGGCCGGGGCCGCTGTCCCTTCCCTCCACCCGTCCCCGCATGCCTTCGATGCCTTCGTTGCATCAGCTGCGTCGCATGAGCCGGTGGTCGGCCGCCGTTCTTCTGGCAGCCGCACCGCTTTCGCTCGAAGCCCAGCAGCGCACCACCCCGAAACAGTTCTTCGGTCACGAGATCGGCGCCGACTACGAGCTGCCGAACTACACGAAGCTCCACCAGTGGTTCATCACCGTCGCGAAGGAGAGCGACCGGGTCGAGCTCGACACGATCGGCCTCACCGAAGAAGGCCGGCCGCAGATCATGGCCATCGTGACGAGCCCCGAGAATCACAAGAAGCTCGCGCGCTACAAGGAGATCGCCACCAAGCTCGCCAAGGCCGACGGCGTGGATTCCGCCGCCGCGGCCGCCATGGCCAAGGAAGGCAAGGTGGTCTTCTGGATCGACGGCGGCCTGCACGCGACCGAAGTGCTCGGCGCGCAGCAGCTCATGGAGACGCTCTGGCAGCTCTCCAGCCGCACCGACGACGAAACGCTCCGCATCCTGAACGACGTGGTCATTCTCATGACCCACGCCAATCCGGATGGCATGGAGCTGGTGACCAACTGGTACATGAAGGAGAGCGACAAGCTCAAGCGCACTACGGCCACCATCCCGCGCCTCTACGAGAAGTACGCCGGCCACGACAACAACCGCGACTCGTACATGAACGCGCTCGCCGAGACGCGGAACATGTCGCAGCAGCTGTTCGTGGAGTGGCACCCGCAGATCATGTACAACCATCACCAGACCGGCCCCACGGGCACGGTGATGGCCGCGCCGCCGTATCGGGATCCGGCCAACTACTGGTTCCACCCGGCGATGATCACGGGGCTCGATCTCGTGGGCGCTGCGCTCAACCACCGCTTCGTACTCGAGCACAAGCCGGGGCTCACCTTCCGCGCCGGCTCGAACTACAGCACCTGGTGGAACGGTGGCCTCCGCACGACGGGCTACTACCACAACCAGATCGGTATCCTCACGGAAACGATCGGTAACCCCACGCCGATGCGCATCGCGCTCGTGCCCGAGCGTCAGGTGCGCTCGGCCGGCCTGCCCATGCCCATCGAGCCGCAGGCGTGGCACTTCCGTCAGTCCATCGACTACTCGGTGAGCGCGAACTACGCGTTCCTCGACATGGCGTCGCGCTATCGTGAGACGTTCCTGTTCAATCGCTGGGTGATGGGGCAGGACCAGATCAAGGCGGGCCAGAAGGACAACTGGACGATCTCACCCAAGCGGGTGGCGGCGATGGCCGAGCAGATCCAGAAGGATCGCGCCGGTGCGTCGGCCGAAAACCGTGCGGGCGGCCCGCGTGGCAGCGGGATGGCGGCCAACGCCATGAACGCCGTTGCGAACGATCGCTACATGGCGCTGCTCAAGAAGCCGGAGAACCGCGACCCGCGCGCCTACGTCCTCAGCGCCGGGCAGAAGGACTTCCCGACGGCGACGAAGTTCGTGCGTGCGCTGCAGTACTCGGGCATCGACGTGCACAAGGCCACCGCGGCGTTCAGCGCGAACGGCAAGCAGTTCCCCGCCGGCTCGTGGGTCATCAAGACCGACCAGGCGTTCCGCTCGCACGTGCTCGACATGTTCGAGCCGCAGGATCACCCGAACGACTTCCGCTATCCGGGTGGCCCGCCGATCCCGCCGTACGACAACGCCGGCTGGACGCTCGCCTACCAGATGGGCATCGAGTTCGAGCGCGTGCTCGATGGCGGCCTCGCGGGTTCGTTCGAGAAGGTCAACGGCATCACGCCGATGCCCATGGGCACGATCGCCAAGGGTAAGGCCGGCTACTTCATTCACGCCGGCGTGAACGACGGCAGCACGGTCGCCAATCGTCTTGCGAAGGCGGGCGTGAAGGCGTCGCGCATTCCCACCGAGTTCAAGGACGGCAGCGCCACGTGGCCCGCCGGCTCGTGGTTCATTCCTGCCAGTGGCTCCGCCGACAAGGTGGTGGCGCAGGCGGCCAAGGACCTCGGCGTGAACTTCGCCGCAGCCAACGCCAAGCCGAGTGGCGCGCAGAACGTGCAGCCGCTGCGTATCGCGCTCGTCGACCGCTACGGCGGCAACATGCCCACCGGCTGGACTCGTCTCATTCTCGAGAAGTTCGAATACGGCTACGCCACGGTGTATCCGCAGGAGATCGACGCGGGCAACCTCAAGGCCAAGTACGACGTGGTGGTGCTGACCGACGGCATGTTCAGCGAAGCCGGTGCGGGTCGCGGCTTCGGTGGCTCGCCGGACACGACGCTCATCCCCGCCGAATACCGCAAGGAACTCGGCCGTCTCTCCGACAAGTCGGTGGCGTCGCTCAAGGCGTTCGTGGAAGCCGGCGGCCGCGTGGTGGCGGTGGGCTCGTCGATCGGTATCGGCAAGGCGATGGGGCTCCCCATCGAGAACTACATGGCCGACGCCAACGGCCGCGCGTATCCGGGCGAGAAGTACTACATCCCGGGTTCGGTGCTCGAAGTGAAGCTCGACACCAGCGTGACGATCGCCGCCGGCATGGCGCCGCGTCCGGCGGTGATGTTCGACAACAGCCCGGTGATGAAGCTCGGCTCCGACGCGGCGAGCAAGGGCGTGAAGGCGCTCGCGACCTTCGACACCGCCACCCCGCTGCTCTCCGGCTGGGCATGGGGCCAGGAGCTGCTGAAGGACGGCGTGGCCATGGCCGAAGCGACCATCGGCAAGGGTACCGTGTGGATGTTCGGGCCGGAGATTCTCTTCCGCTCGCAGGCGCACGGCACGTACAAGCTGTTCCTCAACGCCCTCGAAGGCGGCTTGAAGCGACCGGCGAAGTCGGTGCAGTAACGGCTTCGAGTTGCGTGGGCGCGGAAACGCGCTGACACGGAGCTCACCGAGATGAGTGAGGCCATGGAGAACAGCGCGATGCTGATTTCCATGGCCTCACTGTTTCATGTGGCTTTTGCTGTTCTTTGTGCCCTCACCACGCTCGGTGAACTCCGTGTGGACGCGTTCTTTCAAGGAGTCAGCGTCGTTGAAACGCGCTGACACGGAGCGCACCGAGATAGGTGAGGCCATGGAGAACAGCACAATGCTGGTTTCCATGGCCTCACTGTTTCATGTGGCTTTTGCTGTTCTTTGTGCCCTCACCATCCTCGGTGAGCTCCGTGCTCACGCGTCTCCCACACCCGCCTAGCGGCGGCGATACACGATGCGCCCGCCCACCATCGTCAGCATCACCTTGGCCTTGTCGATCGAATCGGCGGGCATCGTCGTGATGTCACGATCGATGAGCACGAGATCGGCGTACTTCCCCTTCGTGATCGTCCCAAGCTTGTCGTCCATGAAGCCCGCGTAAGCAGAGCCGATCGTGTAGGCGCGCAGCGCGTCCTCCACCGTGATCTTCTCCTGGGGCTGCCATCCCTTGGGCTGCTTGCCGTCGATGGTCTGTCGCGTGACGGCGGCCTTGATACCCTCGAGCGGCGTGGGCGGTGCGACGAACCAGTCGCTGCCGAAGGCGAGTCGCGCGCCGGCATCGCGCAACGACTTGAACGCGTACGTACCCTTGCTGCGTTCGGGGCCGATGACGTTCTCTGCCCAGCGGCCGTCGTCGGCTTCGTGATACGGCTGCATACTCGCGATCACGCCGAGCTGTGCGAAGCGCGGCAGGTCCTCCGGCGCGATGTGCTGCGCGTGTTCGACACGAAAACGCCGGTCGCGCGCGCCATTCTCCTGCGCCACGCGGGCGAAGATGTCGAGCTGGGTGCGAATGGCGCGATCACCGATGGCGTGCACCGCCACCTGCAACCCGGCGGCATCGGCGGCCTTGGTCCATGCGTACAGGCTCTCTGGCGGCGTCACGAAGAAACCGCTGTCGTTGGGCGCATCGGTGAAGCCCTTCAGCATGGCGGCGGTGTGCGAGCCCAGCGAGCCGTCCACGAAACCTTTGAGCATACCGAGCCGCAGCATGTCGTCGCCGGTGCCCGACGCCGCGATCGTATCGCGCAGCCGGGCCCACTCCGCAAGCGGAACGGCCACGCGAATGCGCGTGCGCAGCTTGCCGGCGGCCTGCGCGCGCCGGAACGCCACGAGTTCGTCCCACGCGCCAGAGGTGCCGGCCGGCCCCACATGATGCACCGTGGTGACGCCCTGCATGGCCACGTACGTCATGGCGGTATCGAGCGCACGCGCCCATTCGGCCGCCGAGGGGACCGTGACGCCCTTCTCCACGAGCGCCGACGCGTTGTCCTTGAACACGCCGGTGGGGCGCCCCTTCTTGTCGCGCACGATGGTGCCGCCGGGTACGTCCTTCACATCGTCGGTGATGCCAGCCGCCTTCATGGCGGCCGTGTTGGCGAGCACCATGTGCCCGTCGAGGCGGTTCACGATCACCGGATGATCGGGAGTGACGGAATCGATCCAGTCGCGCGTGGGGAGTGCGCCGCCCCACAGCGTGTGATCCCAATCACCCCGCAGAATCCACGAACCCTTCGGCTGCTTCTTCGCCTGCTCGGCGATGCGCCGAATGAACAGTGCCGGGGTATTGGCATCACGCAGCTGCACCGCGGCGAGCCCGAAGCCCCCACCGAGGAAGTGCACATGGCTGTCGACGAATCCCGGGGTGAGCAACCCGCCGGCGGCATCGATGACTTCGGCAGTGCCGGCACGCGCGCGGATGTCGGCGCTGGTGCCCACCGCCACGATCTTGTCCTCGTTCAGGGCCACGGCCTCGGCCCAGGGCGCGGCGGAGTCACCGGTCCACACCCGCGCGTTGACGATGGCGAGGGTGGGGGTGTCCCCCTGGGCAGATGGCGACGGCGCGTCGCCACGGCAGGCCGCAGCGAGACCGAGAGCGAACGCCGTCAGGAGCGGCGCGGTACGGGCGATGACTCGCGGGGAATGCGTCATGAGGGCAGGCGTCGGGAGAGGAGACAGGGTCTGCTATATTGCGGCATGGCACTCACTCTGCGCGAGGTCGGCACCCGCGCCACCAAGCTGGCCGGCATGATGGTCCCCATCGGACTGGGGCTGGGCGCGAGCAAACTCGCGTCGCCCTACATGCCGGCCTTCACCGATTGGGTGAACTCGCTCGGCGTGTGGGCGCCCGCGGCGTTCGTGGCGGGATACATCCTTGCCACGGTGTGCATGATGCCGGCGTTTCTGCTCACCATCGCCGGCGGCGCCGTCTTCGGCCTGGCAAAGGGCGCGGTGCTGGTGTTCGTGGCCTCCACGATCGGCGCGGCGATCGCGTTCACCCTGGGGCGCACGGTACTGCGTGGCTGGGTCTCAGCGCAGATCGCGAAGAATCAGACGCTACAGATCGTCGACCGGGTAGTGGGGCAGCAAGGGCTCAAACTGATGTTTCTGTTGCGCCTCTCCGGCATCGCGCCGTTCGTGCTCACGAATTACGCCATGGGCGTTACGAGCGTCACGCTGGGGCAGTTTCTGTTTGCGATGCTGGGGATGATTCCCACGATCGCCACGTACGCCGCGGTGGGACAGGCGGGCGCGCAAACGCCAGGTGCTGGGAGTATCCCGTCGTGGATGCTGTGGATGGGCGTCACGGCGGCGATCGTGCTGGCGGTGATGGTGACGCGCATTGTGCAGAAGGCCCTGCGGGAGGCGCAGGTGAGAGAAGACATGACGGCGGTGGGCGGGTAACGACGCGCACGACGCGTGCAACCACGTGGTGGCTCGCGACTGACGGCTGACCCGTTCAGGGTTGAGGGTCGTGCGTTGAGGGTTGTGGGTGGGTGCGGGGGTTCGTTCCGGGATTCGTAGCGGCTGTACGCACCTTGGTCTGGAGATTCAGGAGCATTGGGCGCAGGCGGTTGATCTTCATGAGGAGATCTTGGGCGTTGGTTGCCCCCATCAATCGCGCGTCGCGCAGTAGCAGCACATGATTGTGAGACTCGGCCAGTGAAGCGAGGGCAATGCCGAGGAAATGGGCGAACTGCGCGCTCGTCGTACGCTGTGAGCCTTCGGCGATATTTGCGCCAATTGACGCGGTTGCCCGCCGCAGTTGCGACACCAGCT
>NZ_JBIJAW010000180.1:0-6695 GCF_044345575.1 Gemmatimonas sp.
GTGGTGCCGATTGCCAGGTTCTATCCGGACGATGGTACGCCCGCGATTCTGCAGCGGAATCCCGCGCCGGCCATCACACTCGCGCAGCGCTTCCGCAACGATATCGCCGCGGCCGCAGCAGGCGTGGCGCGCGAAGCCGAAGCCCTCGCAAGCAGTCCGGCCGGCCCGTCGCAGCTGGCGTTGGCCGACGCGGTTCGCCGGGCCCTGCTCGGCCTGGCCGACGCGGCTGACAGCTACGGCGCCGCCAGCATCTCTGGGCTCGCGACCAAGATGGCGCGTGCGCCATTGACGAGCGGGGTGGAACGCGCCGGTGTGCAGGCGGTGGCGCAGCTGCTCATGAATCGTGAACTCACCGATGCACAGCTCGCCGCGCAGGTGAAGCAGGCGAATCTCTTGTGGAGCGGCGCACCGGCCCCCGACGCGGCCATCGTGTCCATCGAAACGCTGCTGTATCGCGGCCACTCGGCCGTGGCACGCGCTCGGGAGGTGCGTGACCAGCTCAAGGTGCATTGGCAGCGGGGATCGCTTGCGCAACCCGAAGCGCATGCGCTGTTCGAGGAGTTGAGCGACCTGCTCGATCTCGCCGTCACCACCTGACCCATGAGAGGCCGACGGCGCACCCAGCAGGACCGGTGAGATGAAGCACGGGCGTACGGCGGTCGGCTTCCTGTTCAGCGCGCTGCTCTTATGGTGGACGCTCCGCGACGTCGAGTTGGACGCGGTGTGGCAGGTGCTGCGCAACGCCAACGGACTGCTGTTCGCCCTCTGCACGGTGGCGGGAACGGCGATCGTTCCCATACGCGCGAGAAAGTGGCGCCCCATTCTCGAGCCGGCGGTCGGCCGGCTGCCGTATGGCCCCCTGTGGCGCAGCACCGCCATCGGCGTGATGATGAACAACGTGTTCCCGCTGCGCGCCGGCGAGTTTGCCCGCGCGTTCGCGCTCACCCGGGAGGCGCCACAGGTGGCCATGACCACCGCGCTCGGGTCCCTCGCGGTGGACCGCATCTTCGATGCGCTCGTGGTGTTTCTTCTGATGTTCGCGGCCATGCTCGACCCGCAATTTCCCGACGGGGCCACCGTGGCAGGACGCGGCATGAGCGACGTGGCCATCGGCGGGGTGACGCTCGTGGGGACGGCTTTGATGGTGTGCTACGGGGTGGTCCTGCGCCCCGCATGGGTCACCGGGATCATCAGCGGTGTGGCGGGCCGTGTGGCACCGAAGCAGCGCGACCTCATCGTGGGGTTCGTGGAACTGGCCGTTGGGAGCCTGGCCGTCTTGCGTGACACGCGCCGGTTCGCGGCGCTCTTCGGGTGGACCATGCTGCACTGGCTCACACACGCGCTGGCTATGTACCTCGGATTTCTTGCCGTGGGCGTACACGTGCCCCTCAGTGCGGCGTTGTTCCTGCAGGGGGTCATTGCCATCGGCATCGCCGTTCCCAGCTCGCCGGGGTTCTTCGGCGTGTTCGAAGCCGCGGCGAGTGTGGGGCTGGCCGTGTACGGGGTGCCCAAGGATCTCGCGGTGAGTTGGGCACTCGGCTATCACCTGCTGAGCTTCATTCCCATCACCGTTCTTGGCGCGGTATACTTCGCGCGCATGGGGCTCAGCGTGCGCGACGTGACACAGGCGCAGCGTAGCCCCGGCACGACGTGACCTTCACCGGTGAGCCGAGAGCGTTGACGTGAGTTTCCCGCATGGCAGCGTGACGCGAACCGAACGCGCGCACGCGAAGATCAACCTGCTGCTGCGCATTCTCGCGCGCGAAGCGAGCGGGTACCACGGCATCGAGACGCTCTTTCAGCGGCTCGCCCTGCACGACCTGGTGCACATTGCGGTGAACGAGGCCCCGTGCGCGCTCACGTGCGACGGCCCCAGCATGCCCACCGGAGGCATCGGCGCCCCGGAGCAGAACCTCGCGTGGCGCGCGGCCGCGCTCTACTGCGAGGCGGCCCACTGGTCCACCGGTTGGCAGATCGCCATCGAGAAGCACATTCCCGTGGGCGGTGGTCTCGGCGGCGGGAGCGCCGACGCCGCCGCAGTCCTGCGCGCCCTCGAGGCCCTCTGCCCCGCACCGCTTGGACTGCCACGGTTGCTCGAGCTCGCCGGTACGCTCGGCGCCGACGTGCCCTTCATGGTGCTCGATGTGCCCCTCGCCTGGGCCTGGGGACGCGGCGACCGGCTGCTACCGCTTCCCGCGCTCCCCGAGATGGCGGTGACACTCGTGGCCTTCGCGGACGGTGTGAACACCGGTGCCGCGTACGGGGCCTTCGCGCGGGCACGTGAAGCTCGCAGCGGAGGCGTCCAGGCGCACGCCTATGCGTCCGACGCGTTCACCACCTGGGAGAGCGTGTGTGCCCTGGCCGCCAACGACTTCGAGCAGGTGGTGCCATCACTGCACGCGGGCGTGGCGGCGGTCCTGCCGGCTCTCCGTGATGAGGCGCGGAGGAGAGGAGACGCGGGGACACCAGCCATAGGCATGATGAGCGGGAGCGGGGCGACGTGCTTCCTGCTGCACGCGACCGAAGTGGCGGCGGAGATCAGAGCGCCAGAGGGCGCGCGGGTCGTTTTGACCGGGACGGCGTAGCGAACGGCGTAGGGAACGGCGGGTTACTGCGTTATGACGACAGCTAGTCATGGGTCATGATTACCGCGAAAAGGTAACGGCGAACAACGACGCAGCTGCGTTGTTGTTCGCCGTTTTGGTTTCGGGGTCACCATGACCCATGACGCAGTTCATCCATGACGCAGTAACCCGCAGTTACCCCCGCAGTTACCCCCGCAGTTTCCCCCGCAGTTTACCTTCGCAGTCTCGCCACCCCGGCCTTCGGATCGTACGTACTGCCCGCTGGCAGCAGGTGCATCCTCGCGCCGCTCGCTCCGAGCACGGCGGCACTGTCGGCCGTACGCTGCGCCTCGCGCGCGTCCACAATGAGGACCGAGCTCGCGCCTTCCACGCGCCACAGCCCGCTCGGTTCGACGATGAGTGCAGTCCCTTCGTCGATGCCCACACCCAAGTGCGGAGGATTGGCGAGGACGAGACTCAGCAAACGGTTGTGCCGCTTGCGTCGCAGGAAGTGCTGGTCGACGATGGCCGTGGTGAGATAACCGAAGCCACTGTCCACGGCCACGCTGCCGCGCGAGACGCGGGTCCACGCTTCGGTGCTGTCGCGGCGCTGGCCGAGTTCATCGCCGGTGATCATGGGCGTGGAGAGTACGGCCGCACCGGCCGACGTGCCGCCGATCACGGCGCCGCGATCGAAGCGCGCGCGGATGGCTCGTTCCGTGACCGTTCCACGCAAGACGGCGGTGAGACGATTCTGATCGCCGCCGCCAAACCACACCGCCGTGGCACCATCGAGCAGGCGGGCCACGCTGTCGGTGTTGGCCTGCTCGCGCGTGACCCACACGTTGCGCGCTTGGGCGCCCATGGTACGGAAGCGCGCCGCGGACTCCTCGCCACTTTTCTCGCCCACGGCGCTGGCCATCGCGAACACCACGATGCGGGCCGTATCACCGCCGGCTCGGCGGACGAACTCCTGCACGAGCGGAATCGGCTGGGTGCCGCCACCCACGATAAACAACGTGCCCGACGTTGAACGACCGGCCACGGCTCGTGGCGCCTGTGCCTCCGACACGTGCATGGGGCACACTGAAGCGGCTGACAGGAGTATCGCTCCCGCCAGCCGCCACCTCACCATAGCAATCACTGGATTCATGGGTTCGGGTTATGGGGTTCCCCGAATTTACAGCCGTCATTGGCGCGTCGCTGTCTACCGCGACTGCACCTCGATCACCTTCCCCTTCGCCTGCGGGAGCTTGGGGAGCGTGACACGCAGAATCCCCTTGTCGAACTCCGCCTTCACGTGCTCCATGTCGACCGTGCGCGGCAGGGCGAACGACCGCTGGAACGCACCGTAAAACCGCTCCGACACGAAATAATTCTTGGCCGGGGGGGCGTCGGTACGCTCCTGCTCCTTCTCCCCCGCAATCGTAAGCACGTTGTTGTCGATCGTGATCTTCAGCGCCTTCTCTTCGATCCCCGGGAGTTCTGCGGTCAACAGCATCGCCTCGTTGGTCTCCGACACCTCCACCGCCGGCATCCATGCGCCGGTCGCCGCGGGTGCGAACGGATCCTCGAACATGCGGCGGAGATAACTGGAAAACACGTCGTCGCTCGACAGCGGGCTTGGCGTCTTTCTGGTCAGCGTGGGCATAGCATCTCCTGCACCGTCCTCGGTGCGTGATTGAGGGCCCTCAAACAGGGTGCGCTCAACCTGCCCACATGCGCCTTGGGGCGAATCGGTACATTCTCCGACCCGACGTGGGGAAGTGTCAGACACGGGCTCAGCCTTGGGGCTTCGCGGAACTGCGCAAAGAGTTATGGGTTGCCACCCAACAACACGGCGTAGCCAGCCACCCATTTACGCGGTGCAGTAAGGAGGCAACGCATAACCCCTTACGCTTCACCGCGCCGCCAAAGGCGGCGCCCGCGCCCTACGCCCGGAAGAAGTACACGTACTTCGCCACCAGCCCGCCGCGACTCGGTCTCATGAACGGAATCGGGCGATCCAGTCCGGTCTGCCATCCGCTGTTCCAAACCACGTAGAGGTCGCTGCCGGGCTTCACCGTCCAGCGCACACGGGCATTGGTGCTCGCGCGCTGTGACTGGTTGTCCCATTGCGCGAACAGCGTGGTGTTGAGCCGCGGGTTGAACGCGTAGTCGGCGCGCAAGCGCACCGTGTTGGCGGTGAAGCGCGCATTGGGGAGCGCGACATCCGAGATCTGCCCGTCGAGCGTGAGCAGCATGTGCGGCGCGCGGCGGA
Source organism: Gemmatimonas sp. (assembly GCF_044345575.1). Lineage (GTDB taxonomy): Bacteria > Gemmatimonadota > Gemmatimonadetes > Gemmatimonadales > Gemmatimonadaceae > Gemmatimonas. The sequence goes on from NZ_JBIJAW010000180.1 coordinate 4,825, forward strand.
GTCGCACGCTGGCCGTCACGTCGCTCGAACGACCGTCGTAGAACTCGCCGGTGCTGGCTGTGAGCTGCACTTTCACGGCCCGCGGCTCTGCCCCCTGATACTGCACTTCGGTACGCGTCCACCAGTACTGCCCGGGGAGCACGCGCGCGTTGGTGAACAAGCCGAACGTCTCGTCGGGCGCATCGAAGCGACGTCGCACGCTCGCCTCCACCCGATCGCCGTTCTGGAACTGCAGGCCGAAGGGGCGCACGGAGAACGAGGCGTTGTCGAGCCCGCCGTTGATCCCCCACACGAGGTCGTAGCTGGCGAGATTGAATTCGTACCGGCGGATGTACTTGCTGCGCTTACGCGGCCGCGGCGTGAACGAGGTATTCCCGGCCACGCGATGAATGCCCCGCTGCGACACGAAGCCGAGCGCCGGATCGTACCCCGCCTCGATGCGATCGAGGCGTAGGACGATATCGGCCTTGTCGTTGGGAAAATCGAACATGAGCCGATAGTGGCCGCCCACGACACCCCCGACCGAATCGCGGCTCCAGGCAGCGTTACCCTCGACGATGAAGTTCTGGCCGCCCCGCACGATGTAGGGCAGAAAGAAATCGAGACCGCCCGCCGTACTCGCTGGCCGTCCCGTCTCACCCGCGAAGGTGCCCATGGCGCCGATGTAGCCGCGCCCCAGGAAGTCCTGCTTCACCCGCAACACCGCGTTGGTCGTCTTCTCCTCACCCGATGTACGTGCCGCCAGAAAGCCCACTTGCCGGCTGCCGGCCCGCCCTTGCATGCGCACGCCGAGCGGAATGGTGACCGGATTGCCGTTCGCGCCGAGGCCGATGCGGCGCGAGTAGAACAGCTGCGCTTCGCGCGGCCGACCGTAGTCGAAGATCGCCGCACCCTCGGTGAAGAACGGCCGTTGTTCGGGGAAGAACAGCGGGAACCGCGTGAGGTTCACCACCTGCCGGTCCACTTCGGCCTGCGCGAAGTCCGGGTTGATGGTGATGTCGGCGGTAAGGGTGTTCGTGATTGGCGCCTTGATATCGAGACCAATGTTGCCGTCGCTCCCGGCCGGCAGGAGCGTCGTGTCGCCGCGCACCGCGAAGTAGCGTCGCTCCGGCAGCCGCGATTCGCCCGACAGGTACGGACGTGCCTCCACCCGCGGACGCCGCGGCAGGCCGTCGAGATTTCCGACGATCCCCTCCTTCTCGAGGAAGCGCAGCCCTTCGGTGCGCCGCCACGCGCGCCAGAGTGTTTCCTCGTTCTTCCGCGGCATGAACCGGCGGAAGTTCATCCCCATCACGCTGTCCCCTTCGGCGTAGCGCAACGTGGCCCACGGGATGAGCATCTCGGCGAACCAGCCCTCGTTCGTGATGCTCGTGCGGACATCCCACACGCCATCCCAACTCTCGTTGCCGCGCTCGATATCGACGTGTTCACCGTCCCACATCGCCCCGTTGGCGTTCGTGCGGAAATAGAAGGCGCTGCGTTTGTCGTGCAGCCCGTCGATCCCCATGGACACGTAGTCGTCGCTCCGGAGTTCCGCGTCCCGGCGCACCTGCGAGCGCACGATGTGTGCTGCATCGGAGTCGTACAGCCACCAACCGATCGCCAGTCCGCTCGGTGTGGCCAGAAGACGCACGACCGTCCGCTCGGTGCTCGGCGCCCCCTCCACCGGATCCTTCTGCCGGAAGTCGGTGATGGAATCGGCCTGGGCCCAATCGGGCTCGGTGAACCGTCCATCGAGCTCGATGTTGCGCGACGTACGGTACGCACGGTGTTCCACGCCGTTGATCTGCAGGGCGCGCTGGGCGCGGCCGGGGGCGGCGAACACGAACAAGCCGACGGCGGCGGCCAGAATGAGACGAGAAAGGGGCATC
>NZ_JBIJAW010000181.1:0-6684 GCF_044345575.1 Gemmatimonas sp.
GTCGTCTGCCGTGACCTCGGTGCCGTCGGGAAGCATCACCAGGATCGGACGGCCCAGCACCTCTTCGAGGAGATGGCGCTTGCGGCTCGCCCCCCAGCATTCGAGGCGCACATTCGCTGCGCCCTCGGCCTCCCCCGCCACCACGCGCACCGCATCCGCTCCCCACTTCACCGTGAGGCTCCCTACCGCGCTCACGTGACCCCGGTCCATGCCATCGGCGAAGCGCAGCAGCGCCGACAGCTTCACGATGCGTTCACGCGTCTGCTTGTCGAGCTGACCGAACCCCACGTGCTTGATCTTCGGGGGCGCACCGCGATGGTATCGGGCGATGTGCGCAATCATGATCTGCTCGGCCGGCGTCATCCCCAGCAGATCTGCGTGCGAGATGAGGTGGAACGAGTGCTTGTGATGCTTCTCGTAGTTGATGTGGTACCCCACATCATGGAGCAGGGCGGCGTCGGCGAGGAGGCGCCGGTCGTCGGGGGACAGACCGAGGCGACCCGCCAGCGTGTCGAACAGCTGCAGCGAGAGTGCCTGCACTTGCCGTGCGTGCGGCTCCTCGTAATGACACCGTTCGGCGAACTCGCGCACCGAGCGCTCACGCGCGACACCGGGGTCGGCCACCTTGGGGGTCACGCGCGCCGCTTCCAGCAGGAGTCCTTCGCGAATGCCGTACGCCGAAGCGAGGAGATCGCGCGGATCGAAACGCGACAGCACTTCGGCTGCGACCGCGAGCCCGGCCACGATGATATCGGCCCGCGCCGGGTTCAATCCGGGGACCTGCTGGCGTTCCTCCGACTCCATGCGCGACAGCCATTCCAGCACGTGCTCGAGTTCGGCCCGCGTGACGCGGGTCCCGTGCAGTGAGCGTACCGTGACGTGCGCCCGCGCCAGCACCATCCCGGCCAGATTGGTGAAGGTGCCGCCGCTGCCGATGACCTGCGCGCCGCGCCAATCCTTCACCGGTACGGACTTCTTCAATCCGTCGCGTACGTGTTCGCGCAGCGCACGTACGCGACGCGGACGAACACCCTGCGCGAGAAACTTTTCGGTCAGCCGGACGGCGCCGAACGGCAGGGAGGCCATGCGTTCGATGAGGCCATCCTTGGCCAGCACCAGCTCGAGTGACCCGCCGCCGATGTCCATCACCACCGTTCGCCCGGCTCCCAGCTCGAAGTGGGCCAATGCACTGCGGAAGCAGAGCAGCGCCTCTTCCTCACCGCTCAGTACCCGAACCTGATGGCCCGTGCTGGCCAGCACGCGTTCCGTGAACTCGTCAGAGTTCGCGGCGTCGCGCACGGCACTCGTGGCCACGATTTCGATGCGCGCCGCTGCCAGCTGGCGCGCCAGCGTGACCATGCGCTGTACCGCGGCGACGGCGGAATCGATGGCTGCAGCTGACAGCGCCCCCGTGCTCTCGAGGCCATCACCGAGGCGCGGCATCGCCTTCATCTCGTCGACGACCCGGATAGCACCCGCCGCCGATACATCCGCGATGATCTGGCGAACGGAGTTCGAGCCGATATCGATGGCGGCGATGCGAACGTCGCTCTGGGGGGCCACAGGTACCGTCATGAATCGGCCGGGAAACGAATGGACGCGGGCGTCTGGTCGCCGCGGCGCAACCAGCCGCAACACCGGTTACGTACGATCAACGTACCGTACCGGCCTTTGACCCTGACGCGCAAGTGTCACAGGCAAAAGCCTGATCCACACGCTCGAGCACCTGGGCCGCGACCGTTGATGGCAATGGTACGTAACCGAGGGCGCTGGCGGCGGGGGCGCCCTGTTCGAAGGCCCAGTGCAGAAATGCCGCCAGCGTGGCGCGCTTGTCGGCACTGAGTCGTGATGGGGAAACCAACAACCAGGTAAACGCCGCGAGCGGGTAGGACTGAGCCCCCCGTGCGTTCAGTAGTGAAATCCGAAACCCGTCGGCGTTCTCGTCGGCAAGCGGCGCACGATCGTCGAGCATGTTAGCAGCCGCTGTGGCGATTTCGAACGGCGTCGGTGAGACATAGTGGCCCGTTGAATTCTGGATGTGAGCCGCCGGGAGCCGGTTCTGGTGAGCGTAAACGACCTCGAGATATGCCACGGCTCCCGGCGTGGTCTTCACCTCGGCCGCCACCGCTTCGTTCCCGTCGCGCACAACTGATTCCGGTACACTCGGTATGCCGTTCGTTCGGGGGATCCCCCCTGGCCGTACCGTGTTCAGATACTGCGTGAAAATGCTCGCGGTGCCGCTCCCGTCACTCCTGAAGACTGGGCGTACAGCGAGATCAGGGAGCTGGAGCTCAGGATTGACCACTCGTAGCCGAGGATCGTTCCAGCGGCGCACTTCGCCGGTGAAGAGGCCGGCGACCAGAGCGGGCGTGAGCCGGAGAGGACGCAAAAGGCCAGGGACATGATACGTAATCGCCACCGCCCCAATCGCCATCGGAATATGCAGAATGGAAGGTGTGGTCGATCTCAGCACACTGTCCGGAACCGCAACATCGGTGGCGCCGAAGTCCGCGCTACCGCTCAGCGCAGCCGAGATGCCCTGCTGAGAGCCTTCTGATCGATAATTGATCTGTATGCCGGTTTCGGCGGCATACTCGTTGAACCAGCGTGAGTAGAGCGGGTAGGGCAAGGTCGCACCGACTCCCGTAAGCGCGACACTGCCGCCGCCCGGTCCCACGGCCGTCTCGGCGTCGGGCCTTTCACGGACCGTTCGGCGTTCGCCACATGCACCGAGGAGGAGCATCCCCGCCAATAGCAACACGCTCGCGCGACCGGGTACGCCGAAACGAGCGATCATAATGCGTTGCTGTAGCCGATGAACTTGAAGCGCCCGTCGCGTTCGAGGATGGTACCGAACCACCGCTCGCGCGTCGGCTCTGCTCCAGCGATCCGCACCGTCAGCTCACACTTCTCGTGCAGCGTGTTGCGTTCTTCTGTGGTCGCGGGCGTACCGCACGCGACCGCCTGTAGCTCAATACGCTTCCCGCCTACTCGGGTCAGCAAGCGAGCAATGCCTTCATTGCTCGCGGCAAGAATCTGCCCCCAGAGTAGTTGAGGTGGCGCTTCGTACGGCGGCTTGCTGATGGCAGCCGTCGGGTAGTAGAGATAAGCAAATTCCGAGCGGTCTATCACAAGACGATTGAGCGCGCTCGTGTCATTCGTCGTTACAGCCTTGAGAAAAGTTTGAATCAACACGTCACGCGCCGCGGCGGCATGACGCAGTGTATCGACGTGCGGTAGACCGTCTCGGAATCGCCGAAGCTGCTCCACGATGGGCAGAATCGAGTCCACCGTCCCGCCGGCCGCGACCACCTCGGCGACGTGCGCCGCTTGTGAGTCGGCGGCGGTGTGTGGCGTACGATCGTTGCATGCGCCGACCGATGCAACGAACAGCACGATCGGAAGAACGTTCTTGAGTGGGCGGAAGCAGGTGTTCATGTCGAGCACGGGAAACAAGTGAAACGGCCAGAGCCGCAATGCGGACCTGGCCGTTCGAAGCTCACGGAGTCGGACCGGCCGGACCGTCGCCCTTGGGAAACTAGGCGACGGTCCCGTCAGTCGTCAGTTACGTGCGTAGCTGGTCCAGCCTTCCCACCACTTGGTACCGCCCGGAGCCGCAGCCCCGCGGTAGGCCGTCGGCGTGATGAAGGTGCCCACGCGCGCCGCAATACGCGCATCGCTGGTGAAGCTGGAGAGCCCACCCGTCGAGATCGGCGAATTGGCCGCCGGGGACCAGTCGAGGCTCGCCGCGTTGGTCGGGGCCGCCGGAAGGGCCGTAAACAGGCTCGTCGCCGTCACGCCAGCGCCCACGACGATGTTGGAGTTGCGACCGGCGAATGCGCTCGCCTGACCGAAGTTGCTCCCCGTCGCGTCGAAGCCACCGTCGGTGCCGCCGTTTTCGGCGAAATACAGGTTCCGCACGATGAGCGAGTCGACGAGGAAGCGGTTGTTGGACGTCGAATCACGCAGGGAAACTCCGCCACGCGACCAGCGCGCCACCACGCCGTTGAGGTAGTAGCCACCCGTACCGCGACGCAGCACCGCACCAACGCCGCCGCTGCCCGGAACCGTCACGCCGCTCGGGGTGCCGATGAGCGTGAAGTTGGCGAACACGTTCATGTTGTACAGGCCTTCGTCGCGGCCCGCGCTCTGCGCGTTCGCGCCGCTGGGGGCCACGCAGCCACCACCGTTGCAGCCGTCGATTTCGAAGCCCTGCGGGTCCGTCGACACCGCGCCGGCGCCGGCGCGCGGCGTGAGGAAGGTCGACTGCATGCCGATGAGGAACTGGTTCAAGCCACGGTAGCCTTCCGAACCGTCGAAATGATCATCGCCCGACTCGTACGACACGAGATACTTGCCATTCACCGTACCACCGAACCATTCGAAGTGGTCGTCGAGACCGGCGAGGGCTTGCACGTACTCGATCGTCGTTCCGTTGCCGACAGCGGCCAACGTGTACGAGTTGAGCTCGGCGTCGGTCAGCGTCGCATACCCGGCGAACTCCACGCGGACGTACCGCAAGGTGCCGCTGTTGTCGTTGTCGACCGTTCCACCGGTGTATACGATACCGGCCGGGTTGGCGCCGACGACCGATCCGTTCGAGCCTTCCACGATGACGTTGCCGGTACGGTTGGCGCGCGCGTTGCCAACGATGACCAGACCGCCCCAGTCGCCGGGCGAGCGATTGCCGGGGGCACGCTGCGAGGTGAATACGACAGGAGCCGTCGCCGTACCATTGGCGGCGATACGGGCGCCGCGGAGCACGAACAACGCGGAGCCGAGCGCCGTGGTATCGCCCACGATGCGGGTACCGGCGTTGATCGTCAGCGTGGCGCCACTGTTCACGTACACAAAGCCCCGCAACACGTAGTTGGTGTCAGCGGTGAGCGTACGATTGGCGGCGATGGACCCCGAGAGGATGACGGTCGGATTCACGGCCACACTGTACGCCACCGTGACGTTGGCGGTGGCACTCGACGCTACCGTGGCCGGCGAGCCCGTCACCGTCGCGTTGTATCGCGTCGTACCGCTCGTGACCTGCGCCGCAGCCACCGTGTAGCTCCCCGGCGCCACACTGATCGTCGTGGCGCCCGTGGCCGACTGCGAGAAGTTGTTCGGGCCAGTGATCGTGAGTGCCGCGTTGGTGCCGGTCGGCAGGCCTGATACCGCGATGGCAAGCGAACCGTTCTGCGGCGCAGGCGGAGTGGTCGGGCCTTCGTCACCACTGCAGGCCGCGAGGGCCACTGTGGCGAACGAGGCGAGGGCGAAAGCGCGGACGCGCGCGGTCATCGTCATCGGAGTCAAGGTTGAAGGAGACGGCGCCTCACGACACGGGCACCTACCGTAAGAAGTCATGGAGTTGTGGCGAAAACGTCATGACCCGGTCACGGTTGTGTCACCGCGGCCGGGTCATGGTGTTTTTGCTGCAACCGCGTATGGCAACTACTGGCGCCAGTTCAGCCCCATCGAGAAGACGCGCCCCGAGTTCCAACCTTCGCGCTCGAGATTCCCCTGCATGAAGCGTGAACGCGCATCGAGCAGGTTGCGGGCGTCGACGCGCGCCGACAGGTTGCCGCGCACCGGGAACCGCAGCGACAGGTCAAGCAGGTGGCGCGGCTTCTCCACGATGTTCGGCAGCGGTACGACGCCGGCCGCCGTGATACGCTCACCGACCACATTGTAAAGAATCGTGGCGTTCGTGCTGCCACTGAGGCTCGAATACGTCAGGCCGGTGTTGATCACATACGGTGCCTGGCCGACAAGACGACGCGTGGCGTCGGTCACGGTCAGCCCGCCAGCGGGGTCGAGGTCTACGCTCGACTGCATGAGCGTCACGTTGCCGAATCCGGTAAATGCCTCGCCCCAGGTCCCGAGCATGCCGAGCTGCTTCCGCAGCTCGAGCTCAACACCCACGTTCGTCGCACTGAGCGCATTCTGGAAACGGGCCTGATACGCGCCCGAGGTTGCCTGCTCGAGGCGTTCGATCGGCCGATCGAATCGCTTGGCGAACACGCCCACGCTCAGGACCTCTCCGGGGTTCGGGAACGCTTCCCAGCGCAGATCCACGTTGTCGATCAGCGAGCGGACCAGGTCCGCGTTTCCGGTGACGCTCACGCCGCCGAGCACGTCGCGAAACGTCACGGGCGCAAGCTCCCGGTACTCGGGACGGGCAAGCGTACGGGTGATCCCGAACCGCAGGTTCTGTGTCGGCGAAAGCTGCGTATTGAGGAGCAACGAGGGCAGCACGTCGGTGTTGTCGAGCGTGGTGGTCGTCGTGAAACCACCCTGTGTCGACGCATCCACCGTGATACGGGCCTGCTCGAGACGCGCACCGGCGATCATTCGCACGCGGCTCCCGAGCGCGATATCGGTCATCGCGTACCCGGCGGCCGTTCGATCAGCCGCCGTATACGATCCAGCCTGACCGATCGGCTGCACGTTGATGAACGAACAGTTGTCGCACGCCTGCGCTCCCCCGAAGATCACGTCGGGCGACTGACGTAGGACGTTTTCGCCCGCTCGGGTAATGAAGGCGAAAATGGGCGCGTCAGACTGGCGATCCGTGGTGCGCACATACGCGCCGATCTTCAGCGTGTTCTGCTTGGAGACGTCACCGAGGAAGAGCGAGTGGTCGACCTGCCCGGTGAGATTGTCTTCCTGCAGGTCGAAGTACAGGCGACGCGC
>NZ_JBIJAW010000024.1:0-20848 GCF_044345575.1 Gemmatimonas sp.
GCATGCGATAGTACGCGGCGTAGAGCGTGGCGAGCAGGCCGGCCAACCACAGCCCCAGCGCGCTACCGCACACGGCGCCGATGAGCACGGGTGTCAGGGCAATCGATGCGTAGTGGCGCACCAGCGTGGCGTTGCCGATCCCGAACGCTTTCATCATGCCGATCTGCTCGCGTTGCGCGGCGACCAACCGGGCGAGCACGAGATTCACGAGAAACGCCGCCACGCCAAGGAAGATGACAGGAGCTGCGGTGCCGAACGTGGCCGCCTGCGTGATTTCGTCCGTCAGATAGCGGTGCGAGACCTGCTCATTGCGCCCATGCGCTCCCAGCGATCCGTATGGGGCCAACAGCGTATCGAGCCGGCGAATGACCGCCGCTTCGGTGGCGCCGGCGGACAGCGTGAGAGTGGCTTCGTTCCACGCATCCTGCAGGCCAAAAGCCCCCTGCACTTCCTCTTCCGACATCCACAGCACCCCGTAGCGCCGATTGTCGGGGAAGAGTGCGCCGGGCTTGACCTCCATGATGAACTCGGGGGTCAGCGCCACGCCCACGATGTGCAATCGGCGCCAGCGGCCATTGAGCGCCGCGCCGATCGAGTCACCGACCGACAAGCCGTTGGCACTGGCGAAGCCGTCGCTGATGACGACTTCGTCAGCGCGCGAGGCGGACATCAATCGGCCCTGCCTAAGCCGCAGACGGTTCACCGTGATCTCGCGCCCGACCGGATAGCTCATCACCCGCCCACTCGCGGGGCCATCGAGCTTCGGCACCTCGAGGATCACGTCTCTTGCGACACGCGTTTCGACGGCAGAGACGCCAGGGATGTCCGCCACCCGACGCACGAGGGCGTCGGGCGCGCGCGATACGCTCACCCACACGTCGGCGAAGCGGGCGATGCTGTAGTAGCGCTGCTGCGCGCCGCGCAGGTGGGGGACCATTGACTGCAGCGCGACGAAGCTGGCCACCCCGACCATGACCACGATCGCGATCGCCACGGCGGGACCGCGTTGATGCCACACATCGCGCCACGCCTTGCGATCGAGGACAGACCACCAGCGGAGCGTCCCATTTCTGGCCGACATACCCATCACCAAGAGAGCGCCGCGGGTTCGCACGGCGCTGTATTGACGACCACCTCGACGATGGCTCCGCTCCGCATACGCAGCACGCGATCGGCCATGGCCGCGATACCCACGTTGTGCGTGATCACCACCGTACTGGTCCCGAGATCCCGATTGGCGCGTCGCAGGGCATCGAGCACCAGCTTGCCCGTCTCGAAATCCAGCGCGCCGGTGGGTTCGTCACACAGCAGTACATCGGGGCGCTTGGCGACGGCGCGGGCAATCGCGACCCGCTGCTGCTCCCCGCCCGAGAGCTGCGCCGGAAAGAAATCGAGCCGATCCCCGAGACCGACGAGCCGCAGCGCGGCCGCCGGATCTTCGGCCCCGCGCCCGTGGGGATCGTTCAACGTGAGGTCGGTCACCAGCTGCACATTCTCGAGCGCGGTGAGCCCCGGGATCAAATTGTAGAACTGGAACACGAACCCGACGTGTTCGCGGCGATATCGCGTGAGTTCGTCGTCGCTCGCGCCGGTCAGTACGTGGTCCCGGAAGGTGACATCACCGGCGGTTGGGGTATCCAAGCCGCCGAGGATGTTCAGCAGGGTGGATTTTCCGCTGCCGGAAGGGCCAAGAATGACCACGAACTCGCCTGCCGACACGTCGAGATCGACGTCCCGTAACGCCACGACCGCCGCCGTCCCGGAGCCGTACACCTTTGACAGGCCGCGGGCCCGGAAGAGAATGTCTCCCGCCATGCCCCACACTACGGGCCGAATGCGACCGCTGCCGTAGGCAGACTCCGGACGACACGCCGGGCGATATCTTTGCGGAGACCGTGCCGGCGTGCTGCCCGGCCCGCATTTCTCCCGATCGTCCGCTCATGTATCGTCGCTTCGTGACTCTCTCGATGGCCGGCGCCGTGGCGCTGGCCGGTACGGCCGGGCACGCCACGGCCCAGTCGGCCCCGTCCCCACGCCCGCTTCGCTCCGGCGACATCTACCGGCTGCGCGATGTCGGCAGTGGGCGCATCTCTCCCGACGGCCAGTGGATCGCGTACACGGTGACCACGACCGACTCGGCGAAGGACAAGAGCGACAGCGATGTGTGGATGGTGCACTGGGACGGCTCGCGCACCATCAAAATGGCCGGCTCGCCCGAGGGTGAGAGCAATCCCCGGTGGAGCCCCGACAACCGGTATCTGTCGTTCGTATCGGGACGCTACGAGTCGAAGGGCGGCCAGATCTGGTTGCTCGATCGCGCCGGCGGTGAGGCGGTGCGGCTCACCGATCTCAAGGGCGGGGTGAGCGAGTACGAGTGGTCGCCGGATGGCTCGCGTATCGCGGTGGTCTCGCACGACCCCGACGCCGATGAGGGCAAGCCGGATTCGCTGCGCAGCAAGTCGCCCAAGCCGATCGTGATCGACCGCTATGCCTTCAAGCGCGACGGGGACGGCTACCTCGATCGCCGCCGCGATCACGTGTGGATCGTGGATGTGAATACGCGGAAGGCGGTGCAACTCACCACCGGGGATTTCGATGACCGCCAGCCCCGCTGGTCGCCCGATGGCAAGCGCATCGCGTTCGTCAGTGAGCGCATGGACGGCGATCCGGACCGCTTCAACAACGGCGATCTCTTCGTCGTAGACGCCACGCCGGGGGCGTCACCGGTGAAGCTCACGACGTGGACGGGCCCCGACGCGGGACCGGCGTGGAGCCCCGACGGGTCGAAGATCGCCTACCTGCAGGGAAGCGAACCGCAGCTGTCGGCCTACACACAGAACACCATCGCCATCGTGCCGAGCACAGGGGGACCGGCGCGCCTGGTGGCGACGGCTCTCGACCGCGATGTGAACCAGCTTGTGTGGAGCACCGACGGCACGTCGCTGCGCTTCCTGCTCGGCGACGACCGCGCGCAGCATCTCGCGCAGGTGGACGTGGCCACCGGTGCGGTCACGCGCGTGGTGGATGGTCGCCGGGTGGTCACTTCGTACGATGTGTCACCTGCCGGTCGTGTGGTGATCAATACGGGCACCGCGCAGCGGTCGGCCGAGGTGTTCGCGTGGGACAACCGCGCCCTACGGGCCCTCACACACGTGAACGACAGCACCTTCGCGTCGCTGCAACTCGGGCGCACGGAAGACATCGAATTCAAGAACAAGGACGGGCTCACCGTGGGCGCACTGCTCACGAAGCCGGCCGGGTTCGACGCGTCGAAGAAGTATCCGCTCCTGCTGCGCATTCACGGCGGTCCGAATGCCCAGGATCAGCATCTCTTCCAGTTCGAGCGTGAATTGTTCGCCGCACACGGATACGTCGTGCTGCAGGTGAACTATCGTGGCAGCAGCGGTCGCGGTCAGGCGTGGAAGAAGGCGATCTTCGCTGACTGGGGGAACAAGGAAGTCCAGGATCTACTCGCGGGCGTCGATCACGTGCTGTCGCTGGGCTTCGTGGACCCCGAGCGTCTGGGCATCGGCGGGTGGAGCTACGGTGGCATTCTCACCGACTACACGATTGCCACCACCACGCGCTTCAAGGCCGGCACCAGCGGGGCGGGCAGCGCGCTGCAGACGAGCATGTACGGCACGGATCAGTACATCTTCCAGTACGAGAACGAACTCGGAGCGCCGTGGAAGAATCCGAAGCTCTGGGAGAAACTGAGCTATCCGTTCTACAAGGCCGATCGCATCAAGACGCCCACCTTGTACATGGGTGGCGAGAAGGACTTCAACGTGCCGATCGCCGGCAGCGAGCAGATGTATCAGGCGCTCAAGTCACTGGGCGTGCCGACACAGCTCGTGGTGTACCCCGGCCAATTTCATGGTATCTCGCGTCCGAGCTTCGTGAAGGATCGCTACGACCGCTATCTCGGCTGGTACGACAAGTACCTCATGCCCATCACGCCGTAAGTGTCGACATCCACGGGCGGGGCGATTCGGGTCGTCGCGGCGATTGTTCGACGGGGCGATACGCTCCTGGTGTGCCAGCGTCCGTTGCACAAACAGCACGGCGGCCTGTGGGAGTTCGCCGGTGGCAAGTGCGAACCCGGCGAGCGTGACAGCGATGCCATCACGCGTGAGTTGCACGAAGAGCTTGGCGTGATGGTGCACACCGTCGGGGCGCCGGCGTTCGTGGCGCGCGACCCGGGTGGGGTGTACGACATCGTGTTTCTGCCGGTAGAAATTCACGGTGAGCCCGTGGCGCACGAGCACGTGGCGCTGGGATGGTTTTCCGTGGCCGCGCTGGCCACTATGCCACTCGCGCCGAGTGATGCCGCGTTCGTGCGGTCACTCGGCGCGGCGTAGACCAGTCGGCAGTTTCGGTAATCAGCGCGGGCGGAAGAACCAGCGGGCGCCGGCCCGGACACCGAGTTCGCGGTGCTCCACGGCACCCGCCGCTGCAGGATTGCCGCCCACCCGCCAGTTATTGAAGGTCACGCGACCATAGGTCGCCGCCGCTTCGAGGGCGAGTCCGCCGCCCGGAAACCACATGTACCCGGCCGCTCCCCACGGGCCCACATTCGTGGAGCTGACATCGCCGACGGGTGAGTCGAGGATAAAGGTGCGAATGGAGAGGCCTCCCTCGACGAACGGACGTGTGACACGTCCCGCGAATCCGAGATAGCGCCCGCCGAGATCGACACTGCGGACGTCGTAGTCCTGTCCCTCGATGAGGCCGCCACGGCTGACGATCGCGCCGAGGAGACTCAAGCGAGGCGAAACGCCGTAAGCGAGCTCCGCACGCGGCGCGAAGCGACCCGCGGTGCTGGTGATGTCCTGCGATTTGGCGCTGGCGTTCCCGTAGGTGCCGGCAGCCGCAACACTGAAGCCGGTAGTGCTGGGCAGCAGGCGCTGCGCATGGGCGGCGCTGGCGCTCATCGCCAGCACCGCCGCTCCGGAGAAGAAAGTGAGTCGCATGGGCAGAACTTACCGCGTGGTTGCGGTGAGCTCCAGCGCGATCATTCGTTGCGCTTGCGACGCAGCTTCTCGTCGTAGCTCTGCTTGCCGCGGCGCGTGTTGTACGAACGCTGCATTTGGTACTTTGCTTCGAGTTCGCTGAACGTCCTCCGGGAATACTGCTCGGCCAGCGTATCGAACTCCTCGGCATCACGAAGCAGCAAGGCACTGTCCATCGACGCGCACTCGGCACTCTTGCGAAACTGCGCACTGGCTTCGCGCATGATTTGCTCCGCCGAGTCCGCTTCACCGGCACGCTGCAGTCTGGCGGCCTCTTCGCGCGCCCTCGCGGCCTGAGCCAGCAGCACGGCCATCTCGATTTCCGGGACCATGCACTGCTGGCCATCCAACGACGAGGCGATCGGCAGGTGCGACACACGATGCTCCACGCCACCCGCAGCCGTGATCACATCAGCCGAGACGGACATCGTGGCGATGGGTGTGACGTCGGTCTTGAGCAGCTCCAGTCGTTCGACCGGCACAAAGAGTTCGAGCAGCAACGGCTTGGGTTCCGCCGCGTACAAATCGCCAAGATCGAACTGGAACGTACCCGCGGCGGGCGTCGTGGTTGGCCAGTCGGAGTGCATGACGACGAGGGTGACCGCTTCGTCGAGCGCCAGCTTCACGGTGAGCCCCTGTGCACAGACGGACAACAGGTTCCCAAGCTCTTCCGCCAGCACATCTTCGGACTGATCAGGACGCTCGATGTACCACGCATTACCGCCACCGGCGTCGGACATGGCGCGCAACAACGTGTCGTCGTACCCGTCGCCGACGCCAACTGTGGTGGTGGTGATGCCCATGCTACGGGCCGTGCGCGCCAGCTCCACCAAGGTGGATGGTTCGGTGATTCCCATGTTCGCGTGGCCATCGGTCAGCAGCAGAATGCGCCGCGACGAACCCGGCAGCGAACCGACCATACCCAGCGCGTGCTGCATATGCTCACGCCCACGCAGCCACCCGCCACTCAGGTTAGTGGACCCGCGCGTGTCGATTTGCAGCAGGGTGTGTACGAGGTTGTGCTGCCGCGCGCGCCGCTCTGGCGGCGCGATGGTTTCGATGAGATCGTCGAACGCCACGACCGAAACGACATCGTCGGGGTGGAGACGTTCGACGGCGCGGGCCGCCGCAACGCGGGCGGCCGCGATTCGATCACCGCTCATCGAGCCACTCCGATCGATGACGAACGAGAGGCCGATAGGCGGACGGTTGGCGTGCTGTGGTGCCGTGCCGCCGACTTTCAGCAGCGCGCGGACGATGATGCCCGGCTGGCCATTGGGTGATTGGGGTGCGTCGACGAACTGGTGATCGACCTGCAATTGCGTGTCCATGCACTGGCTCCATGTTGGAGGTGTGCAGGGAAGATCGGGGGAGGGTCTGACAATCCCCGAAGGGCCCAACCCTTTATCAGTTCAGCACTTACCCTTCGGCTTCGCTTCGGGAATCGCCAAGGGCAGCGTAGCGCCGGGAGGCGCGCCGCGCCAACACCAGAAACAGCGCCCCGAAGGCGAGCATCACCCCACCCCAGATGAGGTTGATGTTCATCCCCCCGCTGCGCTGGTAC
This sequence comes from Gemmatimonas sp., assembly GCF_044345575.1. GTDB lineage: Bacteria > Gemmatimonadota > Gemmatimonadetes > Gemmatimonadales > Gemmatimonadaceae > Gemmatimonas. The sequence continues at coordinate 6,577 of NZ_JBIJAW010000024.1, forward strand.
ATCACGGTGTCACCATTGGTCATCACCCCGAAGATGCCGAGGATGACACCGAGTACCACGAACAGCCCGCCGATCGGCAGGCGCAGATCCATTCCGGCTCCACCACTCATCGTCGTTTCTCCCGGGATTAGAAGAAGAGCACGTTGAGTGTGATCATGGCCACCATTACGACGGCCGCGAACACACTGGGCTTCTGATACCACGCCTTCACATTGTCGACCTGCTTGGGCGTGAGCGAGTACACGAGCCCCTCGAGCTCGGCGTCACGGCGCGGCGTGGTGGCCAGACTCACCACGATCGTCACCACGAAGCAGGTGGTGAAAGCCGCGACCGCCGTCCAGAACGTCTGCGCCATTTCACTGGGGTAGTTGAGCAGCACACCGAAGAATCCACCCTTCACACCGGGGGTCGCGCCGTTGGCGAGCGAGATGCCGTGGTGGATGGCCGGTGCCACCGTGCCGGCAGCGAGCCCCCAGAAAGCGCCATGACCCGTGCTGCGCTTCCAGAACATGCCCAGCGCGAACGTGGCGAAGAGCGGCGCATTTACGAAGGCGAAGACGAGCTGCAGCAGCTCCATGATGTTGTTGAACGCGCCCGCCACATACGCGGCCGCTACCGACAGCGCGATCCCGCCCACCGTGGCGACACGACCCATCCACAGGTAATGCTCGTCAGTGCCGTGCTTCTTGATGTGCGCCTGATAGATGTCGTAGGTCCACACCGTGTTGAACGCCGTGACGTTGCCCGCCATGCCTGACATGAACGACGCGATGAGCGCCGTGAGACCGAGGCCAAGCATTCCCGTGGGGAACAGCTTCACGAGCATCATGGGCGTGGCGAGATCGTAGTCGAGCACCACGTTGCCGTTGGTGTCGAGCAACGGCGTGCCGGCCGCGGTGAGCTTGGCGGGGATGATGTTGTCACCGATGGCCAGGGCGATCATGCCGGGCAGGATCACGAGGAACGGGAAGAACATCTTCGGCACGGCGGCAATGAGCGGCGTGCGACGCGCTGCGGTCATGGAATCAGCCGCCATGGCGCGCTGCACCACGAGGAAGTCCGTGCACCAGTAGCCGAACGAGAGCACGAAGCCGAGTCCCATCACCATCCCGAACCACTCGATGCCGATGGAGTTGGTGGTGGCCGAGCCCATACCCTGCCACACATGCGTATAGGCGTACTCGGGGAGACCGCGCTGCGTGGCCGCGGCGGACAACTTGCTGGTCATACCGTCCCAGCCGCCCACCTGCTTGAGCCCCACCCATACCAGCGGCGCGAAGCCGAACACGATCATGAAGAACTGCAGCACTTCGTTGTAGATCGCGCTGGTGAGACCGCCGAGCGTGACGTAGGCAAGCACGATCACGGCCGAGACCAGGATGCTGGTGTCGAAGTCCCAGCCAAGCAGCAGGTTGAGCAGCTTGCCCATGGCATACATGGAGATGCCGCTCGAGAAGATCGTCATCGCCGCAAAGCCGAGCGCGTTGAACGTGCGCGTCTTCTCGTCAAAGCGAAGCTTGAGATACTCGGGGACCGAGCGCGCCTTCGAGCCGTAATAGAACGGCATCATGAAGATTCCCACGAACACCATGGCCGGGATGGCGCCGATCCAGTAGAAGTGGCTCGTGGCAATGCCGTACTTGGCGCCCGAGGCGCCCATCCCGATCACTTCCTGCGCGCCGAGGTTGGCCGAGAGGAAGGCGAGCCCGGTCACCCACGGTGGCAACGACCGTCCCGACAGGAAGAAGTCGGAGGATGTCTTCATCATGCGCCGCAGGGCCCAGCCAATGCCGAGCACCACGACGAAGTAGATGGCCATCACGACATAGTCGAGCGTGGTCAACTGAGTCATTGGGGATGTGTCTGGGGAGTGAGACCGGGGAACGACAGAAGTTGTCGTGCGGCACCGTTTCGTGCGACTGCCAGCCAGGGTGATTTCGCGGCACACCGCACGAGCGCGAGACCACGCACTCGCCCTTCGATGGAGTAGCCTCACGCATCTCAGCCTTGGCGATTGCTATCGGGGCGAAGATGGTTTCGAGGCGGCTCGCACCAAAGCACGTGAACGACGGTACTTTCCGCGAATGGCGGGCATGAGCTTCACCAGTTCGCCGCGGCTGCCGCAATCATCACCGCTCCCCTTTCCCACTCCTCCCCGCATGTCGTTCGCTCGTGCAGCCGGTTTGCTTCTTCATCCCACGTCGCTTCCCGGATATGGTGGCATCGGTGACTTCGGTCCCGATGCTCACCGCTTCGTGCAATGGCTCGCCGATGCGGGCCTGAAGATCTGGCAGGTGCTGCCGCTGGGCCCCACCGGCTACGGGGATTCGCCGTATCAGTGTTTTTCGGCGTTCGCCGGCAACCCGTTGTTGATCCACGTGCCGGGGTACTTGGCTCCCGCTGGCCTGTCAGACCACACGGTCGATTTCGGTGCGGTGATCCCGGCCAAGCAGGCCGCTCTTGCCGCGTGGCTCGACACCCTGCCCTTCGACCACGAGGTGCAGCAGTTCGTGCGCGAACGGGTGTGGCTCCCCGACTATGCGCTGTTCATGGCGCTCAAGCAGGCGCACGGCGGGGTGGCGTGGCCCCAGTGGGAAGCGGGCGCACGCGAACGCGACGCCGCGTCGCTCGCATCGTGGCGCCAGCAGCTCGCGCCGGCGATCGAACGCATCTACAAGGAACAGTACGTGTTCTTTGCGCAGTACCACGCGTTGCGTCACGCGTGCCGTGAGCGCGGCATCAAGCTCATGGGGGATGTGCCCATCTACGTGGCGCACGACTCCGCCGACGTGTGGGCCAACCCTTCGCAGTTCCTGTTGCATCCTGACGGCGCGCTCAAGGTGCAGGCGGGTGTACCGCCCGACTACTTCAGTGAGACCGGTCAGCTGTGGGGCAACCCGCTGTACGATTGGGGGCGCATGCACGCCGATGGCTATCGCTGGTGGATCGAACGCATGCGCGCCGGTCTCCAGCTATTCGATCTGGTGCGCCTCGATCACTTCCGTGGTTTCGAAGCGTTCTGGGAAATACCGGGTGATGCACCCACCGCTGTGCACGGCCGCTGGGTGAAGGGGCCTGGTGCCGCGCTCTTCGAGGCACTCACGGCCGCGCTGGGGCCGCTGCCCATCATTGCCGAGAATCTCGGGCTCATCACCCCCGAGGTGGAGTCACTGCGCGAGCGGTTCGGCTATCCCGGCATGGCCATTCTGCAGTTCGCGTTCGATGGACAGGATTCGCACTTCATCCCGCACCGCTACGTGCGCGATCTCGTGGTGTACACGGGCACGCACGACAACGACACCACCGTGGGGTGGTGGCAGTCCACCGGCGAGGGTGACAGCACGCGCTCGGCCGACGCCGTGGCGCGAGAGAAGACATTCGCCCGCCGGTATCTCGAGACCGACGGCGCCGAGATGCACTGGACACTGATCCGGACCATGCTGGCGTCAGTGGCGAACACGGTGCTGATCCCGATGCAGGACGTGCTGGGCCTTGGGAGCGAGGCCCGCATGAATCTGCCTGGGCGTCAGGCAGGCAATTGGGGCTTCCGCTTCACCTGGGCGCAACTGACGCCCGCCATCACCGAGCGTCTCCACGCGCTCACTGCGACGTACGAACGATGAGCGCGTCCACGGGGACCGCCGCGAGGGCCCGTAACGTCATCGCGGCGATGCAGGCGATGCCCGTTACAACGCCTCAGCGTATGCTCGCTGCAGATGATGACGACGTTGCTCACGTCGCAATGGGCAGGCAACGGGCGTGATCGAGCACGTCACACTCTGGACGCGTGATCTCGAACGGTCGCGGATGTTCTACGGGCACTGGTTCGGCGCTACCCCCGACGCGGTGTACGAGAGCACCCGCCGCGCCGGTTCCCGCTCGTGCGTCCTGTCGTTCGGTGGCGGAGCGCGCCTCGAGATCATGGAGGCACCGGCGCTCGCGGATGCCACATACGGCGAGCGCGTGGGGCACGCGCACCTTGCCATCGCGGTGGGCTCACGAGAGCGGGTACACGTGCTGGTACGCGCCATGCACGAGGGCGACGTGGTGGTGCGCTCGCCGGCCCGTGACACCGGAGACGGGTACTACGAGGCGGTCGTGGAAGACCCCGATGGCAATCTCGTGGTGCTCATGGCATCACCGACGGTGACGTCGTAGCGCTTTCCTCGCCGTCGATCGGGGCCTCGTACGCCCAGTTCATGATCATCGATGCGATCCAGCCAATGATCGTCCAGCCGGCAAGTACGTTCACGGCGACGATCTTCCACTTCCTCCGTTTGCCGCCGGCGAACGCGAGCATGCTTGGCAGGAAGTAGAGCAAGACGAGGGCGATGATGATCACCACGCCCTTGGGCAGCCCCCCACCGGTGTAGCGGGGGGTCGGCTCGACGTTCTGACTGATCAGGCGCAGGAGCATTTCTTGAATATAGCCGCCCCGGTCACCGATGGACGGTGGCGACGCCCCCGGCGGTTTGGTGGCCCGGAGTGAGCACCGATCGGCGTCAGAACGTGAACATCATCTGGTTCCCGCGCGTCCCGCCAAATCGCGGATTCACCACGGTGTTGTAGATCGAGCCGAAGGTGTAGCTCATGCCGAAGTTGAGGAAGAAGCGATAGTTGGTGGCAAGGGCCTGCTGGCGGGCGATCACCTGGTTGTCGGACAGTTGGCCGCGCACCAGATACAGCTGATCGTTCACCCGCGAGTAGTTGCCGCCCACGTTGAACGACAGCCCCTTGGCGATGCGTAGATCGAGAAAGCCGCTGGTTCCGTAGCTGTTGAATCGGGTGTTGTGCAGATACTGGGAACCGAACACGGACCAGTTCACCGATCCCCACGGCTGACGGGCGTTCCAGGCGATGTTGAGCGAGTGCAGCGGGCGTGTTTCGGACAGTCGATCGTAGATCGTGGTCTCCTTGTACTGATACGACCCGACGCCCACGGCATAGTAGGCGGTCAGCTGGCGACGAGTGAATTCCTTGTAGTCGAACAGATTCCACTCCAGCGCCGGCATCACGCGCAAATTCATCCGATAATTGCTGAAATCCGAATACGTCCCGTTTACCGTTGCGCCCACGGCGAAATGATCACCGATGCTGCGTGCGATGAGCGCGTTGCCACCGTAGCTCCGCAGGAGATTGGTGAACTCTGATCCATCACTCAACGTGAAGCGGCTTTCGTCGTAGCCGAGGTTGGCGCCGAGATTGATCTTCCAGGCGGCCGTGACCCGGTTGGCGCTCACGTTGACGTTGCCGTCGTAGAACTGCTGGCGCTTCTCCCCGCTTCCGAACGCGTTGGCGGAGAGGCGATAGACCCAGAAATTCCACGGATCCTTCACTGCCTGCGGATTGGTGGGCGACGTCGTCGGCGCGCGATACGAGAGATCGATGCGCGAGGCCAGTGGGGTCTTGGCCGCATACGGCGCCAGCAGCAGCGCGAAGGTGCGCGCGAGATTGCGTCGAACGACATCCTGCGCGTCATTCGGCGCGGCGAACACCACAGCCGTGTCAGCGCGCCCCCGATACTTGTCGTTGCCGAGGGCAGCGATCGTGTACTCCATGCCGCCGGCTCCGGTCCGCAACGAGGTGACCAATAGCAGGACGTCGGAGAAAAGGCGGTCACGCACGAAGTTCACCCAGCGCATCTGATCGCGAAAGAAATCGAAATCGCAATTCATGCTCTGGCAGTCGATGAACACGCGGATGGCGCCGGCCTGCGTGGTATCCGTGACCGCCGCCGTGGCGGGTGTTGCCGCGGACGCCGACTGCGCCGGGAGCCCCATGGGCTGAAGCCCAAGCGCAAAGGCAAGGGTGACAGCGCCACGCATCACTCGAGGCGGAAAATCGGATAGCGGCATTGTTCGGGGGTGGGGGAGGGAAATCGTCGCCCGTGACATTTGTCGGGCGCGGCGGCATCATGTGTATGGACACACAACCCGGCCATACGGTTGGTCGACACCTCATGTTTCCTTCATGGTGTCGTCATCGCGTCGTAACCCATTCGTCACTCGGAGATCCGTATGAGCACCGCGCGTCGCACTTTCCTCAAGCAGGCAGGACTCGGTGTCGGCGCATTGGCGGCGTCCGGCACCCCCCTCCTGGCGGACTCGACTGGAGCGACGGGCCGTCCAACGCGACGCGAGCTGCTGGCGTCGGCGACGTACTGGGATGAGCTGCACCAGCAGCAGGCGGAACCGTGGGACACCTCGTGGGCGCAGAAGATCACCGGCAAGTACAAGGCGATGTTCGATGTACCCGAGGTGGAGGGCGGCGTGGGCGTGATGCGTGCCGGAATCTGGCAACGCCAGTACACGGACGTACTCAAGGCGAAGCCGGCCGACTTCTCCACGGTCATCGTGATCCGCCATGCAGGGATCGTGCTCGCGATGAATCAGGAGTTCTGGACCACCTACAACGTGGGGAAGCAGCGCAAGATCAAGGACGATGACGGGAAGACGATGCGCTTCAATCCCGTGCTCCCGCGTCCGGGTCAGGAGACCAGCGCCGGTGCCTCAGGACTCATGCTGGACTCGCTCATCAAGGGTGGCGCCATCGCGCTCGGATGCGGCCTCGCGTTTCGTGCGATGGTCAGCCTCGTGCAGAAGCAGGACAAGCTCGATGCCGCAGCGGCCCGCGCCAAGGCGATGTCGATGCTCGTGCCGGGCGTCATCATGCAGCCGAGTGGGATCTTCGCCGATGTGATGGCGCAGGAAGCCGGCTGCGCATTCGTCTATGCCGTCTGACGCGACGGGTCGAGCCGCGCGTCCGCACCTGCACGTTTCCCCTGACGCCGCACACGTCGACGGATTTTCATGTGTCGCACGGTGACGTTGGGCTATCCGATCGTGCAACCCTCGGGGATCTTCGCCCATGTGGCAGCGCAGCAGGCGGGGTATGGGTTCGTAGACGCGCGCGCTGACCAGCGAGTCGCCAGACACGCAAAGGGCCCGCCAGTTGGCGGGCCCTTTGTCTTTGTGGCATACGACTGTGGTTATACCGCGTCCGACAAACTCGAGAAGGTGAAATCCCGCACCTTGATGGCAGGCATGAACACCGCACCACCGGCGCCGAGGTTCTCGCTGGCATTGATGCGCACCGACGGGCCCATCGCTTCGAGATTGTTGAGGAAGAAGATGGGGCTCTCGTTGAAGCGGAAGTTCTTGATGGGCCGCGAGACCTTGCCGTTCTCGATGAGGAAGGTGCCGTCGCGCGTGAGTCCGGTGTAGAGAATCGTGCGCGCATCGACGGGGCGGATGTACCAAAAGCGGGTAACCAGCACGCCACGTTCCGTGCCCTTCACGAGGTCGGCAATGCTCGACGTGCCGCCCAGCATGCGCAGCGAGCGCCCGGCACCACGGAACCCACCACCACCGGAGCGGGTGGGCTGCACACCCTGCTTCTGCGCCCAGAACCGATCGTAGTTGAGGTTCTTCACCACGCCGTTCTCGATCCACACCACTTTCTGCAGCGGCATGCCGTCGTCGTCGAAGCCGCCACCGGTGCTGGGACTGTCGTCGGGGTCGGAGAGCAGCGTGACGCGATCGTCTACCACCTTGAGGCCGATCTTGTTGCCGCCCCCCGGCTTGGTGAAGAACGAACGCCCTTCGTCGGCGGCGCGCGCCTGCATGGCGCCGGCGATGAGCTGCACGAGATTACCCGTGGCCGTGGGCTCGAGAATCGTGGTATAGCGACCGGGCTCGATCGCCACGGGGCTGCGCGAATCGCGCGCCTTCTGCACCGCGGTCGCGGCGAGCGTGGTGGGATCGAGGTCGTCGAAGCTGTTGCCGTCGCTGCAGGCCCACCCCGAACCCGTGCCATCGGGAGAGCGCACCGTGCTGGTCATGGTGACGCTGCTGCTCGAATCGTACGCGAACAGCCCCTTGCTGTTGGCCATGGCGCTCGCGCCGGCCCGGCACTCGATGAAACCGGTGGCGATGAGTTCATTCTTGCGCGCCAGTTCCGTCACGATCTTCGCCGCCGCCGCGCGCTCGGCCGGCGTGGGCAATGAGAGCAACCGCTCCTTGAGCGCGGGGAACGTCTGCGCGCCAAGCTCCGACATGCGCTCCGGGTTGGGCGGCACGAGCTTGGCGATCTCATATGCCTGCTTGGCCGCGGCGGCCAGCGACGCCTCGTCGAGACGGTTGGTGTTCACGCTCGCCGCGCGGTTGCCATCGTACGCCGTGATGGTGACCTGCGTGTCGGCGTTCTCGCCCGACGTGGTGACCTGATTGAGCGCGAAGCGGGTGTCGGCGCGCGCGCTGCTGTTGATCGTCACACGCGTTTCGGGCGCGGGCGAGTTCTTCAGCGCACGCTGGGCGATTTCCTGCGCCTCGGCGCGCGAGAGAATGGTGGCCGGCGCGAAGAGCGAACGGGGAGCGAATTCGCTCATGCCGTCCTCCCGGTGTTGATGATGTTGACCTGCTGAAAGAGCGACGGCACGCAGCCGTGGCTGACGGAGTTGGACTGGCCAGGCTGCCCCTTGGCATCGCCGAAGGCACCGCCGAGGTGATAGCTGCGCGGGCCGCCGATGGCCTTGAGCGACTTCCAGAACTCCGGCGTGCGGAACTGGTACGCCACATCCTTGAGCTGCCCGACGATCTTGCCACCCTTCACTTCGTAGAACACCTGGCCGGCGAACTGGCCGTTGTAGCGCTGCTGATCGATGGAGAAGGAGCCGTCACCCACGATGGCGATCCCCTTGTCCATCTTGGCGATCATGCTCTCCCACGTGTCGTCGTTGTTCCCCGGCACCATGCTCACGTTGGGCATGCGCTGGAACTGCACGTCGGCCCAGCTCTGCGCGTACGAGCAGCCGTAGCTGCGCACCGGCTTGCCGATGCTCTTGTAGTAGTCGGTCATCATCGTGGCCTGCTCGCGCGTGGTCTGGTAGTCCACGAACACGCCATTCTTGATGATGTCGAACTTGACCGGCTTCACCGCTTCATCGTCCCAGCCGATGGCGCCGAGCGAGCCCTTCTGCTCACGATCGCCCACGACATTGAGCAGGTCGCTGCCGATGCGCAGCTTGCCCAGCACGTCCTTGGGCGGGGCGATGAAGCTGGTACCGGCGTAGTTGGCTTCGAAGCCGAGCGCGCGATCGAGCTCAGTGGGGTGCGCGATGACTTCGTGCACCGTGAGCCAGAGGTTGCTGGGGTGCAGCAGCAGATCGTAGCGCCCCGGCTCCACCGGCTTGGCGCTCAGCTTCTGCACGGCGAGTTCGGCCCAGCGCGGCGCATGCTCGGCGAGCTTGCTGTTCACCACATGCTCGTAGCCGAGCCCCATGGGCGCGATTTCGTTGCCCTGCACGGACTGGAAGTCGCGGAAATCGGGGCTCACCGCCGTCACCGTCATGCTGGGGGACGTGCGGTAGATGGTCTGCACGATGTAGGAGCCGTCGCTCGTCATGAGCGACTTCTCCTCGCGCAGGAAGAACATGCTCGAGTTGACGTTGCGAATGCCCTTCACCTTGAGCGCGGCTTCATTGGCGGCGAGCAGGTACGCGACCTTGTCGGTGATGGCAACAGTGAACGGATCGATCTCGATGGGACTCTTCCAGGTACCCACCTGATTGCCCGGCGTCGGCGCGAGATCCACCGGCTTGAGCTGCGAGGCGCGGTTGGCGCGGGCCTGCCCCAATGCCGCCTTGGCGGCATTGGCGACGCTGTCCTTGTCGAGGCGGCTCGTGGCGGCGAAGCCCCATGCGCCATCGACGAGCGTGCGCACACCGAGCCCATACGTGTCGGTATCGCTCACGCCCTGCACGATGCGATCACGGGTATTCACGTTCTGCTGGCGGCGCGCAGCGACGCGCACGTCGGCGTACGACGCTCCGCCACTCTTGGCCGTATCGATGGCGACCTGCATGAGTGCCTTGATGACCGGGTCATCGGCGGCCGGCATGTCGGATACGGGGGTGATCAGGCGCGCCGGATCGGCGAGGAGCGGGCTCGACACCACGAGCGAGCCGGCAGCAACAGTGGCGCCAGCCTTGAGGAAGTCGCGACGGGAGCGTGTCATGATCTGGACATGATCGGGACGGGGGGACCAATGGGAGGAAACCGCGGGGCGGGCTGCGGACCAGATAACGTACGCCGCGGACGCGTGTCGTGTTGAGCCCTGAGACGTAGGGTTGGCGCGGGCCTGAACGGAGGCGGGGGATGAGACCCGAGCGTTCAGCGGGAGGATGGAGTGATCAGAATGAGAGGTGAGCCATGATAGAAGCGAGACGTCCGCTGTCCAGAAGCGAGAAATCAGGGACCCATCGCTTCTCCCTTCGGGAGCGCTGGCCTCTCCCTTCTATCCGGGCTCACTTCTCGGTCGCGCCCCTCGATTCCCCTTCTCACTTCTCAGATCTCAGCCCCCCGACGTATCGTAGGGATTCACCTTCGCCCGTTTCTCATGTCTCCTCGTCTCCCGCTCGCTCTCGCGCTGTCGGCAACCCTCTCGGTGCCTGCCGCCGCCCAGCCCATTCTGCGTCCCGCGCCCGGGGCCCCCACCACGCTCACGCCCGCGCAGCAGGCCGCGCGCGCGATCTACAAGGAGATGGTGGAGATCAACACCGCTGACTCCGTGGGCAGCGTGACGAAGGCGGCGGAGGCCGTGGCGGCCCGCTTCCGCGCTGCCGGGTTCCCGGCGAGTGACATCCACCTCGTGGGTCCGGCCGATAAGCCGGCCAAGCAAAACCTCGTGGTGCGCTACCGCGGCAAGGCGCCGGGCAAGGCGATCCTGTTGCTGGCCCACCTCGATGTGGTGCAGGCGAAGCGGAGCGACTGGGCCACCGACCCGTTCGAGATGCGCGAAGAGAGCGGTTACTTCCTTGGCCGCGGCGTGGCCGACGACAAGAGCATGGCCGCGATTCTCACCGCCAACCTGCTGCGCTACAAGCAGGAAGGGTGGGTGCCGGAGCGTGATCTCATCCTCGCGCTGACGGCCGACGAGGAAGGTGGGAACGGCAACGGCGTGACGTGGCTCATCGAAAACCGGAAGGAGCTCATCGATGCCGAGTACGCGATCAACGAGGGCGGCGGCGGCACGCTGGGCCCGGACGATCAGCCGCTCTTTCACAGTATTCAGGCGGCCGAGAAGGTGTACAACGACTACACACTCACGGTGCGCAATACCGGTGGGCACTCGAGCGTGCCGCGCAAGGACAATGCGATCTACTCGCTCGCGGCGGCGCTGCTGAAGATTCAGCAGTACACGTTCCCGGTTGAGCTCAACGACGTATCGCGTCCCTTCTTCGAGCAAACCGCGAAGGTGGAGATGCCGTCGCTGGCCGCCGCGATGCGCGCCATTGCCACCAATCCCGGCGACACGGCCGCCGCGCGCATCATCAGCACCGATCCGCGCTATGCAAGCATGCTGCGCACGACGTGCGTGGCAACGATGCTCGAGGGGGGCCACGCGCCGAACGCGCTCCCGCAGTTCGTCAAGGCGAACGTGAACTGCCGCATTGCACCCACGAGCAGCGGTTCGCAGGTGAAGGCGATCCTCGAGCGCATCGTGAATGACACGGCCGTCAAGATCACGGGCGATCGCCCCGACCGGAAGGACGGCGCGCCAACCCCCGTACACCCCACGCTGCTGCGCGCCACCACCGAACTCACGAACACGATGTTCAAGGGCGTGCCGGTGATTCCCACCATGAGCACCGGTGCCACGGACGGGTATCGCCTGCGCGCCGCGGGTATCCCCACATTCGGCGTGAGCGGAATCTTCTCGGCGGCCGGAGAGACCAACGCGCATGGCCGCGACGAGAAGCTGCGCGTGAAGTCGTTCTACGATGGACTCGACTTCCTGTATCGGCTCGTGAAGCAGGTGTCGGGACCGCAGAAGCCCATCTCCTGAGTCACGCGCTGCCGTGAACGACGAAGGGCCCGGGTATTTCACTCGGGCCCTTCGTCGTTCACGGTCGGTGCGATCAGGCCTTCATGCCGGGTTCGCTGTCGATCACGGCCTTGGCGATGTCCACCATGCGCACGCTGCGATCCTGACTGGAGCGCTGCATGATGCGATAGGCTTCCTGCTCGCTGCTACCGGTACGCCGCATGAGGATGCCCTTGGCGCGTTCGATGAGCTTGCGATTCTCGAGCTGTTCCTTGGCCTCGGCCGCTTCGCGGCGGGCCGCCAGGAGCTCGCGCGCCCGTGTGACGGCCATGCGCAGCGTGGCATCGAGTGTGGTGGGCGGCGTGGGCTTGGGCAACAACGCCACCGCCGTCGAACGCAGCACGTCGGCGGTGCTCAGGGTGAGCGACAAATCGCCGGTGACCAGCACCACCGCCGTACCGGGCAGGGCACTGGCGATCCCCTCGGCCGCCTGCACACCCGTCGCTCCGGGCATGTGCATGTCGAGGAGAACCGCATCGGGGGTGAACTGCTGGGCCTTTTCGATGGCCGCCGTGCCGCTATCGACTTCGGCCACCACCATGTGGCCGAGTGCACCGAGGAGGTCGACGAGCATGGAGCGTTCGAGTGCGTTGTCTTCAGCGACCAGGACGCGAATGGTCGACGGGAGTTCCGACATGGGTTACTCGTATGGTTGAGCGGAAGCTGGGGCTCCCGCAATGTGGGCCTTGAGTTCGGGCGCCCGCAACGGTTTGCGCAGCACGAATTCCGCGCCGTCGGTGCGTTCGGTCCCGACGTTGGGTTCCCAGCCGGTGACGACGCCGATCCGCAGCTGCGGATACGCGGCCTTCGTCGACCGGACAAGATCCCAACCATTTCCGTCAGGCAGACCAACATCGGTCAGCATGAGGTCGAACAGGCGGCTGCCCTGGGAGGCAAGCGCCTGGCGCGCCTCGGCACAGCTGGCGACGGCTACGACGTCGTGTCCGTCGCCCTGGAGGATGCGGCGCAGGAACTCCCGACCGTCGTCGTGGTCTTCCACGACCAAGATACGGCGCGGCTGGATCGCCGCGGCGGTTGTCGGTTCGGGTTCGACGTCAGCGGGCGCCTGCCGCGGAAGCCGGAGCATGACCTCGGTGCCACGTCCAGGCACGGAGGATATCGTGACGGTGCCGCGGTGACGGCGGGCGATGCCGTACACCTCGGCGAGGCCAAGGCCCGAGCCCTTGGAGCCCTTGGTCGTGAAGAACGGCTCGAACGCGCGCTCACGGACTTCAGCGCTCATGCCCACGCCGGTATCGCGCACGGCGATGCACGCGTCTCCGCCATCGACTGCGGTGCGAACCGTGAGCGTGCCACCGTCCGGCATCGCATCGATGGCGTTCTGCACGAGGTTCAGGAGCGCCTCGCGAATCTCACCGGGAATCCCGCGCGTGATCGCGCCCTCGGCGAGCATGCGCACGATGCTCACCTCGCGGCTTTCGCTCGAGCGTTGCAGACGCATGGGCTCCGTGAGGTCGACTACCTCGTCGGCGAGTACCGACAGATCGACCTCGACGTCGCCCCCCGGATGCACCGGTTCCTGCCGGATGAAGCGTCCCACGCGACTGGCCGTAGCGGCGCCGATTTCGGCCGCCTTTTCGATGCGGGCCGCATAGTCGCGCACCGCATCGGGCGATTCAGCATGGTGCCGCAGCAGATAGGCCGCGGCCATGATGGGGTTGAGCGCGTTGTTCACGTCGTGCATCACCCCGGCCGCGAGCTGCCCCACCGCGGACAGACGACGTTCGCGCACCTGCTCCTCCTGGAGCGCCACGAGTGCCCGCGAGCGCTCCTCCACCAGCCGTTCGAGGTCCTGCTCATCCTGTGAAACCTGAGCCCTGAGCGCCCGCTGTTCGCCCTCGCGTTCGCGCAGCGTGCGCTGGAGGGACTCGCGATCAGTCACATCGCGGTCGAGCAACAGGGCCCCGACGATCTTGCCTTCGCGGCTGTGCATGGGCGTGGCGTACGCCTCGATGACCCGGCGGCCGCCGTGTCGCCGGACCTCGAGCAGCTGCTGGCGCACCGTCTGACCAGAGAGCGCGCGCATCCCCGGGGTATCGAGAAACGACAGCGGCCGATTGTTGGCGACGTCATGCGGGGCATCGAGCTCCCACAGCATGCGCACCGTGGCCGGCTGGCGGTCACCATGTTCGCGGAGGGCGTTCTCGTTCACCCGCTGGAGGCGCCCGGTGACGTCGGCCACCCGCACCGACGACGGGGAGAGGTCGAAGATGGCTTGCCGTTCACGTTCGGCGCGCACCGCGGTGGCGCGCTCCTGTTCGCGCACCGTTACATCAACGGCAGAAACGAGCAGCATGTCCAGATCGAACACCGTCACGCGCGCGTCGACGATGCGTCCCTCGCGTCCATAGGGGAGCATCAGCGTATC
>NZ_JBIJAW010000182.1:0-6646 GCF_044345575.1 Gemmatimonas sp.
AGGTGATCGAGAACATCGACATCGGCGGTCCCAGCATGCTGCGCTCGGCGGCCAAGAACTTCGAGAGCGTGTGGGTCATCGTGGACCCGAGCGACTACGCCCGGGTGCTGGCACACGTGGACGCGGGTACGGACGACGCGGCGCTGCGCCGCCTGCTCGCCGAGAAGGTGTACGCGCACACGAGCGCGTACGACGCGGCGATTGCGCAGTGGTTCGCGCAACAGCGTGGGGAGCCTTTCCCCGATCGCTATCCGCTCGCGTTCGAGAAGCAGCAGAGCCTGCGCTACGGCGAGAATCCGCAGCAGCGGGCGGCGTTCTACGTGGAGAAGCCGGGCGTGGGTCTCGGCGCACTCGTGCAGAAGGGCGGCAAGGAGCTGTCATTCAACAACCTGCTCGACCTCGAAGGCGCGTTGCTCGCCATCGAACCGTTCGGGGCGCAGGCCGCCTGCGCGATCATCAAGCACACCACGCCCTGCGGCCTCGCGACGGGCACCGATGCGCTCGACGCCTACAAGAAGGCGCTGGCCTGCGATCCGGTGAGCGCGTTCGGCAGTGTGATCGCGTTCTCCGTACCGGTGGATGCCGCGGCGGCAGACGCGATCAGCAGCCTCTTCGTGGAGTGCATCGTGGCGCCGCAGTTCGCCGACGAAGCGGTGGAAATCCTCGGGCGCAAGAAGAACCTGCGCGTGCTGGAAGGCACGGCCAGCTGGCCAGCGCACACCATGGACCTCAAGCGCGTGCGCGGCGGCCTACTCGTACAGGATCGCGCCCCCGCGCCCACCGATCCGCAGCAGTGGAACGTGGTGACGTCACGTCAGCCCACCGCCGACGAACAGCGGGACCTGCTGTTTGCGTGGAAGAGCGTAGCGAGCGTGAAGAGCAACGCCATCGTGCTCGCGCGCAACGGCGCCACGATCGGCATTGGTGCCGGGCAGATGAGTCGTGTCGACGCGAGCTTCGTGGCGGTGCACAAGGCCACCACCCTCGGACACGACACCAAGGGCGCATCGCTCGGCAGCGACGCGTTCTTCCCCTTCCGCGACGGGATCGATCAGGCCGCTGCCGCGGGCGTGACCGCGATCGTGCAGCCCGGAGGCTCGGTCCGCGACGAGGAAGTGATCGCGGCGGCGAACGAGCACGGGATCGCGATGGTCTTCACGGGCGAGCGGCTGTTCAGACACTGAGCCGCAAGACCTGAGAGGTCCGCACGAGCGTCGAAGGACGAGAGCGAGAAGTGAGCCCGGATAGAAGCGAGACGACCGCGGTCCAGAGGTGAAAAGCGAGAAGGACAGACTCGCTTCCCACCTCGAGGACACTGGATTCTCGCTTCTATGTTACGCCTTCGCGAGTTCGGTCAGGGCCCGCACCAGCGCATCCAGTTCCTGCGTGGTGGTGAAGAGCTGCGGTGTAACCCGTACCCCCGTCACACCGGCCGTGTTGATGGCCACCGTGAAGATGCGGTACTTCTCCATGAGGGCGGTGGCAAGATCGCCAGGCTTCATCCCCTCGATACCCACATTGGCAATGGCGCCGGTGCGGGCAGGGTCGCGGGGCGTGAACACCTTGATCCGTGGTACGCCACGCACCTTCGTGGTCCAATACTGCTGCAGCCAGCGCAGTCGCTCTTCCTTGCGCTGAATACCGATCGTCTCGTGGAAGGCGATGGCGTCTTCGATGGCCAGATCGGTGGCCACCGGATGCGTGCCGGTGTGATTGAGCTTGCGGATATCCGTGGCCGCGTACCCCTCGTCACCGTAGAGCGGCCACAGCTTCTCCACCGCACTCGGCTTCACGTACAGAATGCCGGCGCCGAGCGGGGTGCCCAGCCACTTGTGCAGCGACGCGCCGTAGAAGTCGCAATCGAGATCGGGGATGCGGAAGTCGAGCTGCGCGAACGCATGCGCGCCATCCACCGTGACCGGGACGCCACGCGCATGGGCCATGTCGCAGATCTTCCGCACGGGGAGCACGTGCCCCGTGATGTTGATCATGTGGCACACCATCAGCAGCTTCGTGCGCGGTGTGATGGCGTTGGCGTACACCTGCACCACCTCGTCGTCACTCGCGGGATCGAGCGGCACGGTCACGCGCGTGTTCGCGATGCCCCAGCGACGCGCCATGAGCGAAAACTGGTCGAGCATCGCCCCGTAGTCGTGCACACCCATCACCGCCTCGTCACCCGGCTTCCAATCGAAGCCGCTGATGACGGTATCCAGCGATTCAGTCGTGTTGCGGGTAATGATGAGTTCGCGCGGACTGCAGCCGGCGAGCGCGGCCAGCTTCCCCTGCACCCGTTCCTTGTTGGGGTATTGCACCGTGCGCATGTACCGCGAGCTCACCGCGTTCACCTCGCGGATGTGCTGGAGGTAACGCTCGAGCACCGGCTGCGACTGCATGGAGTAGTAGCCATGCTCGAGATGGATGAACTCGGTGGGCACGACGTACCGGGCGCGGAGTTCGCTCCAAAAGTCTTCCCGGCTCGCCAGGTCGGCGGGCGGTGTAGCGGCCAGCAGCTGCCGCTCGGCGGGGGACAGCGCGAAGCCGATCGCGGCGCCGCCGAGGGTACGTAGGAAGTCGCGCTTGTGCATGCCCGGGCCGGACGGATGTGACGGAACGGAGGGTGGACGGGTTGGCGGGTGCCCGATCGGGAATCGCCTGCCCGCCCGTAGCTGCAAAGCTACACCAAAGGGTGCCCGTTGTCTGACGGCGGGCTTTCCCGACCGGAACCTCCCGAGCGGGTTGTGCCCCTCCCATCACGGGGCGAACTTTGGTGGTTACCGGAAATCCGGAGCGCCGGGTTTCTGTCGCTGGAATTCCGACGGCCCATCCGGGCGTCGGCTGTACACCCTCCTCTCAGTCCATGACCGTCGCTGCGTCCGCATCCGCGACCTCTGCCAGTTACGGCGCCACGCGCGCCGAGGCCGCCGAACTCGATTACCGACCGTCCTATCTCGCCGCCGCGATCGCGGGGCTCGTGACGTTCCTGCTGTATATCGTCACGCTCGCCCCCACCACGTCGATGTGGGACACCAGCGAGTACATCGCGGCCGCCTATGTCCTCGGGCTCCCGCATCCGCCGGGTAACCCGTTCTTCGTGCTCATTGGGCGCGTGTTCAGCATCCTGCCCATCGCTCCCACGGTGGCCATGCGCATCAATGTGCTGGCCGCCCTGTCGAGTGCGGCGAGCGCGATGTTCTGGTTCCTCGTCACCGAGCGCGTGCTCGTGCAGTGGATGCCGCGGCGCTGGCAGCGCATCGTGGGCGGCTCGCTCGCGGTACTCATCGGCGCCACGGCGTTCACGGTGTGGAACCAGTCGGTGGTGAACGAGAAGGTGTACACCGTGTCGCTCGTGGGCCTCGCCGTGATCTGCTGGCTCACCGTGCGCTGGTGTGACGATCCGGAAACCCGCGGTGCCGACCGCATTCTCGTGCTCATCGCGTACCTGCTCGGCCTTGGCTACACCAACCACATGGCCGGTATGCTCGCCGCTCCTGCCGTGGGCGTAGCCGTCCTCATCCGCCGTCCGCAGACGCTGCTGCGCTGGAAGCTGCTGGTCGCTTGCGCCGCGGCACTGGTATTCGGCCTCACGCCGTTCGCCACGCAGCCGATCCGCGCCGCGCACTTCCCCGCGATCAACGAAGGCGAGCCCACGGGGTGCGTCACGGAGATCAAGGCCGACTGCACGTTCAGTGCGCTCACGTACGAGCGCTTCATGTACAACTTCAACCGCGGCCAGTACGGCAAGCCGGAGCTCGGTGAGCGCCAGGCGCCGTTCAGCGCACAGTTGGGGATGTACTGGCTGTACTTCAAGTGGCAGTGGCTGCGCGACGCCTACACCGAGAACCCGGGGCTGCAGAATGGCCTCGCCGTGTTCTACTTCATCCTCATCATCCTTGGCGGATGGATGCACTTCCAGAAGGACCGACGCAGCTTCTGGTTCTTCGGACCGCTCGTGTTCACGATGACGTTGGGGCTGATTTTCTACCTCAACTTCAAGTATGGCCATTCGCAGGACCTCGAACTGGGCGATAGTGTCCCGCGCGAGGTCCGTGACCGCGACTACTTCTACCTGTGGAGCTTCTCGGCGCTCAGCGTGTGGGCGGCGCTCGGGTTGTTCTACCTCTGGGAGACGGTCGCCACGCTGTTCGGCGCCGACGAGGTGAAGCTGGGCAAGCAGACGGTGAGCGAGCCGCGCACGCGCAGCTTCCTCATGGCGTCGCCGCTCCTCGCCATCGCGTTCATCCCGCTCTTCGGCAACTGGACGCAGGCTTCACGCAGCGGCCAGACCGACACCACCGACTTCGCGCGCGACCTGCTCAACTCGGTGGAGCCGTACGGTATTCTCATCACCGTCGGCGACAACGACACCTTCCCGCTCTGGTACGCGCAGGAAGTGGAGGGCATCCGCAAGGACGTCATCGTCGCCAACACGTCGCTGCTCAACACCGACTGGTACGTACGCCAGTTGCTGCGCCGCGAATCGTATGCGTACGACGAAGAGAAGGGTCCGGCCATCTACAAGGGCATGGGCAAGAAGCAGCCGAGCGGACCGCCGGTGAAGATGACCTTCGACGAAGCCGATGCGCTGCCGCTGGCCATCGCCACGCCGGAGAACGCGGCCTTCCAGAAGGGCGAGATCATTGCCCAGCCCCGTCTGCCGCAGATCATGAAGGCCGACCAGATGGTGTACTTCATGATTCGCGACGCCTTCCCTGATCGCGGCATCTTCTTCAGCCGTACGGCCGGTGGCTATCCGTATGAGCTCGGCCTCGAGCGTTACGTGGTCACGCAGGGGCTCGCGAAAAAGCTGCTGCCCCAGCCGGTGCTGCCCGGCCCCGACGTTGTCCTCATTCAGGGCGAGGGCGCCATGGACGTAAAGCGCTCCTACGAGTTGTGGACCAACGTATTCACGGCCACCAAGTCGTTGGCCGCTCGTAACGGCTGGGTGGACGATGCCTCGGTGGGTATTCCCGACCTCTACGTGATCAGCGGGGTTACGCTGGCTGAAGCGCTGGCGCAGAACGGCAAGATCGCCGAGTCGCGCACGGTGTACGACCAGTCGAGGCAGGTGGCGACGGCCATGCGCCGCGCGCAGATCTTCGGGTTCGACCGTCAGCCCACGCTGCCCATCGCACCGGGCGCCGACACGGCCGCGCAACAGCTGCTGCTGCCGCCGGATAGCACCAAGAAGTAAGCCTCACCGCTCGGCCAGTCCGAGACCGAACCAAGGGGACCGCCTCCGCGTAGATTCAGGAGGCGGTCCCCTTGTCGTTCAACCCCGACCGAATTCCCGGAGTACCCGTGCGTCGCGTCTCCCGTTCGTTCTTCCCGGTTCTCGCGCTCGTTCTTCCCTGCACCGTCATGGCGCAGGGTTTTCGTGGTGGCACCCAGATCAAGCCGGGCGAGTCCTGCCCACCGGGCACCACGGAGGTGCGTCCCCGCTCGTGCCTCGCCCCCGAGGGGCAGGTGCCAAGCATCGTGGATTACCGACCGAAGAGCACGCTCAAGGTACCGGCGACGATGCGCATGAAGGCCAAGTTTCCGGTCGTGGATTTTCACGGCCACCCCGGCGGTCCGCAGATCGGTAGTGTGGAGGCGCTCGAGAGGTTCGGCGTACAGCTCGATTCGATCAACGTGCGGCTCATGCTGGTGGCGGGCAACGTATCCGGCGACCGCCTCACGCAAGGCATCGCGCTGGTGAATCAGTCGAAGACGATGAAGGATCGCGTTCGCTTCCTCACCGGCATCAACTTCGGCGGTATCGGCACTCCGGGGTGGGCCGACAAGGCCGTAGCGCAGATGGAAGCGGACAAGAAGGCCGGTGCCGTGGGCATCGGCGAAGTGGGCAAGGGCTTCGGCCTCTCCACCAAGAAGGCCGACGGTTCGCGCCTCAAGCTGAATGACCCCGAGCTCAAGCCGGTGTGGGCTGCCGCCGCACGTCTCAAGCTCCCGGTGTTCATCCACACGGCCGACCCGCAGGAATTCTTCCGCCCGGTCGACTACACCAACGAGCGGTGGCTCGAGCAGTCGCTCTTCCCCGAGCGGCGGTATCCGCAGGATCGCTTTCCGAGCTTCGAACAGCTCATGGCGGAGCGTGACAGCCTGTTCAAGGCCAACCCGCAGACCACCTTCGTGGCGGCGCACCTGGGCTGGCACGCCAACGATCTTGGTCGTCTCGGCAAGATGTTCGACGAGATGCCGAATGTGCTCGGCGAAATGGGCGCGGTGCTCTACGACATCGGTCGTCAGCCGCGCGCGGCGCACGACTTCTTCGTGAAGTACCAGGACCGTATTCTCTTCGGCAAGGACAGCTATCAGCCCGAGGAGTATCCGTACTACTGGCGCGTGCTCGAAACGCGCGACGACTACTTCGACTACTACCGCGACTACCACGCCTTCTGGAAGCTGTACGGCATCGACCTGCCCGACGTGGTGCTCAAGAAGGTGTACTACCAGAACGCCCTGCGCATCACGGGCGTCCCCATGACGGGGTGGCCGAAGTAACGGCGATAGATCGGGAAAACCGATGGGTCTGCATCGAAAGTTCGATCCATCGCGCCATTGCCCGCGACATCCTGCGTTCCTACCCTTCGTCGTGGGTGCGCGGACCCGCGCACGGACCGGGGTGGGGAGGAGCCGCCCGCGA
>NZ_JBIJAW010000025.1:0-20569 GCF_044345575.1 Gemmatimonas sp.
AGATGCGCGTGTTCATGATGACCACGCCGTGCAAGGACGAAGTGCAGGTCCCCGTGGACCCGAAGACCATGGAACCGCTGCCCGCGCACGAGTAAGCCGCGCACTGGTGCACGCACGAAAAAGGGCGGTCCCGATCAGGGGCCGCCCTTCGTCGTTTCCGGTACCGTTTCCGGCGTCCCTGCCGCTCAGGACTTTGTGCTCCCCTCAAGCGCGGCAACGCGCTGCAGCACCGGCACCACGCTGTCGGGGTTGAGCGAAATCGAGTCGATACCCGCGCGCACCAAGAACTCCGCGAACTCCGGGTGATCGCTCGGCGCCTGCCCGCAGATCCCCACCTTGCACCCCACCGCGTGCGCGTCGGCAATCAGGCGCTCGATCGACCGCAGCACCGCCGGATTTCGCTCGTCGAAGAGCGAGGCGAGCAGGGCGTTGTCCCGGTCCACGCCAAGCGTGAGCTGCGTGAGGTCGTTGCTGCCAATGCTGAACCCGTCGAACCGCGCGCCGAACTCGCGCGCCAGCAGCACGTTGCTCGGGATCTCCGCCATCACGTACACCTCGAGCCCAGCCTCGCCACGTACCAGTCCGTGCCCGCGCATCTCCGCCAGCACCTTGTCGGCCTCGTCCAGCGTGCGGCAGAACGGAATCATCACCACCACGTTGCGGAGCCCGATCACCTCGCGCACCCGCCGGATGGCGCGACACTCCAGGCCGAATCCTTCGCGATAGCGCTCGTCGTAATACCGTGAGGCGCCGCGGAACCCGATCATCGGGTTCTCCTCGTGCGGTTCGAACTCGCGCCCGCCCAGCAGCCCCGCGTACTCGTTGGTCTTGAAGTCGCTGAAGCGCACGATCACCGGCTCCGGCCACTGCGACGCCGCGATCTGCGCAATGCCGGCCGCCAGTCGATCCACGAAGAACTCGGCCGGCGAGGCGTACCCCTGCGTGAGCGTCGCAATCGCGCGGCGGTCGTCGTCCGACAGCCGCTCTGGATGCAGCAGCGCCATGGGATGCGCCTTCGCCATGTGCTCGATCACGAACTCGATACGCGCCAACCCGATACCACGCACCGGCAGGCGCCACCAGCGCATCGCCATCGCCGGGTCGGCCACGTTGAGCATGATCGCCGTGCGCGTCGTCGGCATCGCGGTGAGATCGAGCGTATCCTCGCGGTAGGGAAGCACGCCGTCGTACACCGTGCCCATGGGCCCCTCCGCGCAGCTCACGGTCACCTGGTGCCCATCGAGTACGTCCGACGCGCCCGTGGCGCCCACGATGGCGGCAATGCCCAGCTCACGGCTCACGATGGCCGCATGGCTCGTGCGCCCGCCGCTGTCCGTCACCACCGCCGACGCGCGCTTCATCACCGGCACCCAATCGGGGTCGGTCTGCTTCGCTACCAGCACGGCGCCATCCTCGAATCGATCCGCCTCGGCCATGCTCCGCAGTGCGATCGCGCGCCCAGTCGCGATGCGGCTCCCCACCGCTACGCCGCGCACGAGCACCGGCCCCGTCCCCTCGAGGGTGAACGTGCTCACGCTGCCGGTCTGCTCGCGCGACCGCACCGTCTCCGGCCGCGCCTGCACGATGTACAGCGCCCCATCGAGGCCGTCCTTGGCCCACTCCACGTCCATCGGACAGCCGTAGTGCGCTTCGATACGCACGCACCAGCGCGCGATCGTCAGCACCTCGTCGTCGCTGAGGCAACGCCGCGCCCGTTCGTCTGGCGTGGTGTCCACGTTCATCGGGGAGCCCGCGGGGGAGAGCACCATCTTCTGCTGCTTGAGCCCCGTGGTCGCGTCGAGGATGGGTGTGAGCGACGCATCGGCCAGCAGCGGCTTGAACACCCGCCACTCGTCGGGGTTCACCACGCCCTTCACCACGTTCTCCCCCAGCCCCCACGCACCGGTGAGCATCACGAGCGAACGGAACCCTGTTTCCGTATCGAGCGTGAACGCCACGCCCGCGGCGCCCACGTCGCTGCGCACCATCTGCTGCACGCCCACTGACAGCGCCACCGTTTCGTGCGCGATGCCGTGGTGCTGCCGATAGGCAATGGCCCGGTCGGTATACAGCGACGCAAAACAACGCGGCACGCTGGCCAGTAGTGCCTGCACGCCCACCACATTGAGATACGACTCCTGTTGCCCCGCGAAGCTCGCGTCCGGCAAGTCTTCCGCTGTGGCCGAACTGCGCACCGCTACCGGCGGGTCGGCTTTCCCCGCACGCGTGCCCAACTGCACGTAGCGTTCGCGCACGTCGGCGGCGAGCGCGTCGGGAAGCGCCCCCGCCACCATGGCCTGCCGAATCGCGGCGCCCACCTCGGCCAGCGGCGCGCCATCGTGCAGCCGCTGCAGCTCGCGCGCGATGACCGCGTCGAGATGGTTGTGCGCGAGAAACAGGCGATACGCCGCGGTGGTGAGCGCGAAGCCGTCGGGCACAGCAATGCCGAGTGACAGGAGGTGCCGCCGCATCTCGCCCAGCGAGGCGTTCTTGCCGCCTACCAGCGCGAGGTCGTTGCGCGAGAAGTCGTCGAACCAGCCGGAGAGCGGGGCGGTCATAGCGCCATCCATCCACCGTCGGCGGTGATAACGGCGCCGTTGATGTAGCGCGCCGCATCGCTGGCCAGGAACAGCGCGAGCTCCGCGATGTCGCTCGCTTCGAGCCAGGCCGGAATGAGCGTAGCGAACTGGCCGGCGCGCGCCGCGCCCACCGGGTCGAGCTCATCGGCGGGCATGCTCTCGGCGATGTTCGTCTTCGTGGCGCCGGGGCAGATCACGTTACAGCGGATACCGCGCTGCGCGTACATCCACGCCGTGCTGCGCGTGAGCCCGAGTAGCGCGTGCTTGGAAGTGGTGTACGCCGCGCCGGCCGCGCCACCGCTCAGCGAGGCGATGCTCGCCACGTTGATGATCGCGCCGTGTCCCTGGGCCAGCATCGCCGGCACGGCTACCCGGCTCGTGTACATCGGCCCGTCCACGTTCACGCGCATCACGCGGCGCCACACGTCGTCGGTGAGTTCGCCCACGCCGGCCATGTGGTCCATGATCCCCGCGTTATTCACGAGCACATCAATACGCCCGTGCCGGTCGAGCGCCGCGCGCACGAGCGCCTCGGCGTCGGCGCGCTCGCCGATGTCGCCCACCACGGTGTGGAGGGCGTACCCACCCGGCGCCAGCACCGCCGACAGCTCGGCCAGCCGAGCGGCGTGTACGTCGCCCGCCACCACCACGGCGCCCTCGCGCGCGAACAGCTCCGCCATGGCGCGCCCCATGCCCGATGCCGCGCCGGTGATGACGGCCACTTTGTTTTTCAGTCGCATTACCAATCCCCGATTCAGATGGACATATCCACCATGCCCTCAGGGACGTGAGCGCGCCGTCGGGGAGACCCTGTCAGCTGTGGGGCAACCGCCCCCTGCCGTACGGCAGCCGTCGGCGATACAATACCTTGGCTGCGATACAGCGGCCTCGGGGCGTTAGCTCAGCTGGGAGAGCACCTGCTTTGCAAGCAGGGGGTCATCGGTTCGATCCCGATACGCTCCACTTAGAACTCATCAAAACCGCGACGGCCCTACAGGCTGTCGCGGTTTTGCGTTGCGGCCACGATCTCCGAGACCACTGGGCTCCCGCAACCACCGTATCTTTCCCGACATGTCCCTCGACGACATCGTCGCCCGCGCCTTCGACGACCACGAGCCCACCCGCGTCGGTTCCGGTTGGCTGAGCGGCACCGCCTCCGTCTTCCTCGGGACCCTCGCGCTCGGCGCCGTCGCCTGCTTCTACTGGCCCGCGCTCCTCACCAGCCCCGACGTTCGCGCGCTGCTCCCCATGCCGGCCGTGCGCACCATCCTCCAACTGGTCATCGGACTCGGCTTCCTCCTCGGGCTCCTCAGCGCCCTCCTCCGCACCCGCAAGGTGCTCGGCCTCACCGGCATCGCCATGGCCCTCGCCGCCGGTCTCGCGGGCGGCGGCAATATCCCGGTTGAGGGCGCCGTACCCACGGTGCCGGTGTACCTCGGGCTCGACTGGTTCCTCCTCAACATCCTGCTGCTTGCGGTGCTCTTCGTGCCGCTCGAACGCCTCTGGCCGCTGCGCGCCCAATCGGTGTTCCGCCCACAATGGACCACCGACGGCGTGTACTTCTTCGTGAGTCACCTGCTCGTGCAGATGTCCACGCTGCTCACCCTCATGCCGGCCCGCGTGCTCTTCGGGTGGGCCGTGCATCCCGCCGTGCAAGCAGCCGTGCAGTCACAGCCGGCCGCGCTGCAGTTCCTCGAGTGCGCCATCGTGGCCGATCTCACCG
Organism: Gemmatimonas sp.; assembly: GCF_044345575.1. Classification (GTDB taxonomy): domain Bacteria; phylum Gemmatimonadota; class Gemmatimonadetes; order Gemmatimonadales; family Gemmatimonadaceae; genus Gemmatimonas. The sequence goes on from NZ_JBIJAW010000025.1 coordinate 4,303, forward strand.
AGTACACGGTGCATCGCTTCTTCCACAAGACCACGTGGCTGTGGCCCTTCCACGCCGTACACCACTCGGCCACCAGCATGGACTGGCTCGCCGGATCACGCCTCCACGTGGTCGACGTGGTGCTCACGCGCGGTCTCACCTTCGTGCCGCTCTTCGTGCTCGGCTTCGACACGGGGCCGCTCTACGCGTATCTCGTGTTCGTCTCGGTGCACGCGGTGTTCATTCACGCCAACGTGTCGTGGCGCTTCCCGCGCTGGGTGGAAGCGCTCGTCGTCACGCCTCGCTTCCACCACTGGCATCACGCCATCGAACGCGAAGCCATCGATCGCAATTTCGCGGTGCACTTCCCCTGGATCGATAAACTCTTCGGCACCTACTACGGCCCGGCAGGGCAGTGGCCCTCCGGCTACGGCATCGAGGGGCACCCGGTGCCGGAGGGATACCTCAAGCAGTTGGTGTATCCGGTCACCGGCACCAGGAGCGAGACGCCGTAGCCGTCCCGCCGCCGCTCAGCGCAGGACCGCCTTGCGGACCGTGAGGCTTTCGATGCGCTCCAGATCGAGCTCCACGCCAAGCCCCGGCTTGTCGAGCGGCACCGGCACCATGCCGTCGGCGGTCATCGTCCACTCGGGCGTCACGATATCCCGCGCCCAGTAGCGCGAACTCGGCGACAGATCGCCCGGCTTGGTGAAGTTGGGGAGCGACGCCAGCGCCACATTGCACGCGCGGCCGATGCCGCTCTCCAGCATACCGCCGCACCACACGGGGATGTTGTTCGCCTGGCAGAAGTCGTGAATCGCGAGCGAGCTCGTAAAGCCGCCCACGCGCCCCGGCTTGATGTTGATGATGCGGCCGGCGTCGAGCGTGACCATGCTGCGCGCACTGTCTACCGAGGTGATGGATTCGTCGAGACAGAGCGGCGTCTTGAGCTGCTTCTGCAACGACGCATGCTGCACGATGTCGTCCCACGCGAGCGGCTGCTCGATCATCATGAGCTCGAGTTCGTCGAGCTGGGCCAACACCGCCGCATCGGCGAGCTGATACGCGTTGTTCGCGTCGGCCATGAGCGGCGCGTCCGGGCCGAGTGCCTCGCGCACGGCGCGAACGTACGCCACGTCCTGACCGGGGGCGATCTTGATCTTCACCTTGCGATAGCCCTGCGCCACCGACGCGCGCGCCTTCTCCACCAGCGCCTCGGGGGAGGACTGAATGCCGAGCGAGATCCCCGTGGCGATTTCGCGGCGCGTGCCGCCGAGCAGCTGCGCGAGCGGAATGCCCTGGCGCGTGGCCTCCAGTACCCACATCCCCATCTCCACGGCGGCCTTCGCCATGAAGTTGCCGCGGAAGTCCTGCTCGAGCACGGGATACACATCGCGCGGGTGCGCGAAGTCGCGCTGCAGCAGGCGCGGTGCCACCCACTGACTGATGGCCAACCACGCGGTGTCGATCGCCTCCTCGCGATAGTTCGGCTCTTCCGGCGCCACGCCTTCGCTCCAGGCCACTACGCCGTCCGTATCGCGCAGCTCCACCAGCGTGATACGTCGCTCGGAGACCGTGCCGGAGGAGATGCGGAACGGCTCGCGCAGCGGCAGACGGATTTCGCGCAGGGTGATCTGTTCGAGCTTCATCGCGGAACGGGAAGAGGTGGGGAGGGGAAGGGCCTGACCCGTTGGACCGGGTCGCAGCTCAAAGCCGAGTGGTTATGCCCGCTCGAGCTGGTAAAACGGCGGCGCGTCGGCCGTGGCCCGCTGGAAGGCCGTGACCGCGTAGCCTGCATCGAGATAGTGCAGCAACGCGCGCCGCGTGGCCGCTCGCCAGTGCGCGCGCTGCGTCAGGTCGAGTTGCTCGTGATCCACGGGTACCGCCACGCGCACCACGCTCGCCTCCGAGAGAGGCATCGCCATCGGGGTGGTACCGTCGTCGTTGGGGCGCACCACGAACACGCCATCGGCGTGCACCACCGGAGTGGCGGCGACCGCGCCAGTCAGATCCCACGCCGCGATCCACCGGTCGGTTTCGAGCGCGCCATGCAGCGGGCTCCCGGTGTTGGTGCCGTACATGTTCACCACGTACTCCGACGCGCGGGCGCCCAGCCGCATCAGGTTGAGGTGCGCGTTGCGTGACACCAGCGGATCGAACGTCCAATACATCGTGCGCACGCCTACGGACAGGCAGAGGTCGCGCTGATGTTGCTTGAGCCGCTCACCAATGCCCAACCCACGCGCTTCGGGGCGCACCGCGAGCATGTCCGACCAGTGCGCCACGACACCGTGCCGCACGCCGGTCATGCCGAACACGAAGCCCAGCATGCGCCCGGTCGGCGAGAAGGCCGCGGCGCACACGCCACCCATCTTCTGGGAGATCATCAGGATGGCGGGGGGCACCACCTCGAGAAAGCCGGGGCCCCAGATCTCCTCCTGCACCACCGTGCACTCCTGATACTCCTCGAGCGTGGCAACCCGACGGCAGATGACACCGTCTTCGGATATCGCCGGCAGCACGACAGGGCTGGGCTGAATCTCGATAGTCGACATGGGGTGGTTCGATGGGACTGGAAAGGGGCGGTAACAGGCCAGTGCTCTTGCCGAACCGGTAGGGGAAACCTAGCTTGGCGGAACACTGTATACAATATAGTGCACGAAAAGACGCGCACGTGCCCGGCGATGCCGAGGCGCCTACGCGCTCCACCAAACGTACCGCGCCTTCACCCGTTCACCACCGGCTATGTCTGTATTCACCCTGACGGCGGTTCGGCAGCGCGCGGTCGCAGCCGTCCTGGCGGTATCGCTCGGGGGCGCCCTGGGCGTCGCTCCCGCGGCACTCACCGCGCAGACGCTCTCGGCCGCCGACAGCGCACGCGTCGCGTCGCTCGAACGACGCGAGGTGATGATCCCCATGCGCGACGGCGTGAAGCTGCACACGCTGGTGTTCACGCCGCGTACGCAGCGCGGGCCCCTGCCGTTCATCCTTACGCGAACCCCGTACGGGATCGCCGGCGCACAGGGCAACTTCGTCACCTCGTACGCCGAACTCGCTGACGAAGGCTACATCTTCGTCTTTCAGGACATCCGCGGTCGGTTCACGTCCGAGGGCGAGTTCGTCATGCTGCGCCCGCCACGCGACAAGCGTGACACCAAGGCGATCGACGAAAGTACCGACACGTACGACACCATCGAATGGCTGCTGCAGAACATCCCGAACAACAACGGGCGCGTGGGGCAACTCGGGGTGTCGTACCCGGGCTGGCTCACCGTCATGGCCATGCTCGATCCGCATCCCGCGCTCAAGGCCGTGTCCCCGCAGGCGTCACCCGCGTCCATGTTCATCGGTGATGACTTCCATCACAATGGCGCGTTCCGGCTGGCGTACGGGTTCGAGTACGTGGCCATGATGGAGAGCGGCAAGGACGTGCAGCGCTTCCAGTTCGACAAGGCGGACAACTACAGTTGGCATCTCGAAAGTGGGCCGCTGTCGAACATCGACCGTCTGCACTTCAAAGGTCAACGTCCCACCTGGAACAACTTCGTTCAGCATCCCAACTTCGACGCCTTCTGGCAGCGCGAAGCGGTCGCCCGGTATCTCGACCGCGTGAATGTGCCCACGCTCAACGTGGGTGGCTGGTGGGATCAGGAAGATTTCTACGGCCCGCTCACCATCTACCGCGCGCTCGAGCAGCACGACACGAAGGGGCTCAACTATCTCGTGGTCGGCCCGTGGAATCATGGCGGCTGGCGCGGTAAGTCCGGTCAGACACTGGGAAGCATCGACTTCGGCAGCGCCACGGCGCCGTGGTTCCGGCGTACGATCGAGGCGCCGTGGTTCGCCTACTGGTTGAAGGACAAGGGCACGCTGTCGCTGGCGGAGGCCACCACCTTCGAAGCCGGTGCCAACGAGTGGCGCACCCACGACGCGTGGCCGCCCAAGCGCAACGTCACCTCGAAGCGCCTCTACTTTCAGCCGCAGGGCAAGATGGGCTTCGATCCTCCCAAGGCCGGCGACCCCAAGCCCTTCGATGAGTACGTGGCCGATCCGAACAAGCCCGTGCCGTATCGCCCGCGCCCCATCCTCCCCACGTTCGGCCCCGGCTCGACCTGGTCGCAATGGTTGGCCGACGATCAGCGCTTCGTGCAGGATCGTCCCGACGTGGTGGCGTGGGAGACGCCGGTCCTCACGGAAGACATCACCATCGCCGGGGAGGTCGCGACGAAGCTGTTTGCCGCCACCTCGGGATCGGACGCCGACTGGGTGGTGAAGCTCATCGATGTCTATCCGGAGAGCGACGCCAAACTCCCGGGCTTTCAGTTCATGGTGGCCAACGACGTGTTGCGTGGTCGCTTCCGTAACAGCTACGAAAAGCCCGAAGCCATCGTGCCGAACAAGACCACCGAGTTCAACGTGAACCTCCACACGCAGAACTACCGCTTCAAGAAGGGACACCGCATCCGCGTGCAGGTGCAGAGCTCGTGGTTCCCGCTCATCGATCGCAATCCGCAGACCTTCGTGCCCAACATCTTCGACGCGAAGGCCTCCGACTTCCGCGCCGCGACACAGCGTGTGTTCCGTTCGCCCGGCCTCTCCTCGTATATCCAGATGTCGGTCGTGAACGCCACCCCGATCGTTCCGTGACCGGAGCCTCGCGGCGTCCCCCGGGTAGGCGCATGCCGGGACGTCGTTGATGCGCGGCATGGCGATTACTTTTCGAAATGCCTCGCACCAAGACTGTCCCTGCCACCACGCCTGAAGACGTCGCGTCCGGGCGTGGCGAGAGCGTGGGGCGTGCCTACGATCAGCTCCGGGAGCTTATCGTCCACGGCCGCCTCGCCCCTGGCAGCCGCATCATCGAAAGCGATATCGCCACCCGCCTGGGCCTGAGCCGTACGCCCATCCGGAGTGCGCTGCATCGGCTGCAGCAGGAGGGCTATGTCTCCAGTGTCGATCGGTTGAAAGAGAAGCGACTGATCGTCGCGCCGCTGACCCAGAGCGACGCCATGGAGCTCTTTCAGATCGTGGGACAGCTGGAAGGATTGGCGGCCCGCGCCGCGGCCGAGCGACCGGAGGCCGAGCGTCGATCACTCGTCGTACATCTGCGGGAATTGAATGCCGCCTTTGCGGCGGCTGGGCGCACGTCGCCTGCCGACCCGGCGATTCTCTTCGACCTCGACATGGCATTCCACCGTGCCTATGTGGAAGCGGGGGCGGGGACCCGCCTGCTGGCACTGCACGAGTCGATCAAGCCACAGGCGGAGCGGTATGCCCGGCTGTACGTGAACTCCCTGTTGGACGAGATCGCCACCTCGGCCGCTGAGCATGAGGTCATCAACGGGGCGATCGATGAGGGCGCCGCGCAGTCCGCCCAGCGCGCGGTGGAGAGCAACTGGCGCAACGCGGCCAGCCGATTGTCACGGGTGATCGGCGCGCGCGGCGAACTGGGGAGCTGGTAGGGTCCCGTCTCGGCCGTCGTGCTTGCTGGGCATGGTGCCGGGGCGTACGTTGGCGCAGTGTTGGTTCCCAGTTTTGTATACAAACGCCGATCCCCACCATGCGAGCTTCTCCCCGGTGTTTCCCGCTCGTCCTCGCCACCGCGCTGGTCGCCATGGTAACCGCTCTCCCAGCCGGTGCACAGGCAGCCAACACCGCAGCCATCGTCGCCGGCCTCGACGCGGACATCACCAAGGCCGTAAAGGACTGGAAGGCCGTCGGCCTCGCCGTATCGGTCGTACGTAATGACAGCGTACTGCTGGCCAAAGGCTACGGGCTGCGCGAGCTCGGCAAGCCCACGCCGGTCGACGCCGACACGCGCTTTGCCATCGGCTCTACGACCAAGGCCATGACGGCACTGGCGCTCGGCATGCTGGTGGACGACGGCAAGGTGCAACTCGATGCCCCGGTCATCGACTATCTCCCGGCGTTCCGCCTCGCCGACCCCTACGTCACGCGTGAACTCACGGTGCGCGATCTGCTCACACACCGCGCGGGGCTCGGCAATGCCGACATGCTCTGGGTCGGCGCCGACTACACCGCCGACGAAATATTCCGGCGCGTGGGCACCCTGCCACTGTCGTATTCATTCCGCGGCGGCTGGATCTACCAGAACATCATGTACGCCCTCGCCGGTGACGTGGTGCGCGCGGTGTCCGGCATGACCTGGGATGCATTTCTCGAGCAACGCATCTTCGCGCCCCTCGGGATGACGCACACCGTCACACGCCTCGCCAAGATCGAGGGACAGGCCAACGTGGCGTCGCCGCACGGCGTCGTGGATGACACCATGCGCGTCATTCTCAACCGCACGGTCGATCCCGTGGCGCCGGCCGGGTCCGTCTGGTCGAGCGTCAACGACATGGCGCACTGGATGCGCTTCGTCCTCGACAGCGGGCGCGTGGGGGGCAAGCGTCTCGTGAGCGAAACGATGTTCCGGGAGTGGCTCTCGCCGCAGGCTATCGCCGATCGCAACACGTATCCGGCGCTCACGCTCGCCCAGCCGCATTTCTTTCTCTACGGGCTCGGCTGGTTCCTGCAGGATTACAACGGGCAGGCGGTGGCCATGCACACCGGGAGCATCGACGGCATGAGCGCCATCATCGGCCTCATCCCGGACAGGAGACTCGGGGTGTACGTGCTGGCCAACGCCGATCACGTGGAGCTGCGCCACGCCATCATGTACGAGGTGTTCGATCGGCTGGGCGGAGCGGCGGGCGTCGCCAAGCGCAACTGGAGCGCCGATCTGCTCGCCATATTCGATGCGCAACACGACCGCGCGGTGGCCGGGCAAAAGGCCGCCGACGCACGACGCGCGCTCAACACGCGGCCGTCGCTGCCGCTCGCGGAGTATGCGGGCAACTACCGGCACGCCACCTATGGCGATGTGATCGTCTCGCAGCAGGGCGACGCGCTGCGCCTCAAGTTCGGCAATGCGTTCGCAGGCCCCTTGTCCCACTGGGAATACGAGACGTTCCGTGCGCGGTGGGAGGATCGCCGGAATGGCGATGGCATTGTCACCTTCCGCCCCGATGGTGTGGGGCATATTGCCGCGTTGCAGCTGCTCGGTATGTCGTTCGCCAAACTTCCCACCGCCCGCTGAACAGGCACCTCACCATGACCGACTCGTCGTTCGTTTCGCGTCGCACGCTGCTCAAGCAGACCGCGGCGGCAGGGCTCGCCAGCATGGCTGCCCCCATGATCAACCTCGGCCGCTTCCAGCTGTTCGGGCAGGGCACGCCCGAGTACTCGGCGCGCGCCATCGGCCTCGTGCAGCGGTCGCTGGTGATCGACATGCTCGCTCCGTTCACCCTCGATTTCAACAAGCAGGCCAAGTGGGAGGTGAACGCCGAAACGTTTTCCGACGCCACATTCCAGGAGTTCCTCGACTCCGGCATCAACGTGTTCCATCCGGCCATTGGGCTCGGCGGCATCACGCCGTTCGAGACGGCGCTGCGCTGGTTCGCCAGTTGGAACTCGTTCATCGCCGGCAACGATACGCGACTCATGCGCGTCGATAGCGCCGGCGACTTCGCCCGCATCAAGAGCTCCGGAAAGATCGCGGTCATCCTCGGGCTCCAGAATTCCGAGCACTTCCGCACGCCCAACGATGTGAACCTCTTCCATGCGCTCGGACAGCGCGTCTCACAGCTCACCTACAACAGCCGCAATCTCATCGGCAACGGCTCCACCGAGCGGCGTGACGAGGGGATCAGCGATTTCGGCGTCGCCATCATCGAGCGCATGAACAAGGTCGGCATGGCGGTCGACGTGTCGCACTGTGGTGATCGCACCACCCTCGATGCCTTCGAACTCTCCCAAAAGCCCGTTCTCATCACACACTCCAACGTGCGCGCGCTCGCCAACGGCCATCCGCGCGACAAGGCCGACGAGGCCATCCTCGCCGTGAAGAAGAGCGGGAGCGTCATGGGCATCACCGGCGTGCGCATGTTCGTGAGCGACAAGGAGCCCACCACCATCGAAACCGCGCTGGACCACTTCGACTACGTGGCCAAGCGCATCGGCCCCGAGCATCTGGGGGTGGGCAGTGACATCGACCTGCACGGCTACGACGACATGCCCCCCGAGCTCAACAAGCAACTGCGCGCCGGCTACAAGGGCAGCTACGGCTTCCGCGAGAAAATCGACATCGAAGGGATCGATCACCCCAAGCGCATGTTCGATCTCACCGAAGGGCTCATCCGGCGCAAGTACAGTGACGCCAACATCGAAGGCATCCTCGGCGGGAACTTCAAGCGCGTGCTCACCGATATCTGGACAGTCTGATGGTCATGCGTCGCTTCCTCTCGCGGTTCCATTCGCGCGCGCTCGTTGCGGGCGCAATGCTGTGGTGCGCGCCACTGGCAATGATCGCGCAGGGCAATCCGGCCGACAGCATCTTCGATGTGGTCATCCGGAACGGCCGCGTCCTCGATGGGTCCGGCAACCCATGGATCCTGGCCGACGTGGCCATCCGCAATGGCCGTTTCGTCCGCATCGGCAAGGTCGCGGAGCAGGGGCGCCGGGAGATCGACGCGCGCGGCAAGTACGTGTCCCCCGGCTGGATCGACATGATGGACCAGTCGGGGAGTGTGCTCCCCCGCAGCGGACGCGCGGAGAACAAGCTCCGTATGGGCGTGACCACGGCCATCGGCGGCGAAGGCGGCACGCCGGTGCCGGCGGCGCGGATTCCCGAGTATTTCGCGCGCCTCGAGCAGCAGGGGATCAGCATCAATTTCGGCACGTATTTCAGCGAGACGCAGGCCCGTGTCGCCGTGCTTGGCCAGTCGGCGCGCGCGCCCAACGCCGATGAACTCACGCGCATGCGTGCCATCATGGACACCGCTATGCAGGCGGGCGCCATGGGCATGACCACGGCCCTCATCTATCCGCCGTCCAGCTACGCCACGACGGACGAACTCGTGGAAGTGGCGAAGGTCGCGGCGAAGTACGGCGGGGTGTACGCGAGCCACATTCGTGGGGAAGGCGCCGAGGTCGTGGATGCCGTGAAGGAAGCCATCGCCATCGGCGAACGGGCCGGCATGCCGGTGGAGATCTTCCACCTCAAGGTTGCACATCAGCCCGGCTGGGGGGTGCTCATGGATTCGGTGCGGCGCGCCGTCGATGCCGCCCGTGCGCGCAACGTGGACGTGGCGGCTGATGTGTACGTGTATACCGCCGGCGGCACCGGGCTCGAAGCCACCATCCCCAGCTGGGCGCACGAAGGGGGGCGTGACTCGTTGCGCGCGCGTCTGGCCGACAGCACCGTGCGGACGCGGCTCAAGCGCGAACTGCGCACCGGCTCGCCGGGCTGGTGGAACATCGTCGAAGCCGCCGGCGGCTGGGGCGGCGTGGTGCTCGTGAACGCGCAAAATCCGGACAACGCGCGCTTCCACACCAAGGCCATCGCTCAGATCGCGAAAGAAACGGGGAAGGATCCAGCCGATGCCGCGTGGGATCTCGTGGCGCAGGGCAACGGCCGCGTCATGGCCGTGTACCACATGATGTCCGAACAGGACATCGAGACGGCGCTGCGCTTTCCGTGGACGAGCATCGGCAGTGATGCCGGAGCCGTTGTGGAAGTCGGTGTCCCCGATGCCACGGGCCTTCCGCATCCGCGCGCATTCGGCAACGCGGTGCGTGTCGTGTCGCGTTATGCGCGCGATCGCAAGGTACTTTCGGTGGAGGAAGCCATCCGCAAGATGACCTCGTGGCCGGCCACCCGTATGCGCCTCGCCGACCGCGGCGTCATTCGCGAAGGAGCCTGGGCCGATGTCACCATTTTCGATCTCGAGACGCTCGACGATCGCGCTACGTACGAGAAACCCATGGACCTCCCCAGCGGCATCGAGCATGTTCTGGTGAATGGGGTGATCGTTATCGAGAACGGTCGCCATACCGGAGCCACGCCGGGGCACGTACTGCGTGGCCCGGGCGCTCGTCGACCTTCAGCCGAACCGCCGCGATGACGCCGTTGTCCGAACCCGCTGGTGTGCCCGACACCGTGTGGCAGCAATTCAGCGAGGCGCACCGTACCGCACTGCTCGACCTGCGGCGCGACTTGCACCAGCACCCCGAGTTGGCGTTCGCCGAAGAGCGCACCTGCGCCACGCTGGAGCGCGCGCTGGCGGCCGCGAATCCGGTCAACATCACGCGCGTCGCGGGTACGGGGCTGGTCGCGCGCATCGCCGGACATGACCGCAACGCGCCGGTGGTCGCCGTGCGCGGCGACATCGATGCGCTGCCCATTCAGGAAGCCACCGGGCTCCCCTATGCGTCGGTCAACGCCGGCGTGATGCACGCCTGTGGCCACGATGTGCATGCCTCGTGGGCGGTGGGCGCCGCGTATCTGCTGGCCGAGAACCCCGCCGCTGGCGACGTGCTCGTGGTGCTGCAGCCCGCCGAGGAGATCGGTGAAGGCGCCGCCGCCGTGCTGCAGTCGGGAGCGCTCGACGAAGTGGCCGCCATCTTTGGCGCGCACGTCGACCGGCGCTTTCCGGTGGGGCAGGTGGTCGCGCAGGCCGGGTCGCTCGCCGCCGCCGCCGACAGCTTCACGGTCGTGCTGCATGGACGCGGGGCGCACGGCGCGCGGCCCCATGAGTCGGCCGACCCGGTGCTCGGGGCCGGGCTGCTCATTGCCGCGCTTCAGGGCATCGTGTCGCGGCGGGTCAATCCGTCCGTACCGGCCGTACTCACGGTGGCCACCATGAACGCCGGCACCGCGTCGAACGTCATCCCCGAACGCGCCACCATTGGGGGCACGCTCCGCGCCACCGATCCCGTCACGCGCGCCCTGCTCGCCGACGAACTCCGGCGCGTCGCTCAGGGCATCGCGCTCGCGCACGATCTCACCGCCGAGGTGCACATCGAGCTCGGAACGCCCCCCATCGTGAACCCTGAGCAGCAGGCGCTTTGGGCACGGCAGGCGGCCGCCAGCGTGCTCTCCCCCGAGGCGGTCGTGCCGCTGGGCATCACCAACATGGGCGGCGAGGACTTCGCCTTCTACATGGAGCGCATCCCGGGTGCCTTTCTCCGGGTCGGGGCGCGTGAACCCGGCGGCGACCCCACGCCCGCGCATACGCCACGCTTCTTTGCGGCCGACGGCTGTCTGTTCGTGGGGGCGGCGGTGCTGGCGGAAACCGCGCGTGTCGCGTCGGCGGCGCTGGCCAACGTCCGCTGACCCAGCGTCGCGCGTAGCCGTCCCGCTACCAGCTGACCTGTTACCAGCTGACCTGTTACCAGCTGACCTGCGCGAGCACCGCGGCGGCGGGGGGCTGCGATGGCGGCACTTCCGCCGCGTTCACCAGCATCACGCTGGCCCCCTCGCTTTCGCGCCCCTCGGCGATGTCCTTCGTGAGCTCTTCCTGCAGCGCCGTGTTGGCGAGCGCGTTGGCCGCGTCCAGCGTGGTAGCCTGCACGAGAATGGAGCCCTGCACCGGGAACTGCCCCCCCTCGCGCAGGTAGCCCACGAGGAAACGGGGCATCGACGGAGCAGCGGGGGCCCGCGGCGCGCGCACGGGGCGGGGGGCGCGAGGCGCCGGATCACCCACCAGCACGAGGCTCGCCGCACGCACCGTGTACTCGCGGCCGGCCGCGTACCCGCTGGCCGGATCGGCCTCGACCACCTGCACGAGAAAGGGCAGGCCGAACGGCGACGCCGGGTGGGCTTTTTCGTCGACACGCCGAACCCGCCCGCGCACGAGGGCGCCGGCGAATTCGAACTGGACGACATCACCAGGACCGAGGTCCTGATCAGGGTCGGAGGGCATCGACAAACGGTGCATGACCGTGAGTGTCGGCCCCTTCATCTCCGGGCTGAAGTCAGGCGCCGCGCGCCTCCCCTCGGCGCCGGTCGATGAGCCGGCCCGTCATCACGTTAAGCGGAACCGCTTCGCTGAAGTGCCGCCCCTGCTGGGCGACGCACTGCAGGCGCGCCAGCCGCTGCGCCTGTTCGCCATTCTCCACGCCCTCGGCGATAACATCGAGGCCGAGACCGCGGGCCAGGCGCACCATGCTCGACACGATGGCTTCGTCGCGCTGGTCCACCAGCATCTGCGTGACGAAGCGACGGTCGATCTTGATCCCGTCCACTGGAGCCTCGCGCAGGAAGGTGAGGCTCGCGTGCCCCACGCCGAAGTCGTCCACGACCAGCCGCACCCCCAACCCCTTGAGGGCTCGCAGCGTTTCGATCGCGGTTTCACCGTCGACGACCGTACTGTTCTCGGTGAGTTCGAGGGTGAGCGCCTGCGGCGGGCACCCCGTTTCAGCGAGAATCTGGGCGACCCGGCGTTCGAAGCCGTGCTCACGCAGCTGCACGGCCGACAGGTTCACCGCCACGCCGACGTCGGGTTCCACCCCGCCCGCCCGCCACGTCATCACGGCACGGCAGGCCTCGCGCAGTACCTGCTCACCGATCGGCACGATCAGACCGGTGTCCTCCGCCAGATCGAGAAATCCCGCCGGGGAGAGCAGGCCGCGATCGGGGGCACGCCACCGGAGCAACGCTTCGGCGCCCACCACCCGGTCGGCCACGACATCCATCACCGGCTGGTAGAACACCTCGAATTCACCACGCGAGACGGCGGCGCGCAGGCGCGCTTCGCGCCGGTGCGACACGGAATCGGACGCTCCTCGGGGCTCGAACTCCCCGGGAATGACCAGCGTGCCTAGCGCGGGCGTGAGCTGACGATCGCGTCGTCGCTGATACTTCTCGCGGTACATGTCGGCGTCGGCGGCGTCGAGCAGGTCCTGAGCGGTCGTGCCGTCGAGCGGCGACATGGCGCTGCCGATGCTGGCTTCCATCACGAGCGGATCGCCCGTTGGAAGCGCGATGGGTTCGCGCAGGGAGGCGAGGATGGTTTCCTTCACGAACGCGACGTCGCGGCGGCTCGTGACCTCGGGGAGCAGGATCACGAACTCGTCGCCGCCCAGCCGGGCCACCGCGTCGGACCGGCGCACGCACTCCACGAGCCGCGCCGCCACGGCCTTGAGCAGGACGTCACCAACCGCGTGCCCTTGGGTGTCGTTGATGCCCTTGAAGCCATCCAGGTCGACGAACAGCAGCCCGGTCTTGCGCTGGTAGCGACTGCCATACGCGAGGGCCCGCTCCAACTGATCGTGAAAGAGGGCGCGGTTGGTCAGACCGGTGAGCGGGTCATGGGTGGCGCGGTGCGCGGCGTCCACGCGCGCCGCCTCGAGCCCCGCGATGCGCCGCTGCCGCTCTGCCGCAAAGGCGAGCAGGCGAGCCAATGCCTCCGGCGACGTCTCCCGCTTGTCGTGGCACTCGTGGGCACCGGCGCGCAGGGCGCGAAGTCCGAGGGCGTCGTCCAGCGATCGCGTATACACGATCACCGCCACCTGCGGTGCGGCGCCCCGTATGCCGGCCAAGGTGGCGAGGCCGGTGGCGTCGGCCAGATCCAGTTCGAGCAGCACGCTGTCGAACGACGACTCCTGCAGCGCCCGAATGGCGAGCCCCAGACTCGCCACGCGAAAGAGTGCGATACCGTCACCGAGTCTGGCCCGGAGCCCGGCTTCGGAACGCTCCGCCTCGTGCGGATCGTTGTCCACCAGCAGCACGCGAAGACGCGCGGGCGCGGGTGTCGCGTCCGTTGGCGTGGGGAGCGGGTGTGGTTCCGGCATGGCGGCGACGAGGAGTGTCGAAAGTGGCAGATTAGTCTCCTCTTCAAGCTGTGACGCGGACCCGAGGAAATCCACAGGGGGCTCCCCTACAGCGCGTTTGTGACACTCCAGCTTTTCCACATGAGTTCGGGTCCATAGTGGCCCCCCATCATCTCACAAAAAAGTTTCCCACATGGATATCGCCATTCCCGCTCCGCTCACGGCCGGAACCGACGCGCCGGACTTCTCGCTCCCCGGTACCGCCGGCGGTTCGGTCACCCTGTCGGGCTATCGAAACAGCAAGCACGTCCTGCTGGCCTTCTTCCCCGCCGCCGGTACACCCGTCTGCACTATCGAAATGTGCGCCTTCGGTGAGGACTTTGATCGCTTCTCGGTCGCTGAAGTAGAAGTACTTGGCATTTCTATGGATAGCATGGATAAGCTCGAGCAGTTTCGAGATGCACAGGGGCTTCGGACGCAGCTGCTGTCAGACATCGATGGCACTGTGGCGCGGCAGTTCGGGGCACTGTGGAAAAGCGGCACCATCGCAAACCGGGCGTACTTCCTGATCGACAAGGCCGGCGTCATTCGCTGGGCGCACGTGGAGGAGCACCCCGGGCTCCGTCGTGAGAATGAGGAAATCTTTGCGGCCATTAAATCTGTGACTGGCTGACGTCGCGGCATGGTCGCCGCGTGGGTCGGACGGGCGACTGAGCCGGACGTCCTCGGGGGCGGCTGTTTCGGTCAGCTTGTCCGAACACGGGGGCACATCTAGCTTGCGGATGGCTGCGGGTGCGCGCGGTGGTTCGTGCCGCGCGCGCTCGGATTCTGTCTCCTCGCCCCCTTTCCTTCCCGATGCCCAACGCGTCCGTGGCTCCGCTGGCCGAGTACGTCGCCGCCCTCGCGCGCGCCGGCGACTCGGGGCGGGGCTTGCCCGTCTTGCTCGACCGGCTTGGCCGCGACCTGCGGGCGCACCGTGTCGCGCTGGAGTTCGTGGAAACGGAGGTGCCGACACTCGTCTGGCCCGCTGATGCGGACACGGACACACCGGCCCTCCCCGTGTACACACGCATGGTGGAGGCTGGACAGCTCGCGGTGGGCAGCCTGTTGGTTCACCGTGAGGAGCACCTCGACGATGGGCACCACGCGCTGCTCGAGCAGGTGGCGCACCTCATCGCCGTGGCGATCAATCGGGATGCGTACCTGCACGATCTCGAACGCGAAGTGACGGAACGCGTGCGTGAGCTGGCCGAGCAGCGCGCCTTCATCGAGTGTATTGTGGATTCTTTGCCGGTCGGTCTTTATGTGATCGACCGCCACTACCGCATTACCGCCTGGAACCACAAACGGGAGACCGGCCTGCAGGGCGTCGCGCGCGCCGATGCCGTGGGGCGCTCCATCTTTGAGGTGCTGCACCGGCAGCCGGCGACACTCCTCAAGAAGGAGTTCGACGAGGTCTTCGCGTCCGGGCGCCTGCAGCAGTTTCAGATGGAGAGCAACGCGTTCGGCGAGACGCGGACCTTTCGCTTGTCGAAGATCCCCATGCGCCTGGGCGGCGAGGCCGTCACGCACGTCATCACCATCGGCGAGGATATCACCGACTGGCGGGCAGCGCTCGACCGGTCGGCCCAGGCCGAGAAGCTGGCCGCCCTTGGCCAGCTGGCTGCCGGGGTCATGCACGAGATCAACAACCCGCTGGCTACCATTGCCGCCTGTGCGGAATCCATCGGCCTGCAGGCCGACCTGGGCACCGCCACGCCACCCACCGAATTGCTGCGCATCATCGACCTCGAGGTGCAGCGCTGCAAGAAGATCATCAACGGGCTGCTCGATTTCTCGCGCCCCAAGTCGCTGGGCCGCGAGACCTTCGATCTGAACGCCGTCGTGCAGCAGGGGCTCTTCCTCCTGCAGCACCATCCCCGGTTCAAGCGGGTCAAGGTGGTGATGGAGCTGGAATCGGCCGGCCCGCTCCTCGTCGAAGGCGATCAGGATCAGCTGGTGCAGGTGCTCATCGCCCTCGCCATGAACGCCCTCGATGCGTCACCCGAGCAGGGGCGGGTCATCATTCGGACTCGGCTCGAACTCCCGGGGAATGCCGTGCTCGAGGTGGAAGACGAAGGCCCGGGCATTCCGCGGGCGCTGCAAGCCAAGGTGTTCGAGCCGTTCTTTACCACCAAGCCGCCAGGGCAGGGAACGGGGCTGGGGCTGGCCATCTGCTACGGTATCGTGGGCGAGCACAACGGCCTGCTCGAACTGGTGTCCGCTGAGGGACAGGGGGCCAATTTCCGGGTCACCCTCCCCACCGGTGAACGGGCAGCGGCGGCCATCGCGGTGTCGGAGCCCACATGAGCCACACACCGGCAGGGGCAGCGGGCGCCGACAGCGGCAGCCCCATTCGCGTGCTCATCGCTGAGGACGAGGCCCACCTGGGCGCAATCCTCGAACAGTTCATGACCGCGCGCGGATTCGCCGTGCGGGTCGTGCGCGATGGCCGATCGGCGCTCGAGCTGCTGCGCACCGAGCCCTTCGATGTGATTCTGGTGGACGTGGTCATGCCCGAAATCGATGGGCTCGAGGTGCTGCGACTCGCGCGCGAGGAACCGCTGCCTCCGGAGTTCATCGTCATCACCGGCAACGGGACCATCGAGACCGCCCTCGCGGCGCTCAAGCT
>NZ_JBIJAW010000183.1:0-6562 GCF_044345575.1 Gemmatimonas sp.
GGGCGCGACGCCGAGCTCGGGTTGCTGGCGCCGATCTTTCTCGGGGCGGGCACGCTCGTGCGCGGCTACACGGCGGAGTCGATCGCAAATCGTGAGTGTCTGCGCGTACCGGCGGCGGACCGTTGCGACGCGTTCGGTCGACTGCTCGGCAGTCGCATGCTGGTCGGCAGCGCCGAGTATCGCCTACCCTTGACCCGACGCGGCGGCGGGGCGCTGGGGATCGAACTCGCACCGTTTGTCGATGCCGGATTGGCGTGGAGTGCCGGCCAATCGCTTGCGGTGCAACCGCAGCCGCTTTCGGCCCCCGTTGAGGCGATCCGGCGGCCAGTGGTATCGGCCGGCACGAGTCTACGGATCAGCGCCGGGTCGGTCATCCTCGAAATCTTCCATGCCCGTCCCCTGCAGCGGGGCGGGAGCGTGTTCGGACTGAATGTGGCGCCAGGCTGGTGAGGTACATTCACACATGCTGATCTCTCTGTCCCAGTCTCCCGGCGGTTCATGACGGTCGATCGCCGTGGCCATCGGCGACTGGGCGGGCCAGTGGGCTTCGCCACAGTGATACTCGCCACGGCGATGCTTCCGGTGCCCACCTTGATGCCCGCGGCGATGTTGCACGCGCAGACGGCGAGTTCGCCGCCGGTCAACGACGGGCGCACCGACGACGAGCGAGGGAACATGCTCTTGTCGTCGGGGCAAGAGATGCGCCTGACGCTCGGCGGGTACCTGCAGGTGGACGGTCGTTGGATGTCCGGCACAGCCACGCGCGCACCCGATGGTCTGTTGCTGCGGCGCGCGCGCCTGGTGTTCGATGCGGCCGGCGCCAATGGTTGGCACATGCGCCTGCAGCCCGATTTCGGTCAGGGGCGGGTGCAGGTGCAGGATGCATTCGTGGGGTTCCAGCGGAGGGGGCTGGTCGCGCGGGCTGGCCGTTTCCGTCCGGCGTTCGGGACGGAGCGTATGCAGTCGTCGGCCACGTTGCTGGCCCCGGAGCGCGGTCTCGTAAACTCACTCATGCCAAGCCGCAGCTTCGGCGCCCAAGTGCTGCTGCAGCGCAGCGTGTGGCGTGTGGCGGCCGGCGGGTTTCGCACGCCCATCGGGAGTGACGTGACGGCGGTGGATACGGACGGCGACGTGGACGCCGTAGCTGGCGTTGGCCACGACCTGTTGCTGCGCGTATCAAAGGTGCGTGAACGGCAGGGCCGCTATCTCGAGATCCAGAGTGGGCTCCTCGTGGGCAGCGAACGCGGCACGGTGGACGCCCCAGCGCTCTCGCGGGTGCTGTCTGTGGCCCAGCAACCGATTCTGGGCTTTGCCGATGACGGCACCTCTGCCGGCACGGCACGCGCCGCGGGAACGCGCGCCCGCTACTCTGCCGGCGGAATCCTCGGGACACCACGCACGGTGATGGCGATCGAGGGCGCGCTGCTGCGGCAGCGCATGGCGCGCGGAATGCAAACGATTACGCCGACCATTGGCGCGACTACCGTGCGCCTGGCGCACGTATGGAACGGTGTGCGCGCCCATACGCAGGAGATCACGCCGCGCAGCGCGCGTGGCGCCCTCGATCTGGGTGTTCGTGGCGGGACGCTGAGTGCGTGGGGCGACGGACTCGATGCTATGCTCAGTCGACGCTCGTCCCGACGCGCCCATACGGCCGGGGTCGCTGTGAGTTGGCTACCGACGCGGCTCACCAGACTCTCCGTGTCCTACGACCACACGTCTCGGAGCGAAGCCGCCATGCCGCGCGAGCACGCGCTCACGGTACGCTGGCAGCAGGGGTTCTAGCACTCGTCATCGGGCCGAACGCTCGCCCGCCGGCTGTCGGCCGAAGCGACGGCGCGTGGAAAGAAACCGAGACTGGCGGATGGCCGTACGCCTGCGCGAAGATATGGCGACGTCTCCTCCTCCAACCCGGCTGGCCATGAGTCTGCGCATCGAGCGTATCACCAAGACGTACCCGAACGGGGTGCGTGCCCTGAACGACATTTCCCTGTCCATCGCGCCGGGCATGTTCGGCCTGCTCGGGCCGAATGGCGCGGGCAAGTCGTCGCTGATGCGCACCATTGCCACGCTCCAGCAGCCCGACAGCGGCAGCATTCACTTCCGCGATATCGATGTGTTGCGCGAGCCCGAAAAGCTGCGCGCGCAGCTGGGCTATCTGCCGCAGGAGTTCGGGCTCTATCCCAACATGCCGGCCGATGCCATCCTCGATCACTTCGCCACGCTCAAAGGCGTGGTGAATCCCGGAGAGCGCAAGGACCTCGTGGGCGCCCTCCTCCAGCAGGTGAACCTGTACGATGTGCGCAAAAAGAGTGTGGGGGGCTACTCGGGCGGCATGAAGCAGCGCCTCGGTATCGCCATCGCGCTGGCCGGGAGCCCCAAGCTGCTCATTGTCGACGAGCCGACGGCCGGTCTCGATCCCACCGAACGCAATCGTTTTCTCAATCTGCTCGCCGACATCGGCGAGGATGTCGTGGTGATTCTGTCCACGCACATCGTGGAAGATGTGCGGGAGTTGTGCTCGCAAATGGCGATCATCAACAAGGGACAGGTGGTGGTGCAGGGCGAACCCGAGCGCATCATCGATGAGGTGCGCGGCCGGATCTGGCGCCGCACGATTCCGCGCGCGCAGGCCGACGAGTACAAGCAGCGGTATCAGGTGATCTCCACCCGCATGGCCGCCGGCAATACGGTGCTCCATGTGTACGCCGAGTCCGATCCCGGAGATGGATTCGTACAGGTGGAACCGGATCTCGAGGATGTGTACTTCCATCGGCTGGCGGAGGTGTCCGGCGGACGCGTACCGGTGGAGGCCTGATGTTCGGTCCTCTTTTTCTGTTCGAGCTGCGCAGCCACTTTCGGCGCCCGGTCACGTGGTTGTACGTCGCCATCGTGTTCTTCATGGCGTTCTTCGCCATCAGTACGGAGTCGTTCCTCACCGGGCAGGTCCTCGGAAAGGTCAAGAAGAACAGTCCGTACTCCCTCACGCAGATCTACGGCATTCTGCTCGCCGTGGGGCAGATCATCACGAGCGCGCTCGTCGGCACCACAGTCTTGCGTGACTACGACGCGGGCGTGCACGAGATCCTGTTCAGTACCCGCATCACCCGCGGGGCGTATCTGGGCGCCAAGTTTCTCGGGGCGCTGTTGGCCATGCTGCTGGTGTTCGCTGCACTCCCCGTGGGCGCCCTCGTGGGAACGGTGATGCCATGGGTCGATGCCTCCACGCTGCAGGCGATCAATGTGTGGCACTACGTGCAGCCGTATCTGCTGATCGGTGTGCCGGGAGTGTTCTTCATCAGCGCCATGTTGTTTTCCGTGGGATCGCTCACGCGGAGCAGCTTTTCGGTGTACGTGGCCGGCATTCTCCTGCTGGTCGGATATGCCGTGGCCGGCAATCTGGTGCGCCAGCTCGACTACGATCAGCTGGCCAACCTCGTCGACCCGTTCGGCATGCGATCGGTCGACCTGGTGACCCGCTATTGGACGCCGGTCGAGAAGAACAGCACGACGTTACCCGTGATGGGATTCGTCGGCCAGAACCGTCTGCTCTGGTCCGCGTTGGGCGCGCTGATGCTCGCCGCCGCGTTCCGCTTCGTGCGTCTGGAGAAGCACGCCACGGTTGGCGCCCGCAAGAAGCAGAAAGAAGATACGGAGCAGTTCGCGCCGCCCGTCAGCTCGCGTACAATGTCGCGTTCGTACGAGCCCACGCCGGCATTCGCGGGGTGGTGGAGCGTGGCTCGCTTCCATACGCAGTCGCTGCTGCGGTCCACACCATTCCTCGCCATTGCCACCATCGGCTTCATCAATGTGCTGATGAATGCCTGGTACGCCGATTCGAATGGGCAGAATCGGAGTTGGCCGATGAGCTGGCTCATGGCCGAGGCGTCGATCAGTGGTGCCTCGTTGTTCATGATCGTACTGCTCACCTTCTATGCCGGTGAGCTCGTGTGGCGTGAGCGCCAGGTGAAGCTCGATCAGGTGCTCGATGCTTCGCCGGTACAGTCGGGGAGTGTGCTCGCCGGCAAGTTTGCCGCGATGATCGCGCTGATGCTGGCCTTCGGCACCGCGTCCATGCTGGGGAGTATGGCCGTGCAGGTGCTCAAGGGGTACCCGCACATCGACCTGCCGGTGTATGCGCTGTACGTGTACCTCACGGACTTCCCGGGGTGGATCACGATGACGGCGATTGCCTTCTTCGTGCAGTCGCTCGTGCCGCGCAAGGCCATCGGGTACGTAGTCGTGATTCTCGTGTGGGTGCTCAACACCGTCACGACCAATCTCGGCTACGACTACCGCCTGCTGCAGCTTGGGACCGCGCCGGCGTTCCGGTGGTCTGATCTCAACGGCACGGGACCGTATCTCGCCGCGTTCCCGGCGGTGCAGGGCTTCAATCTCTGTCTGGCCCTCCTCTTCCTGTGTCTCACGTATCTGGTTTGGCAGCGTGGGACGGAGCTCGCCGCCTTCGGCGTCAGGGTACGGCGCTGGTTTTCCTCCGGCACTGTCTGGGTGGCCGCCGGCAGCACGGCGGGGCTGGCTGCCGCCGGTGGGGTGTTCTACTACAACGCCAGCGTGGTGAACACGTACTGGACCCGCGAGGAGGGCGAACAGGCGGCGGTCGCGTACGAGCAGACGTGGCGCCAGTACGAAACGCTCACGCCGCCCAAGGTCACGGCGATCGCCATCGACGTGGACTTCGAGCCGACGGCGGGGCGCGCGCGGGTGGGGTCCCGCTTCACGATGGTGAACCTCGCATCGGTTCCGATCGACACGGTGCTGGTCAACGTGGCGTCGGACGCGCCCGGCCTCGGCGTGACGTTGGATACACTCCTCTTCGACCGTCCGTTCTCGGTGGTGAAGAGCGACGAGGTGTGGGGCGTGCGGCTCGTGCGCCTCGCCACGCCACTGATGCCGGGAGATTCCGTACATCTGCGCAGCGTGCAGCATTTCCGCACGCAAGGCTACCCGAATGGCCAGCCCGATCGCTCGCTGGTGGCGAACGGGACGTTCTTCAATCGTGACAAGTTTCCCACCTTCTTCTACAACAACCAGAACGAGCTGCAGAGCGACGAACTGCGGCGCAAGTACAAGCTGCCGCTGCAGCGTCGCGGGCTGCCGCGTACCGACAGTCTGGGGCTGAGCCGGCAGTCGTTCCTCGCCGATGCGGCCGCGGCGACGTTCGAGGCTACGGTGAGCACCGACCCCGATCAGATCGCGATGGCGCCGGGGTATCTGCAACGGGAATGGCGCGAGAACGGACGGCGCTACTTCCAATACAGGATGGACACGCCCATCGACAACTTCTTCTCGGTGTTGTCGGCACGATGGACGGTGACGAAATCGCAGTGGCAGAACGTGAGCATCGAGGTGTATCACCACCCGACGCACACCTTCAACGTGCCGCGCATGATCGAGGCGTCGAAGGCCAGCCTCGAGTTCTTCTCGAGGGAGTTCGGCCCGTACCAGCACCGGCAGCTGCGCATTCTGGAGTTCCCGCGGTACGCCGGGTTCGCGCAGTCGTTCCCCAATACGGTGCCCTACTCGGAAGACATCGGCTTCGTGGCGCGCGTCGACAGTACGGATGTCGAAGACACGGACCTGCCGTACTTCGTGACGGCCCATGAGATCGCCCACCAGTGGTTCCCGTATCAGCGCATGCCGGCCGATGTGGAAGGGGCGCAGATGCTGTCGGAGTCCATCTCCGAGTATGCGGCGCTCGTGATCACCGAACGGGCGCACGGGCGTTCGTTCACGCAGAAGTTCCTGCGCACCGAGCTGGAGACGTACCTCCGTGGGCGCGCGGGCGAGCGGAAGGGCGAACGCCCGCTCACGCGCGTGGACCTGCAGAGCTACATCTGGTATCAGAAGGGGTCGCTCGCGCTCTTCGCGCTGCGCGATCTCATCGGTGAACCGGCGCTGCACAAGGCGTTGCGCGATTATCTGGCCGAGGGACGGTTCGGCGGGCCGCCGTACGCCACCACGCTCGATCTCATGCGGCACATCAACGCCGCCACGCCGGATTCCCTGCGCTACGCGATCGATGACTACTTCGAGACCATCACGCTCTGGGATGTGAAGACGGACAGTGTCACCGCAACGAAGCTGCCGAACGGCGAGTACCGCGTCACCGTGGTGGGCACCGCCTCGAAGCTGCGGGCGGACTCGCTCGGCACAGAAACCCCGGCGCCGCTCAACGACTACATCGACGTGGGGGTCCTGGCGGAACCCAAGGTCGGTGCGCGTATCGGCGAGCCGCTGGCCATGCGCAAGGTGAAGGTCACGGGCAGTGCCGTGCGGGCTGAGTTCATCGTGAAGTCACTGCCGGCTCGGGGAGGGATCGATCCGTACAACCTGCTGATTGATCGAAACCCGGGGGACAATACGCGCGACGTAAAGGCGAACTAGCGTAACGGCGGTGGTTACTGCGGTCGTAACGGCGCGTTACCAGCAGACGGCAGACGGCAGGAACTACGGCACGCAGTCACGGAGGAATTCGGTAGAACAACACGGGGCCTGCGCTGCGCGCGGCCCCGATATCCCTACCGCAAAGGAAATCGGGGGC
>NZ_JBIJAW010000184.1:0-6558 GCF_044345575.1 Gemmatimonas sp.
TACGACACGCGTGCACAGGACCGGCACACCAAGTGCCTTGAGATACGCGCCGGGATGACCAAGGCTACTGGAAGGCCGTGGAGCGGTACATCGCCGAGCGATCGGAGGCCACCTTCACGCATAGCATCTGCAAGAGCTGCGGCCCCGCGCTCTATGGCGAATTCTGGCAGGACGACATGGCCTGACGGCGCGGTAGCGCACCCACGCCAAACCGCCCTACTGCAGGGCGAGCGCGATCGTGTCGCCGAGTTCCTTGCTGGTAAACGGCTTGGCTACGAGCGCCACCACACCAGGATGATCGGCGGTGGGGGTCAGCAGGCTGTCCGCGTGACCGGACATCATCACCACCGGCATCTGCGGGTGTGAGGCGCGCAATCGGTCGGCCAGCTGCCAACCGTCGAGCCCCGGCATGTGCACGTCCGACAGCACCAGCGCGACCGGTGGATCGATCGTCGGCAGCATCCCTTCCACCGCCAGCGGATCGCTGGTGCAGACCGCACGATACCCCATGCGCTCGAGCAGGCGACCGGTCGCCTGCAGCACCGCCGGTTCGTCGTCCACCACGAGGATCGCGTTCGCCGGCGAATCAGCCGGGGGAACCGGAGTAACGCCAGCGGTGACTGGAAGCGGTGTGGTCGCGGCCTCCGCGAGACGCCACTCGCCAGTTTGCACCGATGTGAGTGGACCGTCGTGTTCGGGCAGGAACACTTCGGCGCACGAACCGTCACCAACGCGGCTGCAGAGGCGGAGTATCCCGCCAAGGTCCTCCACGGTTTCCTGTACCGTCGCCAGCCCAAGGACCTCGACGTCATAACTGCCGGACGCGGCAATCGAGGCCCGAAGCGCAGTCATGGCCGTGGGGGTCATGCCTGCCCCATCATCGTGCACCTGAATCATCACCATGCGGTCGGCCGCGTCCGAGATCGCGCGGTCGGAAGAACCAAAGGTGATGCGGTGTGCGCCGGATGGTGGCTCGACGGCCATCGCGTGGCGATCACAGCTAACCACGGTGATGTTCACCGATCCACCCGGGGGGAGCGACTCGGCGGCGTTCGCGACGAGGAGCACCAGCAGTCGCTGGATTTCGGCCGCATCGGCCAGCACGTGCGTGCTGGCAACCGGCGTGAGTCGTAACTGGACCGACGTGGGCACCATCGCCCGAATGGCACGTACCGTCTCGGGCACTACGCGGGCGAGATCGATCGGGACGCGCGAGTCGGCGGTTGGACGCGCGAACTGCTGCGCTCGGCGCGTCAGGCCGCGCGCCTGATCGATGCCGGACACCATACGGTCGAGCAGCGCGGCACGCTCGCCATCATCCAGGGCGCCGTGGCGGAGCAGTTCGAGATCGCTCAGCAGGGGTTGCAGCAGGTTGTTCACGTCGTGCGCGATCGCCGTCGCGATGGTGCCAAGCGCGGCCAGCTGCTGCTGCCGGTCGGCCTCGCGTTCGGCCGCCTGACGCGCCTCTGCTTCGCGCGCGAGTCCCTTGAAGAGGGTGGCGATCGAGTACGACAGCAGCAACGTGATGGCCAAAAAGCTCGTCGATGAGGCCAGCCACGCATCGACATCGCCGGGCTGGCGGACCGGCCATAGCGCCGTGTTCGACACGAGCGTCGACCCGATCCAGGCAAGGAGCGCCGCCTCGAGGGCGAGCAGGCCGAGGCTCACGCGCACGGTGAAGAAGACGCTGGCCATGATCGGCGCCACCAGCAGCCAGACGTACCCCGAGGTGGTGGGGCCGAACCGCGTCAGCAGAAAGGCTCCCACAAGAAGCGACACGGCCAGGACGGTCCCCGCGCGCCAGGCAAAGGGGGCACGACGGGCGAACACGACCGTGAGCAGCAGCGCGTAGGCGATCGTATCGACCAGAATCACCGAACGATCGCCGGCGCTGACGGCCACGTACATGCCGGCCGCGTACGGTACCAACGCCAGCAGCGCGAATCCCGCCAAGGCGAGCGCCAGCATGCGGCGACGCCAGACACTCGCCGCCCGGCCGCGTGGCGGGGCAATCCAATCGAGCAGGGCGAGCAGGCGGGTGGGGACAGCGCCGGAGGAGGCAGGCATGACGCGCAGGAAGGGGGGCGGCGCTTTCGCGAAAAACGCGTCCGGGCTGACCGCGGGTTGAACAATCTTTCATGGCGGGCGGCGGAGCGCCAGAACCAGCAAAGCCCGCCCTGGCCTGGCCAGAATCAGCTGCGATGATCCGGGGACGGCCATCATGTCGTGCCCATTGATATCCGGGAGCGGCGCGACGACCTCCGGCGTGAGTCGGGGCGTCGTCGAGGCCCAGTCCGTGAGCCGATACCCCACGACGTCTTTCTGCGAGTCCGCCAGCTCCAGCGCTTTTCGGGCGTTGCGGACCCGATGTCGAGGATGAACAGTTCATCCAAGCCGCAGACGAGGACGTCTTGCGCCGCCAGCGGCAGCGGACGGAGTGCCGCGGCGAGGAGCGCGAACACGGCGAGGGATCGGGGCGTGCGCATGACGAAAATCTAGCCGCCGAAGCGACCCCTCATGCATGATCCCGTCGACGGCGTGCTTGCCGCTTCGACCGTCCCGTGACTACGGGCTCCCGACGCCGCCTGCCCCTACCAGATTCTGCCGCGGGTCGATGATCCGCAGCACCCCGTCGATCCCGGGCTGATTGAACCCCTTGAAGCCGTCGTTCCGCTCCAGGTTCTCCAGATGCGACCCGATCGCTCCGTGCAGCCGGAAGTCCTCCGCCTGATCCGGCGCAATCAGCGTCGCGCGCTCAAGGGCGTCCACCCGTGCCGGATCCACCGGCCACCACTCGCCCTGCGTGAGCGCCTGATACAGGTGCGGGAAGTCAGAGAAGGGCGGCATGAACGACACGCCCGCGGCCTCCAACCCCGCCTGCATCCGGACGTGATCATACATGCACTCCAGATGGTTGATCCCCGCCTCCAGGACCGACTCGCCGTGCAGCGCGCACCAGAGCCCCGCGCGCCGCAGGTACGGCAGCGGCTCCAGCGGGAGGTGCGCGAAGTCGATATCCAACTCCTCGGGGGCCAGATCGATGTCGGCGAAGATCACCGACCCGATCGCGGGCTGCTCGAGGATCTGCGATCCCCACCCGGCCGCGTGGCCGGCGTAGAACAGCTCGCGGCACTCGAACCCCAGGGCCTCGAGCACCGCCACGTTGCGGTGGAACCATCCGCGCGAGCTGTCATAGGTGTGGTGGTCCTGGTTAGCCCACCCGATCCCGTGCGCGTCCTGCCGCGCCTTCTGGATGCGCCCCGCGCGGTTGCGCGATTCCCAGTACTCGCGCTCGGCGCGCAGCCACAGCCAGCACGCCCAGTCCTGCCCCAGCGCCTCCACCGCCCGCGACACCAGCGCGTCGGTGTGGTCGTACCCCGCGCCAATGTCGTCGAAGGCCCGCCGCCGCGCGCGAAACGCCTGCAACTGCAACCGCGCCTCGCGCAGCTGCGCCGGTGACGGGTCGTGGGGCTCGAAACCCAGGGCGCCGCGCCGCTCGATCGCATCGAACGCGACCCCCGCTCCCGTCGCTGCGCGCACCCGCCGGAAGGGGGCGTGCATTGCCCCCTCCACCGGCGCGCTCAGCCCCTGCGCCACCACGAACTCGTGCGCGTATTCCACCTTGAACCCCACCGTGAGCCCCGGGCCACCGGAGAGCACAGCGGGGAACAGCCCGCTGGGGTTACGCAGGACCCCGGGCTGCGCGAGGTCGTCCTCCCACCCGGCCTCGCGGAACGACGCCACCAGCGCCGCATCGCCCACCCGAACATGGTCCAGCAGGTCGAGCATCCGGACGCCAAGGTCGTCCAGCAGCCGCTGCGCCAGCGCCGCCGCCTCGGGGGCCCGGGCCAGTGCGTCGTCCAGGACAGTACGCACCAGCAGGGCGGCGGCAGGCTGCGTGGTCCAGGTCCGGTGCGTGCGAAAGGGCGCGGGAAGCATGGGCGGTCGGTGGGAGGAAGGCGGCCGCCTCGGCGCGCTCGCGCCCGGCGGGTCTTGGCGTTATCATAACCGTCGTTATGAAAACCAGCAAACGGACCTCCCCGTGAGCCGCCCCCGCGGCGACCACGCGGAACGGCGCGAGGCCATCGCCCGCGCTGCCGCCGACGCGATCGCGACCAGCGGGCTCGAGCAGGTGACCCTGCGCGACATCGCCGCCGCGCTCGGCGTAACCACGGGCGTGATTACCCACTACTTCCCCTCCAAGGACGCCTTGGTGGCCTTCACCAAGGCGCAGGCGTTCGACCGGCACCTCGCGCGTGCGCGCGAGGCGGCGGCGGGCGCCGAGGGGATCGAGCGCCTGCATGCGGTGGTCGCCGAGCTGCTCCCGCTGGACGCCGAGCGCCGCACTAGCTGGCGCCTGCTAGTGGCGTTCCACGGCAGCGCCGTGGGATCGGCCGCCATGCGGCGCGCACACGACCGGCGCATGCGCGCCTGGTTCGCCTTCTTCGCCGAGTTGGTGGCGCCGCTGGGCGTCACCGACGCCGAGGCCACTGGCATGGCCGTCGCCCTCTTCGTGGAGGGAATGGCCGTCCACCTGGCCATGATGCAACCCCCGCGTCCGGCCCCCTGGCAGCGGGCCTTTGCCCGCACGCAGGTGGAGCGGCTCGTGGCCCCGACGACGACGCCGTGAGCCGTTCCCACATCGCGAGACCCGCCTCATGACCCTGATTCGCCGCACCGCTGCCCTGCTGCCGGGCCTCCTGACCGTCAGCAACGTGCTCTCCGCCTCTCCCGCGGCGGCGCAAGGCGCGCCCCCGCTGCGCACGGTGGCGTTCACCACCACGGAAGGCACCTGGATGTCCCTCGACGTCACCCGGGACGGGAGTACGCTGCTCGTCGAGCTCCTCGGGGACATCTACGCGCTCCCGGTGGAGGGCGGGCGCACGCGGCCGCTGCTTGCCGGCCGCGCCTTCCAGTCGCAGCCGCGCGTCTCCCCCGACGGGGCGCGCATCGCTTACATCAGCGACGGCAGCGGCTCCGACAATGTGTGGGTGGCCAACCTCGACGGCAGCAATGCGCGACAGGTGACGCGCCTGCCGCGCGCGGGGATGCTTTCGCCGTCGTGGACCCCCGACGGCGAGTCGGTGGTGGTCACCGTGACCGATCCGTTCGTTACCCGCACGGCGGAGCTGTGGCGCTATCGCGTGGATACCGGCGAGGGCGTGCGGGTGCAGGAGAACACCAACGGGCTGCCGGCGCCGCTCGTCTCCGCCCCCCTCCCCGGCCCCTACGGCGCGTGGCCGTCCCCCGACGGGCGGCACGTCTGGTTTGCCTCCGTCACACCGCGCCCCTACGGAAGCCGCAACGGCGCCGGCAGCACCATTCAGCGCGTCCCCTTGGCGGGCGGCCCCGCCGAGTCCGTGCTGGTGGAGGGGACGCCCGCCATGAAGCCCATGCTCTCCCCCGACGGCGCCACGCTGGTATACGGCACCACGCGCGAGGGGCGCACGGGGCTCAAGGCGCGGACCCTCGCCACCGGCACGGAGCGGTGGCTCGCCTACCCGGTGGATCGCCACCAACTGGAAGCACGCGCCTCGCGCGACCTGCTCCCCACCGCGGCCTTCTCGCCGGACGGCCGCTGGTTGTACGCGGCGTTCGGCGGGCGCATCCACCGGCTCGGGGTGCGCGATGGCTCCGACACCATCATCCCCTTCTCCACCGACGTGTCCTTGGAGGTGGTGCCGACCATCCGCGTGGCGCACCGGGTGGACACCGGCGCGGTGCGCTCGCGCCGCGTGCAGCAGCTGGCCACCGCCCCCGACGGGCGCACGGCCTTCTCGACGCTGGGGCGCCTGTGGGTCACCGAGCGGGCGGGCGGCCCCGCGCGCCGGCTCACCGCCACGCCGCGCGCGCGGGAGTTCATGCCCGCCTGGTCCCCCGATGGCCGCTGGGTCGCGTACGTGACGTGGGACGAGGAGGGCGGCGCGCTGTGGAAGGCGCGCGCGGACGGCGGTGCGCCGCCGGTGCGTCTGACCACGGTACCGGCGCTCTGGATCTCGCCGTCGTGGAGCGCCGACGGCCGTACGATCACGGCCGTCACCGCGCCGCTCCGCTCCAGCCTTCTGGCGCCGCCGGGAGTGGCCCCCGCGGACGCGCAGCGCGCGGAGGTCCCCGCCGCGGGCGGTGCGCCGCGCTTGCTGGGGGCAGCACCACGCGGTCCGGCAGCGGGCGCCGGTGGCGCGGTGACGGCACCGCCAGTGCCCGGGGCCTCACCGCTGCCGGAGGTGTCGCTCCCGCGCGCGCAGGCGTCCGGCACGGTGGTCCTGCGCGGCGCGACGGTGATCACCATGCGTGGGGACGAGCGCCTGCCCAACGCCGATGTGACCGTCACCAACGGGCGCATTGCCGCCATTGGGCCCCGCGGTACCGAGGCCGCGCCCGCTGGCGCGCGCGTGATCGACATGGCCGGGAAGTTCATCATCCCCGGGCTGGTGGACCTGCACGCGCACTGGTTCGCCTCGGGGCCGCTGCTGCAGCCGGAGTCGTCCAACGGCTTCGCCAACTTCGCCCTCGGCGTCACCACCATCCGCGACCCGCAGAACACCCCCGACTTCCTGG
>NZ_JBIJAW010000026.1:0-20447 GCF_044345575.1 Gemmatimonas sp.
GCGGGTGGAAGCGCTGCGGCCGATCATCGAAGGCTTGGCGCACGAGCTTGTCGATGCGTTCCCGCGCGAGCCCTTCGATCTCCTCACGCACTACGCGACGCCCATTCCCGTGCGCATCATCGCTCGCTTGCTCGGCGTGCCCCAGGCCATGGCGCCGCAACTACTGGCGTGGTCACACGACATGGTGGCGATGTACGGCATGGGGCGCACGTACGAGGTCGAGACGCGGGCCGATACGGCGGCGGCGGAGTTCTCGCAGTACATCCGCGAGCTGGTGGCGGACCGCCGCGCCAGCCCCGGCGACGATCTGCTGTCGGTACTCATTGAAGCGGAGGAGCAGGGGGATACCCTCTCCGAGGCCGAACTGGTGAGCACCGCCATTCTCCTGCTCAACGCCGGCCACGAAGCCACGGTGCACGCCCTAGGGAATGCGGTGAACGCCGTGCTGCGCCACGGAGTACGCATGCAGGAATTCGTGGCTGACGATGCTGGTATGGCACGCCTCGTGGAGGAGTCGCTGCGGTTCGTGCCGCCGCTGCACCTGTTCAAACGCTACGTGCTGGCGGATACCGAAGAGAGCGGTATTCCTCTCAAGAAAGGCGAGCAGATCGCGCTCGTGCTGGGTGCTACCGGGCGCGACCCGCGGCTGCACGAGGCCTCGGACGTGCTGCTCCCCGGGCGGGCACAGCCGCTGCACACCAGCTTCGGCGCCGGCATTCACTTTTGCGTTGGCGCCCCGCTGGCCCGGCTCGAACTCCAGTGCGCGCTGCGCGTGCTCTTTCTGCGCTGCCCGCGTCTCGCGCTTGCCGGCAACGCACAGCCCAAGGACAGCTGGCATTTCCACGGGCTGGACGCGCTGTTCGTGCAGGTGTGAGGCAATCAGGCGATATCCACGGAACTCGAAGCGAGGCGTGAGCCGGGGCTGCTGCGCTTCGCACCGGATACGCTTTCGGCGCGCTGAGTGCGCCGCCGCGCTCACTCGTAACGCAACGCGTGAATCGGATCGAGGGCCGCCGCCTTGCGCGCCGGATACAGGCCAAAGAACACCCCCACCGCGGCCGAAAAGCCGGCGGCGATGAGCATCGACGAGAGCGTGGTAGCCGTTTGCCAATGCATGATGCGCCCGAGGACGGCCGCTCCGAGCATGCCGGCGAGTAACCCCAGCACGCCGCCCATCAGGCTCAGGACGACACTTTCCACGAGAAACTGCGTGAGCACGTCCGAGCCCCGAGCACCCACGGCCATCCGGATGCCGATTTCCCGTGTACGCTCCGTGACCGACACGAGCATGATATTCATGATGCCGATACCGCCTACCACGAGCGAGATCGAGGCAATGGCCGCCAGGAGCGTCGTCATCACGGTCGTGGTACTCGTGGCGGCGGATGCGAGAACGGTCTGGTCGCGTACCGAGAAATCGTCGGCGCCACCCCCGACGTCGTGCGCCTCCCGCAGAATCCCGCGAATCTCATCGATCGCCCCTGGAATGTCCGACGGTGACGCGGTCATGGCCAGAATCTGTCCCACGAAATAGAAGTTGCTGATGCGAGACTGGGCGGTGGTATACGGCAGGACAACCACATCGTCCTGATCCACCCCGTTGGCCGATTGGCCCTTGGACGCAAGAACGCCGATGATCGTGACCGGGGTGCGGCCAAGCCTGACGCGCTGTCCCACCGCTTCCCCATCGGGAAACAGCCCCTCGGCAACGGTCTTTCCCAACAGCACGACGGTCCGTTTGCTGCGCACGTCCTCATCGGTGAAGGCTACGCCGCTGGCGATCGGCCAATTCCGAATCTGAAAAAAGCTGGTCGCCACCCCGCTCACTTCGGTTCGCCAGTTCCCGCCGGAACTGACCACCTGCGCACGGGTGGTCACCACCGGAGAAACAGCCACGAGCAGACTCGCTTCGCGCTGGATCTTTTCCATGTCGTCGATCGTGAGTCGGTTGAACGACTGCGCTCCCTGACTCGCCCCCCCGGTCTGTGTCGCCCCTGGCGTAATGACGATGAGATTGGTTCCCAAGTTGGCAATCTGCCCTTCGATCTGACGCTGGGCGCCGTTACCGATGGCCACCATGATGATCACCGCACCCACGCCGATCACGATGCCGAGCATGGTGAGGAGGGTACGCATCGCGTTTCTGGTGATGCTTTGCCACGCCATCCTGAGCAGGACGCTGACTTTCATTGCTTGCTCTCCACTGCATCCCGTGCCAGGAGGTCCGCCGCGGCACTTCGGCGCTGCTCTACCGGATGATCACGCAGGATACGCCCGTCTCGCATGTCGATGATGCGTTTGGCGTAGTGGCTGACCTCCAGTTCGTGCGTCACAAGCAGAATGGTGATGCCTTGATCATTCAGTTGCTGGAACAGCGACATCACGTCACACGTGGTGCGTGAGTCGAGATTGCCGGTCGGTTCATCGGCGAGCAGAAGCGCCGGATCGGTCACCAGTGCGCGGGCAATGGCCACCCGTTGCTGTTGGCCCCCGGAGAGTTCACTCGGGACATGAGCTAACCGCGAGCCGAGTCCTACCCGCTCAAGCGCGGCCCGGGCCTGCGCCTTGCTGTCTCGATGCCTGCGAACGCGATCGTACAGCAGCGGAAGTTCGACGTTGTCGAGCGCCGAGGTGCGGGCGAGCAGGTTGAAGCCCTGGAACACGAAACCCACGTCGCGGTTCCTGAGGTCGGCGAGGGCATCCCTCGACAGCCCGTCCACCCGAACGCCGTTTAGTTCATACGACCCGCTCGACGGCGTGTCGAGACAGCCGAGGATGTTCATCAGTGTGGACTTCCCCGAACCTGAGGCTCCCATGATGGCGATAAACTCTCCGGGGGAAACGGTGAGGTCCACGTGGCGCAACGCAAGGACCTCGTTGCTGCCGATGCGATATCGCTTGCTGATATCGCGCAGGCGGATGAGCGGTGGCGCCAGCGCCGCGTCGACGTTCAGGGTGCTGAGCATCGTACCTCACTCAGAACGGCGTGGGCGGGCCGCCACGGCGCTGCCCACCCGGCTGCGGCGTCTGAAACGGGCTCGTCGAAGCACTGCCCGGAACAATCGTGTTAGCCGTGGTGCCAATGACCACCAGCATTCCCTCGGCAAGTCCGTCACCGCTCACAGCTGTGCGCGTGCCGTCGGTGAGTCCCACGCGCACAGCACGCATGAGGAGACTGTCCCCATGCAAAATGTAGAGCGTGCCTGCGCGTTCGCGTGCCCCGCTGGGTCGCGAGACTCCTACCTGGCTTCCGGGACGAAATCGAAGCGCCGCATTCGGTACAGTGAAGACGTTCGTGGCTTCGCCGGTCACGAACGTCACGGTGGCTGTCATGCCGGGGAGCAGCAAGCCGTCCTTGTTGTTCACCTTGACGACGACGGTATAGCTCACGACGTTGTTCGCGCTCGTGGAGGCCAGGCGTACCGCTTCGACCGCACCCGAAAACGGTCTATTGGGAAAAGCCTGTACGGTGAACTCGACTGCCTGTCCTGCATGGATGCGGCCGATGTCGCTCTCGTCGACAAGGGCCAGAATCCGCATACGTGTGAGGTCATTCGCGATGACGAACAGTCGTGGTGCCGACAGGCTCGCCGCCACGGTTTGTCCGACATCGATCGCACGTTCGATCACCACGCCGTCGATCGGCGCATGAATGTCGGTATAGGACAGATTCTGCCTGGCGCGCTCGAGGGCCACCATGGCCGAGGTGACGTTACTGACGGCCAGCGTGCGGTTCGTCCGTGCAAGTGCATACTCAGCCTGCGTAACGAAGCCGCCATCATGCAGGGCGGATGTCCGCGCGAAATCGTCTTCCGACTGCACGAGTTGAGCTTCGGCCCGGGTGCGTACGGCCTCTGCCTCCTGGATCGCTTGCCGCTGCAGCGTGGGGTCGATCCTCGCAATCAGCTGTCCTCGCCTTACACGGTCGTTGTAGTCGGCATACAGCGCGGCGATCTGACCGGACACCTGAGTGCCGACCTCGACCGTGCGCACGGCACTCAACGAACCTGTGGCAGTCACCGACGCCCGCAAATCCCCCTGCTCGACGGTACCCGTGCGGTATTGCGGCGGGGACGGTGTTCGGAACGAACGCCACCACCATCCCGCCGCCGCCAATCCGATCAGCACCGCTGTGGTGAGCAAGACACGCGAAACGGTACGCATTGTGGTTCACTGCGGGCTCGAGGTCGAGAGATCCCGGCGACAGCGCCGCTGGACCTCATCTGTATGCTGCACCAAACGTCGGTAACCCGTGTCGGCCTTTGGCTGACGCACCTGTCGGGTATGATCGCGCAGCAATCGTACGGCGATCAAGTAAGGTCGTAGGCAGTGAAGTTCGCCGCGCCCATGGCAGTCATGAGGGGAGGATGCACGATGTTTACGCGACCAGAGTTGATGCAGCTGCGCCGACAGTTGAAGTCGACCCCAACGCTGAGCGTGTATCTGTCCGAAGACACGGATGATCCGGCCCAGCGTGGAAACGGGCGCCGTGCGTTGGCGCATCGGTTCGCGCATCTGCGAGACGCGATGCGTGATGCCGCGCACGCAGATCGGGAGGCGCTCGATCGTGCGATTGCGCATGCCGAGCAGCAGGTGCGCGCCATTCCCGTCACTGCATGCTTCAAGGGATGGGTGGCTTTCGTGTCCGAAATGGGTGTGCAGCACAGTGCCATGTTGCCGGTACCAGTGCCGACCGAGGCGGTTTGGGGAGACGGGCTGTGGCTCTCGCCATACATCCGTGGGCTCGACTACCAGTGCTCTGCGCTCGTTGTCATGACCGATTCGCGCATGGCCACGCTGTGGCGGTATCGTGATGGCGTGTTCGAGGTGTTGGCGACGCTCGAGGCGGACGTACCGGCCTTGTCGGCGAGCCATCTGGGTGCGCCGCCCCAGCAAGGGTTTCATCCGGGCACCCGTGGTCGAACGGCCGCGGACGCGAATGCCCGCGTGCGACGGGTGAAGGCCGCGAGATTGGCGACCGAGGTCGCCGATCAGCTGCGTATGGCCGCACTTCCGGATGAGTTGATCCTCGTCGGTGGTATTCCAGCGATGGCCCATGCTGTTGCTTCCCAGCTGCTCGAGCACGAGCATGCCCAGGCTCCGGTCTTGGCTGGTCTCGATATCCACGCCGGCCTTCCAGAGATCGCCACACGGGTCGAGGTAGCACTCGACACTTGGCGTCTCGAACGACGTCGTGCCTTATGGCATGAACTGACGGAATCCGGCATCGTCGGCGCGCATGCCGCCTTCGGAGTGACCGCGACCGAAGCGGCTTTACGCCTGGGGGGCGTGTCCCGCCTGCTCATTACGGAAGAGTTCGAACGGCGCGACCCGGCTGCTACCGAAGCCGTGGTGCAATTGGCATGTGAGGGTGATGCGCAGATCACCTACGTGGGAGGTGACACTGCGGCGCACCTCCAGAAACGGGGCGCGGGGATCGCGGCCCGATTGCGCTTCCCGATTCCCCAACCGGTTGCCTGAAACGTGTGCGGCGTTCCCTCGGCGCGGTGGCTGGACCGCGCCGAGGAAGGCGCGGTACACAATCAGCGGTGCAGCAGGCCGATCTCGAGGGCGAATCGAACGTACTCCGATCGGTGACGAAGTCCGAGTTTCTCCTCGATGCGTTCCTTGTACGTCTCGACGGTCTTGTTGCTGATACCGAGCTGTTCGCCGATCTCCACACCACCGTAGCCTTGCGCCGTCAGTTCGAGCACGCTGCGCTCCCGTTGGCTCAGGTGATTGAGGTCCTCGGCAAGTCGCTGTCGTGGAGAATTGGTTCGGCTGCGCTGATGTGTCGCGAGGAGCCGCGCCACCCGAGGTCGAACGTACACGTCGCCGCGGGCAACAACGCGAATCGCCTCGACCAGCTCCTGCTCCGCGGCCTCCTTCGTCAAATACCCGCAGGCTCCGGCTTCGAGCAAGGCCAGCAGGTACTCCTCTTCCGGGTACATGCTGAGGATCAGTACGTGTACTGATGAGGCACGTTCGGTGAGGAGACGGGTCGTGACCGCGCCGTCGGACCCATTCATGTCGAGATCCATCACCAGGACATCGGGCGCCAGACGCTCGACCGTCGTAACCGCCTCATCCCCATTGTTGGCTTCGCCCACGACGTCGATGTCCGTGGACTGACGCAGCAGCAAGCGCAATCCGGCACGGAACAAGGTGTGATCATCAGCGAGCACCACCCGAATGGGCGTGTCGGAGGCCGGTACACCACGTCGGGCGTACGACTGACTGATGAGTTTGCTGCCGATCGCCGCCAGGGCGTCGGCCTGCGCATCGCGTGCGCTGCCACGTGGTGGCAATGATCGCGTTGGTAGAACACTCATTGAACAATCCTCCCGATCACCCAGCGCCTGATGCGCGTGCCGCTGACAATGGAGACGGTCACGGGGGCCTGAGGACGAGGTACGACCTGCAGGCCGGTCAGCGCTGGCGATACAGCGTAGGGTACACGCACCCGGGAGGCACGCATGTAGGGAAGAGTCCGACATGGTGTACACCAAACGTACCGGCGACCGCCCCTGACACGTTCGACGGCCTGATGCGCATCGTCGGACGATGCCTGACCGCGCGTCCGTAACGATCTGATTCATCGTCGCGCCGGAGACGGCGACAATGCCGAGCCATCAACACGGGAGGCAGGCATGCACAACCATCACCTGGTCGCATTCGGTATCATCCTGGGCGCCACCGTCATCGGGTGCGCGAAGGAGACCTCGCAGATCGCCGTGGACACCACGGCCAGCACGAGTGTTCGCGCCGCTGAGCCAACGCCACCCCAGCGCGACTCGGCCACCGGGCGTCTTGCGCTGCGCACGGAAGCACAACAGCACTTCGACGCGGCACGCGAGGCGCTTCGCTTCAAAGACCCGAAGACGATGGCCTCGGCGCTTCGCGCTGCGGCCACCGTGGTGCACCAGCAGACCGATAGCGCAGCGAATGAAGTCAAGGCACACCTCAATGAGGTCGCACATGAGCTCGATACGCTGGCGAATCGTGCCGAAAGCGGTGCGAAGCTGACTGCTGATCGTCTCGACCGGCTCTTTGCCAGGGCGAATCAGGCCGAAGCCGAACGTCACCAACGACGATCGGTGGACGCGCTGATACTGCGCGACACGCTGCGCGCCGCCGAGGACATGCTCATGGCTGTCGATCACCTCGAGCGCGCGGCGCGGGACGCCAGGATCCCGCTCGACCAGCCGGCTTTGGCCGTCGCACACTCTGCACGCGCCCTCGGCGCCGACCTGCTCGACCGGCACGCACCGGGGCAACGGAGCATCCAGGCGGTGCAGGATTCATTGGGACGTGAAATCCGCCAGTTCGGCATGCGGGTTCGACGCCGCTGAGCATCGGCCGTGGACGTGTCTGATATGTCGTCGTGGCGCCGCTCAGCCTGTGGTCGATGCAAGCTGGTGGGTGGAGCGGCGCTCGGCGTCGGCAAGAAGATCGATCACGTCCTGATCGCCGGTGGGTGAAAAATCATCGTACCACATTCCCACCGCATACATCTGCTCGGTTTCCACGATGCAGGCACAGGCGTCGGCTTCATGGCGCAGGTAGGCGCACGCCTCGGTCGAGGCCACGGGCACGGCGGTGATGATCCGGTGTGCGTGGGCCTGTCGTGCGGCGAGGATGGCGGCGCGCATCGTGGCCCCTGTGGCGAGACCATCGTCGACGAGTACGACGTCGAGCCCCGCCAGATGCAGTGCCGGGCGCGAACTGCGATAGGCCCGGCGTCGACGCAGGAGTTCGATGCGCTCCTGTCGAACGATCTGGTCGATGAGCAACCAGGCCTCGGGATGTTGACGAAGTGCCTCCTCGTTGAGGATCTGTGCCGTGTCGCCGTTGAAGGCCGCGATGGCGCCCAGGGCATATTCCTCGAATCCGGGCATCCCCAGTTTGCGGACTGGCATCACATCGAGCGGCGCGCCGAGGAGCTTGGCGACCTCGTAGGCTACGGGCACGCCGCCGCGTGGAAGTCCAAGTACGATGACCGAATGCTCGCTGGTCGAGTAGTCGACGAGCGCGGCCACCCGTACGGCCAGCTGCCTGCCGGCATCGCGGCGGTCGCGAAATGTGTGCGGTGTCATAGTAGCGTCGATTCCAATGGATTCACGTGTGGTACGCAGTGCTGCGACGTGGGGCGAACCTCTGCGAACCTGTAGCAGTCTTTGGCGTCACGCTGTTCCGGAACGTCCGACACACTGTCGGATTGCGTCTGATGTTGCGCGCTGGGGTGCGGTCGTATGCTTCCCCTGCGTTCGCGAACGGTACATCGCGAACGGATGCCTTCTCCCGGGACGCCGTGCGGAAGGCCGCCCTGCCACAGTTCGAGTGGCAGGACAGATCGGGAGGTCGCTGGCCCTGATCGATGTGTTGCGTAGGCAATGCCCCTGAAGCGAGGCCGTTCGCCGAGGGGAAGAGCGCCACCTTGATCATTGGAGACGCAGGGCAACCTGAGACTCCGGTGATATCGAACCCACAATGGATGGCGTTCACCAGCGAGCGACCCCCCTGTACGTGCGCAAGCACTTGCAGGGGGGTCGCGACATTGTGCGTTGACTCCTTCTCTGGAGCGCCCATGACTTCGATTGCCTTTCGTTGCCGCGCCGCGCTCGGCGTGGCCAGTCTCATTAGCCTCGGCGCATGCGCCTCGGCCTTCCTCCTGCCCGCACCCTCGGCAAAGACCATCGCCGGTGCGGGGAACATCGCCGTGGACGAGGTCGGCGGCGTGCGGGTCTCCGTGCAGGCCGATGCCTGGCAGGGTGATCGTTCTGTACTCGGCCACGTGCAGCCCATGCGTGTGACCATCGAAAACCGCACGCGATACACCGTCCGTGTTCGATACGGCGATTTCGCGCTGCTGGCCAACGGCGGCAAACGCTATCCGGCATTGCCGCCATTTCGTGTGGAGGGGGACCTCCTGTCGCCCGTGTTGTCTGCCGGGATCGGGCCCATCATGATGCCCGGGTTCAGTTACCGGCACTTCTACGTGGCGCCCTACTTCGCGCGGCTGTACCCGGGAGTGCCGGTCTATGCGCGATCATACCTCTTCTACGACCCCGGCTATTACGCATTCTGGTACAGTGACTTCAGCCGGGCGGTTCGCCCCTCGGTCGAGGTGTTGTCGTTGGCGCTTCCCGAAGGGGTGATCGAGCCGGACGGCCGAGTGTCGGGATTCCTCTATTTCCGCACGGTCGATCCGAAGCACACGGCCATTGCCTTCCGTGCCAGCATCGTCGCGATTCATGACGGCACGACCGAGCTCGGTGGCGTGGTCGTGGGAGAGGTTTCGGTCCCGTTCAGCGTCAGTAGAAAGCGGTGATCTGACATGGTGTCGGATTTCGTCTGATGTTGCGCGCTGCGGTGCGGTCGTATGCTTCCCCTGCGTTCGCGAACGGTACATCGCGAACGGATGCCTTCTCCCGGGACGCCGTGCGGAAGGCCGCCCTGCCACAGTTCGAGTGGCAGGACAGGTCGGGAGGTCGCTGGCCCTGATCGATGTGTTGCGTAGGCAATGCCCCTGAAGCGAGGCCGTTCGCCGAGGGGAAGAGCGCCACCTTGATCATTGGAGACGCAGGGCAACCTGAGACTCCGGTGATATCGAACCCACAATGGATGGCGTTCACCAGCGAGCGACCCCCCTGTTCGTGCGCAAGCACCGGCAGGGGGGTCGCGACGTTTGTACCATCTGGGCTGATGAACAGCGACGCCGGAGCGACTACGACTCGAAGGGCGAAGGTGGGGCATCAGGCCCTGCCGCACTAAGCGAAACACGGCTCGTTGCCCACCCAGCATGCTCACGGACGATGTCCTGCTCGTGCTCCTGCATCGCCTCGAGCACCGCGAGGTCCTCCTCGGTGCCGATGTTCCCCAGCACCACGCACGCGTTTCGCTGCAGCATCCACAGCTTGGCGCGTTTGATGGCCGAGCCACGAAAGGCCGCGGCGTAGTCGGTCGGTGACATCATGAGGAGTTCGCGTGCCAGCGCACGCACGCCCTCGCGATCGTACGCGTCGACGAACATGTCGCGCGGCGCAAACTCAGGGAGCATCGCGTCGCGGGCGAACTTGCGGTTCCACGGACACACGTCGTTGCAGACGTCGCACCCGTAGAGCAGCCCGCCCACACCCTCACGCAGCTCCAGCGGGATGGCGCCGCGATGCTCGATGGTGAGATAGCTGATGCACCGGTTGGCGTCGAGCACGCGCGGCGCGGGGAGGGCTCCGGTGGGGCACGCATCCAGACAGCGGGTGCACGATCCGCACCGGTCCGTCTCGAAGGGCATACTTGGCTCGAGCTCCAGCTCCACCAGCAGCGACGCGAGAAACACGAAGGAGCCGGCCCGCGGCGTGATGAGCATGGTGTTCTTGCCGAACCAGCCAAGCCCGGCGCGTTGGGCCAGATCGCGTTCGAGCAGCGGGCCGCTGTCCACGTATGGCCGCGCATTCACCGGATGGCCGAGTTCGCGCTCCAGCCACACGTGCAGTTCGCGCACCCGGTCGCGCAGCACCTCGTGGTAATCATCGCCGCGCGCGTAACGCGCGACCGCACCCGATGGTGCGCGACCGCCGTACGAGGCGGCGAGGACGACGGCGTGGGTTGCTCCCGGATGCGGACGGCGCGCGTCACGGCGCAGTTCGGCGCCCGCGCCGTCGAGGTAGTGCATGCCGGCGTGTTGCCCACGCGATAGCCAGGCGTCGAATGCCGCCCGCGTGGCCGGCTCCCCGAGTGCCGCGACGCCGACGGCATCGAACCCCAAGCCGTAGGCGAACGCCGTGAGTCGATGTGTGAGCGAATCCATGGGGAATGGGCGATGTGTGCCGGCGCCCGATCGCTCGGTCAGGGCTGCCGACCCACCCAGCGTGCAAACGCAATCACGTCGTCGGCCAGGGGGATCGCCCCCTCGTCACCATAGGCCGTGTACATGCGCCACCGGACATACGTGGTGGCCGGTAGCGGCAGAAACGGAAAGCGCCGATACCAGTGTCGGTGCCGAAAGCGCCACGCCACGCGCAACAGGTCCACGGCCAGTGCCGGGTTGAGCAGCGAGCGCAGGGCAAGGGTCAGGGTGAGGGAAATCCACGCCATCCCTGAAATATAGCGGCGGCGGGTCGCCGACGAACTGTGTAAATTCGTCGCCCATGAACTTCGACGACTATCAGCAGCTGGCGGCCAGAACGCTCGGGCGCGACCGCACGCACGAGCAGCAGCTCGCGAACGCCGCCCTAGGGCTCACTGGTGAGGCCGGCGAAACGGCCGAGATCATCAAGAAGCACCTGTTCCACGCGACGCCCCTCGATCGGGACGCCATCATCAAGGAGCTGGGCGACTGTCTGTGGTACATCGGCGCCTTCGCTACGGTGCTCGATCTGTCCATGGAGGAGATCGCGCAGCGCAACATCGAGAAGCTCCGGAAGCGCTATCCTGAGGGCTTCGACCCGGAGCGCAGCCGCAACCGCACCGAGTAGCGTCGTTACGCTTCGGCGCGCGGCAGTGGCACGAGCAATCGTCTGCACCGCAAGCGGGCATGGACGGCGTCCATGGAATTCAGGCAGCAGCGGTGACCGACGGGCTTCGTGCCGGGCCATCGAGATAGTCGCGAATGACCCGGATCGTTTCATCCGGATGCGTAAGGTGCGGGCAATGCCCCGTCGCCTGCAGCGCCTGGTAGGTGCTGTTGGGGACGTGCCGGGCCATCCACTCACCAACCGCTGTGGGGGCGATGGCATCTTGTGCGCATTGCATGATGAGCGACGGGGTGGTGACGCGCACCACGTCCTCCCGGTGATCTGAGAGAAACGTCGCCTCGGCGAAGTGGCGCGCGATGACCGGATCCGTCTCGCAGAAGCTGGCTGCGAGTTCCGCCGCGTATGCTGGCTGCTCGGGATTGCCCGCGATGGTCGGCGCGAGGGCGTTGGCCCATCCCGTGTAGTTCTTCTCCATCATGTCGAGCAGCCCGGCGATGTCCTGCTGTTCGAAGCCCCCGTAGTAGTGCGGCGGATCGTTCAGATAGCTCGGCGAGGGGCCCACCAGCACGAGACGCGCGAAGCGGGACGGGCGGCGGAGCGAGGCCAGCATGCCCACCACCGCGCTCACCGAATGTCCCACGAAGATCACGTCGTGCAAGGCCAGCGCTTCGATGATCTCGAGTACGTCGCTGGCGTATCCCTGCAACGTGCTGTAGCGGGTGGGATCATACGCGCGCAGGTCAGAGCGGCCCGAACCGACGTAATCGAATAGCACCACCTTGTGCGTCGCTTCGAAGGCCGGGGCGACGTATCGCCACATGGACTGGTCGCACCCGAACCCGTGCGCGAACACGACGGCCTGATCACCGTGGCCGGAGACTTGAACGTTGTTGCGGAGAAGAACGGAGGCAGGCATGACGTGAAGCGTAGCGCGATGCATCAGCACACGGTCGGTGCCCAGCCGGCGTCGGACGGACAACCTTGGACGATGAAGTGCGTCGCGCGCCAGGCGCGTGCACTGCCCCTGCGGGTGCTACCGCAGAAAGGAGCGTCCGTCGAAGCGAGTATCGGCAGGGATGGCCAAAAGGTCCAATGCCGAGGGCACGATATCGGTGGTGCGCTGCGGCGCTCGCGCGACCGGGACATCCACGATGAGGGGGACCAACATCTGGTCTCTGAGCAGTGCGCCGTGGGTCGACACGTGCGGAACCGGTTCGAAGCGTGCGCGAAGATCCCACCCCTCGGCCGCCGAGACCAGCACGTCGCCCGACCGGGCACTCGCCCCCAGCAGTGAGAGCTGCACGAGGGCGTCGGGATATCGTCCACCGGCGGTCACCTCCCACGCCGTGCAGGCATCGAGGTCGTGCAACGAGCCACCCAGCTCCAACGGATCCCCGTCGGTGCACACGTACGACCAGCGCGCGTCCGAGCCACGACCCGAATGGCGGACCTCCGCGGTCCCTCGCCCATGATGCCGGATCTGTACGACGTCGGCCGACACGTTTACCGCCAATAGGTCGATCGCCGGGCGCTCCACCAGCCGATCGAGCAGACGATCCCACGCCGGGGCGTGACTGCTCCACCAGCGGCGGGCGCGCTCATTGGGGGTGAAGTACAGATGGGCCATCGCATTGCCGCCCACCATGAGTACCACATCGGGGTTTCGCACGTTGAGCCGCGGATGCGCACGCACCCGCAACCCCTGCGCCTCGAGCCATCCGTGCAGATCCTCGTGCTGCGTGATGTCGTCGTGCCCGTGATCGCCGGTGAGCCAGATGTGCAGGGACTCACGCCAGCCATCGCGTTCGGCGATGCGCTGTGCCGTGGCCACGGCGGTATCGACATCGGCGACGGCGGTACGTACGGCGTCGGACCGTGAGCCATACTTGTGCGCGAACTTGTCACCGCTGAGGATGCCGAGCACCGACATGCGCGGACGGATGCGGGTGAATCGGTCGAAGAACACTTTGTGGGCGTACTGTTCGACCCGTCGCCAACCGAGCAGGTCGCCACGGAAATGGGCTGGTGCGGCACGAAACATCCAGCCGACGCCACGTCCGATTCGCCCGTGTGTCGCACCGCGGCCGATCATGCTGAGGGCCGCCAGCGACGGTTGCGCGTACTCCAGGAGCGTCGGCACGTCGTTCGCGAGGTCCCCGTCGACGTGCCAGATGTCGATACCGGCATAACTGCGCGACTGGCCCGATGCCCAGCGCAGCGAGCGGCTGCGATCGAACCACCGCAGCCCCGGCATGCCCACGCGCGCGGGGTGGGTGCCCATGAGGAACGGCACGTACGCCGGTCCGGTCACGGAGGGGAATGAGGAGGTGATGATGTGCGCGCTGCCATGCTGCCGCAGGGCGGCCAGCGCGGGCGCACGTCCCGCATCCATCTCCTCGGCGAGCACATCCGGACGCACGCCATCGGCCACCACCAGGAGCAACCGGCGTGCCCCCGTGGTATCATGCCTCACGGTCATGTCCCGTCGGCGACCGCTGCGCTGTCGTGGTGCTCTGTTCGTTGGTCTTCACTGGCTCACCGCATCAACCTGCAATTTCATGGCGAAATCCCGTCGCAACGCGCCCCGTACGGCCACCGGCAAGCAGGCGTCGCCCGTTACCAGATCCACGGCTGAGCAGCAGTCCGTGGCGGCGTACAAGGAGCGGACGGAAGAAGGGCATCGGGCGGCAGGGCGTGATCCGGCCACCACGGGGCACCTCGTCTCGAAGGGCGCGCGGGCCGTCCGCCGAAGCGATCCACGTCTGGTGGACCAATCGCTTCGTGATCGGCCAATGCTTACCGAAGACGAAAAGTTGCTGCAGAGCCCCAAGGAGGAAGCAACCGCCTTCACGCGCTCCGACCCGTGGCGCGTCATGCGCATCACCTCGGAATTCGTGGAAGGCTTCGATGCGCTGTCGGACATCCAGAAGGGTGTG
The DNA here is from genome assembly GCF_044345575.1 of Gemmatimonas sp. Lineage (GTDB taxonomy): Bacteria > Gemmatimonadota > Gemmatimonadetes > Gemmatimonadales > Gemmatimonadaceae > Gemmatimonas. The sequence goes on from NZ_JBIJAW010000026.1 coordinate 14,414, forward strand.
ACCATCTTCGGCTCGGCCCGCACGGGACCTGATGATCCCATGTACGACGCGGCCCGGGAAACCGCGCGGCTGCTGGCGGAGCAGGGATTCTCCATTCTCACGGGGGCGGGCCCGGGCATCATGGAGGCGGCCAATCGCGGGGCAAAGGACGCGAATGGTCACTCCGTGGGGTGCAACATCGAACTGCCCTTCGAGCAGGGCGCCAATCCGTATGTCGATACGCTGGTGAACTTCCGCTACTTCTTCGTGCGGAAAACGATGTTCATCAAGTACTCGAATGCGTTCATCATTTTCCCCGGCGGGTTCGGTACGCTCGACGAACTGTTCGAGGCGCTCACGCTCATTCAGACCGGGAAGATCTACCAGTTTCCGGTCGTCCTGTTCGGGACACACTACTGGGCAGGGCTGGTGCGCTGGATCAGCTCGCGGATGGTGGCGGAGGGGAAGATCTCGCCTGGCGATCTGGACCTGCTGCTGCTCACCGACGATCCGCGTGAGGCGGCGCAGGCGGTCATGGATGCGCACGAGGCGCAGACCGCGAGCCGCGTCCTGCACGACGAGGCGTAGGGCGGGCTGACGGCTCCAGGCTCTAATCCCGATTGACAACATCGGGATTGGTTGGTTACACTGCGGGCGCAGTAGTTGAGAGTCGCTCTCATCAAAGAGTTCATGCTCGCGCCCCTGATCCTTACGCTCGCGGTGGCCGCCGTCCCCCAGGACACGGCGCGCCGATCGTTTGCAGATACCGCCACACCCCGGCCGGCCGTTCGGGTGGCCCGCCCCGACACCCAGCAGCTGCTGACGGTGAAGGTGCGCGCTCACGCGGCCCGGTCGACGCGCTACCTCGCGCCGGCCACGAGCGCGGCGACACGCACGCTCACGCCGCTCCGCGAGGTTCCGCAGTCCGTCACCGTCCTCGGCGCCCCCATTCTGGCCGACCTCAACATCCAGTCCATGGCCAAGGCCGTGGAGTACCTCCCCGGTATCACCATGGGCCAGGGAGAGGGGCACCGCGATGCTCCCACGATTCGCGGCCAGAGCAGCACCGCCGACTTTTTCATCGATGGGGTGCGTGACGACGCGCAGTACCTGCGCGACACCTACAACGTCCAGCAGATCGATGCCGTGAAGGGGGCCAACGCCACCGTGTTCGGTCGCGGCGGCGGTGGCGGGGTCCTCAACCGCGTCGGCAAGCGCGCCGACTGGACGCCGGCCTACCTTGGCCGCGTGGAAACGGGCTCGTGGAATCAGCGCCGCACCACGCTCGACCTCAATCAGCCCTTCGGCAAGCGTGCGGCCGGTCGACTCAACCTCCTGTACGAGAACAGCGACTCCTTCCGGCGCAGCATGGGCTACGAGAAGTGGGGCGCCAACCCCACCACGACCGTGATGCTTGGTCGCGTGCAGCTCCGTGCCGGCGTGGAGCGCTACGTGGACAACCGCACGGTCGACCGTGGGCTGCCGTCAGCGAACGGCGTGCCGTCGCGCCTCGACACCCGCGTGTTCGTGGGCAATCCCGACGCCAGCCAGTCCGGCATCACGGTGGACGGGGCCAATGCGCAGCTCGAGTTCGACAACGGGCACGGCTTCACCTTCCGCTCGCACTCGCGCGCGTTCCGCTACGACAAGTACTACGAGAACGTGTTCGCCAGCAGCGCCGTGAACGCCGCCGGGACGCAGTTCAGCCTCGGCGCCTACCGTGATGCGGTCGATCGCCGCAGCGTGTTCACGCAGAATGATGCGATCTGGAAGACCGAGGGACGTCACGTACGCTCCACGCTGCTCGTGGGCACGGAGCTCAGCCGGCAGCGTTCCGACCAGCTCCGCGAAACGGGGTACTTCAACAACACGGCGACCGTGGTCACCGCCGCCGTGACGGCGCCCACCGTGTTTACGCCGGTGACGTACCGCCCGAGTGCCAGCGACGCCAGCAACGATGCCACGGCCACCGTGGCTGCCGCCTTCGTGCAGGAGCAACTGCATCTCGGCCGTTTCGTACAACTGGTCGGTGGGGTGCGCCACGATCGCTTTACCATCGACGTGCTCAATCGCCGCAACAACACGCGCTTGGCTCGTACCGACAACCTGGTGTCTCCGCGCGCGGCGGTGGTGATCACGCCCGCGGCGAACGTCTCGCTGTACGGCAGTCAGAGTGTGTCGTTTCTGCCGAGCACGGGCGATCAGTTCACGTCGCTGTCGGTGACCGCGCAGACGCTCATGCCCGAGCGGTTCCGCAATCAGGAATTGGGGTTCAAGTGGGATGCCCGTCCTGACTTTGCGATCACGGCGGCGTACTTCGCGGTGGACCGCACCAACACCACGGCGCCCGATCCGTTCGACGCGACGCGTCTCGTGCAGAGCGGGCATCAGCGTACGACCGGCGCCGAGTTGGGTGTGCAGGGGTCGCCGATGCGCGGGTGGAGCGTGACCGGTGGTATCGGCGTTCAGGATGCACGCGTCGTGAGCCGTACCGCCGCGGCGCGACAGGGGGCTACCGTGCCGTTGGTCCCGCGCACGACGGCGTCCCTCTTCAACAAGGTACAGCTGCGCCGATCGCTGGCCGTGGGGGGCGGGGTGGTGCATCAGGGGCAGCGATATGCGGCCATCGACAATGCCGTCATGTTGCCGGCGTTCACCCGCGCCGACGCCGCCGCCTACCTGACGCTGCCGCGCGGCCTCATGATGCAGCTGAACGTGGAGAACGTCTTCGACGCGCGCTATTTCGCCACGTCGCACGGCAATAACAACATCATGCCCGGGGCGCCGCGCGCCTTCCGCCTGACCTTCGGTCTGCAGCCCTGACGGCGGTGGGCTGACCCCCGTTCCCTCGCGCGGCGAACCGGAGGCGAAGCGGAAAAGGGGGAACTGACATTTCTTCCAATATCAGTTCAACCCCACCTGCCGATCACGCTGGAGCCTGGGGACCGCGACCGAGCCTGCCCAGCCCGCCTCAAGGGTTGAACCGCCCGCACAACGGGGCATATTTCGACTTCCAGTGCGCCCGGCCCTCCCGGCCGGGCGCTCGCTTTTATCCCGGCCTCAGCTGGCACGCGCATGTTTCAGGAACTCATCGCCCAGATGGCACGCGAAGTCGAGAAGCTCCAGTTCGAGCTGAACGTCACGCTGCCCGCGGAAATCCGTAAGGCCGTCGAACTCGGCGACCTCAAGGAAAACAGTGAGTACAAGGCCGCGCTGGAGCGCCAGCAGTTCGTGCAGGCGCGTCTCGGGCAGCTCACGCAGCGTGTGACCAAGCTGGCGAACATCGACATCACGCAGATCCCGGCCGATAAGGTGGGGCTCGGTTCGAAGGTGGTGGTCGAAGACGAGGCCACGAAGAGCAAGGAGTCGTACGAGCTCGTGTTCGGCGACGCCGGCGAACTGCACGACGGCCACGTGACCATGGGCTCGCCCATTGGTCGCGCGCTGCAGGGCAAGGGCGTGGGCGAGACGTGCATCCTCAAGTTGCCCACCAAGGTGCGTCGTCTCGTCATCACCGAGCTCTACACCATTCACGACCGCAACGCGGACGATCTCGCGTAACGGTTCCACTCCGCACGGAGGCACGATGCAGCAGGCAGTCTACGACACGCGCGGCGCCGATCCCCACACGCGCATCCACTGCATCGAGCGTGATACGGCCACCCCCGGCGCGGGGGAGGTGCTGGTCGAAATGATCGCCGCGCCGATCAACCCGTCGGACGTACTCACGATCACCGGGCAGTACGGTGCGCTGCCACCGCTGCCGGCCATTGGCGGCAACGAAGGCGTCGGACGCGTCGCGGCGCTTGGCGAGGGTGTCACCGGCATCGAGGTGGGCACGCGCGTGCTGATGCCGATCGCTGCCGGCAGCTGGGTGTCGCACACGGTGGCCAAGGCCCAGTCGCTGATGCCGCTCCCCGCCGAGGGCGATGCGCTGCAGCTCGCGATGCTCACGGTGAATCCGCCCACTGCCTCATTGCTGCTCTCGGAGTTCGTCGAGTTGCAGGCGGGCGACTGGGTCATGCAGAACGCGGCCAATAGCGCCGTGGGGGAATACGTCATCCAGCTGGCGAAGGCGCGCGGCCTGCACACGGTGAATGTGGTACGGCGCGACGACATGGTGCCGGTGCTCGAGGCGCTTGGCGCTGATGTGGTGGTGGTGGACGGGCCCGATCTCGCGGCGCGTGTGGCAGCCGCGACCAACGGCGCCAAGATCCGCCTTGCGTTCGATGCGGTGGGCGGATCGGCGACCGACCGCCTCGCGCAGAGTGTGGCCGTGGGGGGCACGGTGGTCAACTACGGCGCGATGAGCGGTGAGGCGTGCAAGGTGGCGCCGGGTTCCTTCGTGTTCCGCAACATCACGCTGCGCGGATTCTGGCTCGCCTTCTGGTTCCGTCAGGCCACTGTGCCGCAGCAGATGGCGCTGTACACCGACCTGGCGCAGCGCATCGCGCGTGGTGAACTCACGGCGCGGGTGCACCGCACCTTCCCGCTGGCGCAGGTGCAGGACGCGGTGGCGCTCGCCGCAAGCGGTGGCCGCGATGGAAAGGTATTGCTCGTTCCCTGACCTGCTCGCGGGTGGGTGTGGGGAACGGCTTTCGCGAAAGCAGTTCCTCTCACTTCTCAATCGAGAAGATCCGAGTCACATCCCCGTCGTATTCGGCCACGGCGCGGTGCTGCTGCTCGTCGCTCCAGCCAAGAGCGGCACCCATCAGCGGTGCAATGCGCCGCGCCGCGCTCCGACCGTGGTCTCGCGTCTCGAACCCGATGTGCGTGCGCCTGATGAGTACGTCGCTCAATGTGCACGCCCATTCGTGCGCGATGGCGTACGGCACCTCGGCCATGAGATACGGGAGCCCGGACACGATGCGCTCGGCGTGGGCCGCATCGTGGGTGGCGTACTGCCACACTCGCATCCACTCGCAGCCGTAGGTGTGCATCAGGTGCTCGCTCACGGCGTCGTCGCGGGTGGCGGTGCGTATGTCGGCCAACAGCGCGTCGCGTGACGTGAAGTCCCCACCGGGGAGCGGGGTGTGGGCGCTGTCGCGCGTGTCGCCAGTCGGCGGCGCGTGACGTGCCGCCTCACCCAATTCCCGCCGCGCGTGGGTGAACACATCCGCGGCCATGGCGCGATAGGTGGTGAGCTTGCCGCCCGTGACGCTCACGAGGCCATCGGCGCGGTGCGTGATGGCGTGTTCGCGGCTGGCGGCGTTGGCGCTGTGCTCGCCCGCGCGTACCGCGGCGAGTGGACGAATGCCGCACCAGGCACTGATCACATCGGCAGGACCAAGTGCCGCGTGCGGAAAGCTGCGATTGACCGTATCCAGCAGGTAAGTCACATCGCGTTCCGTGGCACGAATCTCGTCGGGGCCACCCTGCGCCGGGCGTTCGGTGGTACCGATGATCGCGTGTGCTCCCGCCGGTAGCACGAACATCACCCGCCCGTCGAGCGGTGACACGATGGTCACGGCGTCGCGGTTTCCGATACGGTGCCGCGGCACGAGCACGTGCGTACCGGCCGACCCGAGCACTTGATGGCCGCTCGATTCGCCGGTGAGCGCGGCGGTGGCATCGCTCCACGGACCGGTGGCATTGATGACCACCCGGGCCCGTACCTCCAGTGTCTGGTTGCCGAGGTGATCGTGTACCAGGGCGCCGACGAGGCGATGATGGGCGTTCCGCAGGGGGCCCACCACGCCCGCATGGTTGACCACCACGGTGCCGACGGCGTGTGCGCCACGCGCGGTCGCGAGCGTGAGCCGCGAGTCGTTGGTGGCGGCGTCCCAGTACCGCGCGCCCCCCTCGAGCCCCTCGCTCGCCAACGCCGGCTCGACGGCGAGAATGCCGTGCGCATCGAGCGCGTCGTGATTCCGCACGTTGCGGAACAGCGCCAGCATGTCGTACAGCAGCAGACCGGCGCGCACCTTCCACTTGGGCACGCGCGCGCCGGTGTACACCGGCCAGGTGAACGCCAAGGGGCGCACGAGGTGCGGGGCCAGCCTCATCAGCACGCGCCGCTCACGACTCGACTCGAACACCATGCCCAGGTGTCCGT
>NZ_JBIJAW010000185.1:0-6525 GCF_044345575.1 Gemmatimonas sp.
CGATCTCCTCGACGTTCTCGATGCGGGCATGGTTCGGGCCGTTCAGCCAGATCGCATCGATGTTCGGATCGGCGACCATGTCACCGATCGTCTTGTACGCCTTCGCCTCACCCACGTCGAGATCACGTGCGTACCTGGCAGCCGCAGCCGCGTTCTTCGCGTTCGGGCTCCACACACCCAACACGTCCGCATCGCGGACGTAGCGGAAACCCTGCATGTGGAAACGGGCATTGAAACCCGAACCGATGAAACCGATACCGAGACGATTACCAGGCATGCGTCGAGAAGTCGGGGAGTGGGTGTTACTGAAAACCAGCGAATCCGGACGAAGTTATCACCCTGCACTGCCGCCCGTATAGACGGCGCGGCTTACCCCTGCTGCTGGGCCCGCTCGCGGTCGCGGAGCAGACGACGCAGGATCTTCCCGGACGGGCTCTTGGGAATGGCGTCCACGAACTCCACCTGCCGCACCTTCTTGTACGGCGACACCCGCTCGGCCACGAACGCCATCACCTGTTCGGCGTCGATCTCGCCGCGCTTCACGACGTAGGCTTTGGGGATTTCCCCGGCGTCGGCATCAGGCACGGGAATGACCGCCGCATCGGCAATGAGCGGGTTGGAGAGCAGGACTGCCTCCAGTTCGGCCGGCGCCACCTGCAGCCCCTTGTACTTGATGAGCTCTTTGACCCGGTCGACGATCTGAAACCAGCCATCGGTCTCGATCGCCACGTCACCGGTCTTGAACCAGCCGTCGTCGGTCAGGCACGCGGCCGTGGCTTCGGGCTTGTTGAAGTAGCCCTTCATGACCTGCGGTCCCCGAATCCACATCTCGCCTCGCTCGCCCGGTGCCACGTCGGCGCCGGTGTCCGCATCCACGAGGCGGCACTCCGTGTTGGGAACGCCCGGGCCGACCGAACCGGCGTCGACACGGTCCCCGGTGAAGGGATGGAAGTGCGAGACCGGGCTGGTTTCGGTGAGGCCGTACCCCTGCCGGACAAGACATCCCAACCGCGACGCGCAGGCGTCGGCGAGGTCGGCACTCAAGGGGGCCGCGCCACTACCGATGATGCGCACACTGCTCAAATCGTAATTCGCCACGACGGGATGCTTCGCCAGCGCGAGAATGATCGGGGGGACCAAATTCATGTAGGTCACGCGGTGCTTCTGAATCGTGCCGAGGAAGTGCTCGAGATCGAAACGCGGTATGCTCACGATGGTAGCGCCCATGCGCAGGGCTCCGCCCATCACCACCACCATGCCGTAGATGTGGAAGAAGGGCAGCACCCCGAGCATCACGTCATCCGATCGGATGTCCATGTGGGCCGTCTCGCACTGCCGCAGATTCGCCACGAGATTGCGATGGGTGAGCATCACCCCCTTCGGGACTCCCGAGGTGCCGCTCGAGTACGGCAGGGCGCACACATCGGTTGCCGGGTCGATCTCCACCGACGGCGGCACATCACCGTGCGCGAACAGACTCGCATACGGTGTCGCGCCGTCGACACTACCGAACACCACGATCTCCCGCACCGTGCTCGCCAGCCGGGCGGCCGCTGAACACTTCTCGAACAAGTCAGGGATGGTGAAGAGCATCACGGCTTCACTGTCGGCGAACTGCGCGCCGATTTCCTCGGCGGTCGCGATGGGATTCACCGTGCTGCAAATCGCGCCAAGCAGCGTGATGGCATAGAACACCACGGCGAAATCCGGGAGATTCGGACTCACGAGCCCCACGACATCACCCTTGCGGATCCCCTTCGCGTGCAAGCCCGCAGCGACGCGACGGATGGCCAGATCGAGCTCGGCGTAGGTGAGCGAGCGCCCCGTTGCCGCACAGACAATGGCGACCTTGTCCGGGTACTGGCTGGCGCGCTCAAGGACGAACGGCACGAGGGTGCTGCTGGGGATCGACGTGTCCGGGTACGGACTCGGGATGATGCGAGGCTGACTCATTGGCCACTCCGGCGGGGTGTACGGGCGGGGTGTGCAGGCGGGATGACGACGCCGATACCATACTGTCCCGCACTGCCACGGGCCAGACACGGGCGGCGTCGACGAGCGCCCATGATTGCCGTCGAGGCCGTACGTTAGGCATATGATCTCGTTTTCCCTTATCCGTCCCGGAACCGCCCGCCGCGCACGCCCCCTCGCGGCGCTCGTCCCCGCCCTGCTCAGCCTCGCGAGCGCGTGCGCGCGTCCCGATGCGACCGATCACCGCGCCGATCTGATCCTCCATAACGGGCGCGTGTATTCCCTCGCGTGGCCCAACCCGTCAGCAGACGGTCGACCGGCGTCGGAGGCACCGTACGACAGCGCGAACGGCTGGCATCACGATGCCACTGCGATCGTCGTGCGTGACGGGCGCATCGTCTTCGTTGGTAGCGACTCCGGCGCGCTCGCGCTCGCCGGCCCCGGCACGACCGTCAGCGACCTCGATGGTCGCGTCGTGCTTCCCGGCCTCGTCGATGCGCACACGCACGTGGCCGAGCTTGGCGAGTCGCTCGATCGCGTGAACCTCACGGGGATCGCTACCGAGGCCGAGGCGGTCGAACGCATCGTTGAGCGCGCGGCCACCACGCCCAAGGGGGAGTGGATCCTTGGCTACGGCTGGGACGAGGGTGCGTGGGCCAACCGCTATCCCGACAAGCGCCTGCTGTCGGAGCGCGTGCCGGATCATCCGGTCGTGCTGCGCAGCCTGCACGGATTTGCCTCGTGGGCGAACACCCGCGCGCTTGCGCTGGCCGGCATCACGCGCGACACGCCCGTGCCCAACGGCGGCGAAATCCGCAAGGATTCGAATGGCGAGCCCACCGGGCTGGTGCTCAACCGCGCCGTGCCGTTGCTCGACAACGCGGTACCGCGTCCCACCCCGACACAGCGCGATGCCCAGGTGCTGCGTGCACTCAACGTGATGGCGCAGTCGGGATACACGGGCGTCCACGAAGCCGGCGTTGCGCACGATGTGATGGAGAGTTTCGAACGACTGGCCGAACGCGACTCGCTGCCGCTCCGCGTGCACGCCATGCTGAGCGGGCGCGACTCCGCGTTGGTCCGCCGGTGGATTGCTCGCGGGCCGTTCACCTCGCGCACCGGCATGCTCAGCGTACGCGCCGTGAAAGCCTATTACGACGGTGCCCTTGGCTCGCGGGGCGCGCAGTTGCTGGCGGACTACGCTGATCGCCCCGGACATCGTGGAGTGAGCGGTGGCAGCTACGGCTTCGACAAGGCCGTCGTGGGTGACGCGATGAGCGCCGGTTTTCAGGTGGGCATTCATGCCATCGGCGATGCCGGCAACCGGGCCACGCTCGACTTCATCGACTCGGTGATGCGCGCCGCTCCGAAGGCGCGCGATCTTCGCCATCGCGTGGAGCACGCACAGGTGCTGTCGCCGTCCGATATTGCGCGATTCGCGTCGCTCGGCGTGGTCGCGTCGGTCCAGCCGCCGCACGCCGTGGAGGACAAGGGGTGGGCTGAGACCCGCGTGGGCGCCGAGCGGATCGCGGGGGCCTACGCGTGGCGCACGCTGCGCCAGGCGGGAGCGCCGCTCGTCTTTTCGTCTGACTTACCGGGTTCGGATTGGAACGCGTTCTACGGGCTGCACTCGGCCATCACCCGACAGGACACCAGCGGGGCACCGCCGGGCGGCTGGTATCCCGAGCAACGCATGACGCCGGAAGAAGCCGTGCGCGGCTACACCGTGTGGAGTGCGTATGCCGGATTCGACGAGCGTGACGCGGGTACGTTGGCCGTGGGCCGGCGGGCCGACATCACGGTGCTCTCGGTCGATCCGTTCCGCGACGACCCGCGTACGCTGCTCCGCGGTCAGGTGGTGATGACGATCTCGCGCGGACGCATCACGTATCAGCGGTGATCGGACAGGTGCGGATCGCACCCAGGCGTTACGTTGTTCCGGCCAGTATCACTCCCCATCTGTAGCTCCCTGCTCATGCATCGTCGCACCTTCCTCCATGCCGCGAGTGCCCCGATCGGCCTCGCCGCCCTCGACCGGGTGAATCTGCTGCGTGTGCCGGCGCCGTCCGTGCAGGGCGCGGCGGTCCACACGACATCACGTTCCTCCGTGGTCGTGATCGGTGCGGGTGCCTTCGGCGGTTGGACTGCCCTGCATCTGCGCGAGATGGGGCACGACGTCACGCTCGTCGACGCCTATGGGCCGGGCAACTCGCGCGCCACCTCGGGCGACGAGACGCGACAGATCCGGTGCGGATACGGTGACCGTCTGTTGTATGCACGATCGGCGCTGCGCGCGATGACGGCCTGGCGTGAGCGCGAGCAGCAGTTCGGCGTATCGCTGCTCAATCCCACGGGGCGATTGCAGCTCGCTCCTGCGTGGACGCCATCGCTCAAGGCCACGCAGGCCACGCTCAACACCCTTGGCGTGCCCTTCGAAACGATGACCGATGGCGACCTGCGGAAGCGCTATCCGCAGATGAATCCGGACGGCATGGGCGTGGGGCTGCTCGAGCCCGGTGCCATGGTGATTCGTGCGAAGCAGGCGATGCTAGCCGTCTCACAGGCGTTCGTGCGCGCTGGTGGCACGCTGCGTGTCGCCCGCGTTCAGCCGGGTACCGTGGAGGGCGGACGGATGGTGGACCTGCGGGTAGATGATGGCTCCCGCCTCGCCGCCGACGCCTTCGTGTTCGCCTGCGGGCCGTGGCTCCCCAAGCTGTTCCCCGGTCTGGTTGGCTCCCGCATTCAGGTGCCGGGGCGCGATGTGCTGTACTTCGGATTGCCGGCGGGCGATCTGCGCCTCGCGTTTCCCAACTTTCCGAACTACTCCGAAGAGCGCTATTACGGCTTCGCAAGCATCGACGGACGTGGCTTCAAGGTGTGCCCCACGAGCGGCACCACGAGCTTCGACCCCGACGTGGACGAGCGCATCATCAGCGCCACCGAAGTGCGCCGCGCCCGGGCATACCTGGCGCAGCGCTTCCCCTCGCTGGCAAACCAGCCGATCACCGAGTCGCGCGTGTGCCAGTTGGAGAACACCGCCGACGAGCACTTCATCATCGACCGGCACCCCGAGATGGCCAATGTGCTGCTCGCCGGCGGCGGGTCGGGGCACGGCTTCAAGCATGGTCCGGTGATCGGCCAGTATATCGCCAAGCGAGCGCTGGGCGAGCCGACCGACACGGACTTCGATCACATGGTGCGGCTGGCGCGGTGAGGCGGTGCGGCGCGCATCGGGATACGCGGCGCCGTTCGCCTCACCAGAGTCCGGCTTTCCCGCGCACGCTTTCGATGAGCGCCTTGGGGTCGTAGCCCACACCCTGACGGAACACCCACTCCACGCCGCGTACTTCGGTGATGTTGGCGGCGGGATTGCCACGCAGCACCACGAGATCGGCGAGCTTGCCCACCTCGAGTGAGCCGGTGAGCGCGCCGCGGCCCATGTACTGCGCCCCGTTGAGCGTGGTAATGCGAATGGCTTCGAGCGGGGTGAAACCGGCTTCTACCAGCAACTCCACGGCGCGCTGATTACTGAACCCGGGCACCAGGCCGCCACCGCCGGTGGGGTCGGTGCCCGCGATCAGCGTCCCGCCCGCCTTCACGAAGGCACGTTCGAACGCCATCCCCTGCGGAAAAGCCCGCAGATACGGCGACTGCGCATTGCGCTGCGTGGCGGCGTGCCGGCGTTCGTACTCGTCGCGCAATTGTGGCAGCAGTACGTCGAGCCCCTGCGGCAGCGGGCGGCCCGGCGTGAACGTTTCGAAGATGGTGAGCGTGCTCGTCACCGCCACCTTCTTGTCGATCAGATGGCGGAATAGGGACTGCACTTCGGCGCTATTGGGATCGAGGTTCGCCATGGACTGCGTCGCCGCGCCACCGCGCGCCATGCACTTGTCCGGCGCCTTGTTGGGCACGAAATCGTTCATGGAGAAGAAGCCGTGCTCGAGATCATCGATCCCCGCATCGGCGGCCTCGCGATAGGTCACCGAGCAGAGATGTCCCGTGATCTTGAAGCCACGCGCATGCGCTTCACGCGCGGCGACCCGCAGCTCGTCGCGCGAGATGTTCATGTACGCCTTGAAGCTCGTGGCCCCCTGATCGGCCCAGTACGCCACCAGCTTCTTCGCGTCGGTGGTATCACGCAGCGGCACCACCTGATTGAAGCCCATGCCGGGGCCTTCGAGATACGGCGCGGTGGCATCGATGTACGGGCCAGGCTTGTCACCGCGCTGAATCGCCTTGGCCACGAGCAGCTCGGCGAAGCCGTTCATGTTGCCGCCGGTGCGCATGCTGGTTACGCCGCCGGCGAGATAGAGCCGCGAAAAACTCTCGGTGAGATTGGCGTAGGTTCCGGAGCCCACCGGGTAGTAGAGGTGCTCGTGCACCATCACCAGCCCGGGCATGATGGTTTTGCCCGTCAGGTCGAGAGTCTGTGCTCCGGCCGGGATCGCCGTGCGCGCTGCCGGTCCCATGGCCGCGATGCGTCCGTCACGCACGACCAGCGTCTGATTCTCGCGCGGTGCGGCGCCCGTCCCGTCGATGACGCGCACGTTCGTG
>NZ_JBIJAW010000027.1:0-20224 GCF_044345575.1 Gemmatimonas sp.
AAAGGTTGTCGAGGGACGAACGAAAATCTTACTCGGGGGGGAATCGTGGGGTAACAGCAACGGCGTAAAGCGTTATGTGTTGCCACCTAACGGCACAGCGTCAGCAGCGAACCTGCTTGCGCCGTGTGGTCGGGCGGCAACTCTTTACTCCTTACGCCGTTCCGCCTCAGGCCCCGCCGCAGGCCGCGCCGCAGGCCCCTAGTCCCAGCTGTGATCCACCTGCTCCTGCAGGGCGGCGAGCGCATACGACCAGCGGTCGCGCAGTTGCTTTTCGTCGGCGCCCTCCGGGAGCTTGGACAGCTCCACGGTCACGGTGCAGCGTGCATTCCCCTGACGGTTCACCGAGAAGGCTGCCAGTGAGCCGTCGGGGAAGGCGACGCGAATGAAGCGGGGCGCCAGCACGCTCATGACGCGATACAGCGGCTCGGGCGACCAGCCGCGACGCTCCGTGTCGTTGATGGCGCGAATGACGGCGCTGGCCGGCACATTGAGTGTCCGCTGCACCGAGACGGCGCTACGGGTTGGAGCGGATGCCGAAGCCGATGCCGATGGCAATGTCGAAGTGGTGTCTGCTCCGCGCGGCGGACGCGCTGCCGCGACCGGAGGACGTGACGTGGTACGGGCCGGACGATCCTGCCGCGTCTCGTCATCCGCACTGGATCGCCCGCCGTAACCGGCCTTGGCCTCACCACGCTTGGGCTTGCCGGCAAACTTCGATTTGGCAGCAGGACCGCTTTTGGATCCTGCCGCGCCGGGTTTCCCAGCTGGCTTGCCCCCACGATTGGGCTTGCCGCCGCTCCGCCCCATGCCGCCTTTGCCCCCCTTCATGCGGACGCCCTCGGCACCCAGCCCACCTGCGCGCTCTCCTCGGTGTCCTCACCGCGGCTCGACCACTTGAAGAACACCACCGTCATCACCGCGTAGAAGAAGACACCGCCGGGGATCCACATGATGAGCCCTCCGTACTGCTGGTCCTCCATGGGCGTGATGCCCATGATCCGTGGCGCCGCCGCATAGGCGGGATACAGCAGCGTGTCGGCCATGGCGATGTAGATGGAGATGATCGACATCGGAATCACCATGAGGAAGCAGTACAGCATCTGGGCCGGATACGCCGCCCGCGGCAGCTCCGGGAGCGGCGAGAGCAGCGGCCACCACATGAGCACCGAGGCCGCGATGAACATGAGGTGCTGCAGAATGTGGATGCCGTGGTTGGCGAGCGCGAGATTGTAGAGCGGCGGCAGATGCCAGAACGCCAGCACCACGTTGAAGAGCACAAAGCACGAGGTGATGCTCGTGAGCTTGCGCGCCGTGGCGAATAGCGCCGGCTTGCGCAGCATCGGCCGCAGCATCCAACCGGGCGTGCCAACAATCATGAGCGGCGGCACGACCAACGTGAGAATCAGGTGCTGTACCATGTGCCCGCTGAACAGATAGAAATCGCTCAGGTCGTGCAGCGGCCCGTTCAGCGTGAGAAACAGCAGGGCGAGCGACGAGAAGTACGCGAGCCGCTGCGCCGGCGAAGGGCCCTGCGGGGCCGCGGCCATGTCGAGCTGCCCGGCATCGGCGGTGGCCGCCGTGACGGTGACCGGCAACCGATCGGCCGCCGCGGGCCCCTGTTTCGCGCGCCAGATGTAGGCGGCCGCGAAGATCGCGATGCCGATGGTGGTACTCGGGTGGACCGAGAACTCGGAGAGCGAAAGGCGGGCGACGGGATGCAGCAGAGACATGAGTGGAATCTAGCCGAGTGCTGCGGGAGGGGAGAGGCGAGACCCGGGAATTCAGAATGAGAATCGAACGCTGAGACCAGGAAGCGAGCCCGGATAGAAGTGAGACGTCAGCGGTCTCGAGGTGAGAAGTGGAAAACGACGCAGGGGGCGCGCCCGGCTGGACGCACCCCCTGACTTCTCACCTCGAGCGTGCTGACGTCTCGCTTCTATCCGAGCACACTTCTGCTGCTCGAAGCGGAACGTCTCACGCTGAACTCTCGAATCTCAGATCTCAGTAACGGGAGATCAGGTGAGGAGACCGAGCCGGATCACCAACTTGCTGAACAGGAACAGCAGCCCGATCAGGGTCAGTCCCGCGATGGCGAGCGGACCCGAGAAGAGCGCCTTGAACAGCTTGTGCTCGTACTTGAGGTGCATGTAGTACGCGACCACCAGAAAGAACTTGAACGCCGACATGGTGAGCATGCTCGGCACGTAGATCGAGCTCGTTTCCCAGGCCGGGATGTAGTAGGCCGACACTTCGGCGATCGTGATGATCGTGAGGATGAGCGCGATCTTGCCGTAGGTGGCGACAGACGCGTGCTCGTGTTCGGCGTGCGCTTCGGTATGACTGGCCATCAGCGCCTCACTTGATCAGGTAGATGAGCGGGAAGATCACGATCCACACCACGTCGACGAAGTGCCAGTAGAGCGCCGAGATGTCCACCAGCAGGGCATCCTTGGGCTCGAGGCCACGCTTGAAGTCGATAGCGAGGAGCGTGAGCAGCCAGATCACACCAACGGTCACGTGCGCACCGTGGAAGCCGGTGAGCGTGAAGAAGCTCGAGCCGAACAGGTTCGTGCGGATGGTGAGCCCTTCGTGAATGAACGAGGTGAACTCGTAGGCCTGGAACATGAGGAAGATCGTGCCGAGCAGCGCGGTGGCGCCCAGCCAGAGCTTCGACGAGCCCTTGATCTTGTCCCACGTGGTGATCTTCGGCTCGTACTTGGTCTGAACCGCGTTGAGCGCCATCACCATGGCCACCGACGACATCAGGAGCACGAACGTGGAGGCGCTCGTCACCGGGATGTCGAGGATGGGCTTCATCACTTCGCCGGTCGACGGATTGGTCCACGCCTCGTGCGGATACGGCCCCTGCGGGCTGCGTCCCTTGTAGATGAGGTAGGTGGAGATCAGCGAGGCGAAGAGCATGCACTCGGACCCGATGAAGGTCCAAATGGCGATCTTGCGGTTGTCGAGCCCGAGGGAGGTGTGGTGATGGCCGCCGCCGTGGGCGTGACCGTCACCATGGGCGATCGGGGTGGTGGTGGCAGTCATCTCAGTGGTGATCCTCGAGCGGCGTCAGCAGCCACTTGTACAGGGAGCCCACCCACCAGAGCGTGCCGGTCAGCATGATGGCAACGCCGGTGGCCGTGCTCTTCTCCAGGAACATCAGCCCGCTGAACATCACGATGATGCCCACCGCGGTGATGAGCGGCCAGATGGAGGGGTTCGGCATCACGATGCCGAGTTCCTGCGACGTCGGAATCCGACGGTCCTTCTCCTCGGCCCACGTGGTCTCGTGCACCAGCTCCGCTCCTTCCTTGGTGTTCCAGAGCGGATGACGCGACTTGATCTGCGGGAGCTCGGCGAAGTTGTAGTCGGGCGGCGGCGAGGGGATGGCCCACTCGATGGTGGCCGCGCCCCACGGATTGCTCGACGCCATTTCCCCGCCCTTCCAGCTCTTCCAGATGTTGATGAGGCCGAAAAGCGTACCGATCATGAGGATCAGCGTACCGACCGTCGACATCAGGTTGAAGATCTCGAAACCCTGGCCCGCATCGTACTGGTAGTAGCGGCGCGGCATGCCGAGGAGCCCGCTGAAGTGCATCGGGAAGAACGTGAGGTTCATGCCGATGAGCGAGATCCAGAAGTGCCAGTTGCCGAGCTTCTCCGAGAGGAAGCGGCCCGTGATCTTCGGGAAGTAGTAGTACGTGCCGGCGAAGATGCCGAACACCGACCCGCCGTAGAGCACGTAGTGGAAGTGCGCGACGACGAAGTACGTATCGGTCTGCTGCAGGTCGGCCGGCGGCGAGGAGTGCATCACGCCGGAGATGCCGCCGACGGTGAAGAGCGCCACGAGCGCCACGGCGAACTTCATGGCCACGGTGAAGCGGATCTGGCCGCCCCACATCGTCGCCATCCAGTTGAAGATCTTCACGCCCGTGGGGATCGCGATGAGCATCGTCGCGAGCGAGAACACGGAGTCGGCGATCGGACCCATGCCCACCGAGAACATGTGGTGCGCCCACACGCCGAAGCCGAGGAAGCCGATGAGGATGCCCGAGTACACCATGACCGGGTAGCCGAAGAGCGGCTTGCGCGAGAACGTCGGCAGCACTTCGGAGACGAGACCGAAGGCCGGCAGGATGAGGATGTACACCTCGGGGTGACCGAACACCCAGAACAGGTGCTGCCAGAGCAGCGGGTCGGCGCCCTTGGCGATCGTGTAGAAGTTCGTGCCGAAGAAGCGGTCGAACTGCAGGAACACGAGCGCGACGGTGATCACGGGGAACGCGAGCACCACGAGGAACTGCACGACGAACGACATCCACGTGAAGATCGGCATGCGCATGAGCGACATACCGGGCGCGCGCATGTTGATGATCGTCGTGATGAAGTTGAAACCGGCCGCCAGCGACGAGATGCCGAGGATCTGCAGGCCCAACACCCAGAAATCCATGTTCATCTGGGGGGAGTAGGCCTTCGTGCTCAGCGGCGCGTAACCGAACCAACCACCATCGGGCGCGACCGAGAAGAAGATCGGGACCGTGATGAAGATGCCGCCGAGCAGGTAGATCCAGTACGAGAACGCGTTGAGGCGAGGGAACGCCACGTCACGCGCACCGACCTGCAGCGGGATGAGAAAGTTGAAGAACGCCGCCGAGAGAGGCATGACGGCGAGGAAGATCATCGTCGTGCCGTGCATCGTGAACAGCTGGTTGTACATCTCCGCCGAGACGACGGTGCCGTTGGGGACGGCCAGCTGAGCGCGGATGACGGCGGCCTCGAGGCCGCCGACGACGAAGAAGAACAGACCGGTAATGAGATAGAGCGCCCCGATGCGCTTGTGGTCCACCGTGGTGAGCCACGACCACAGCCCGGTATCAGCGGGTGCGGCCTTGGCCTGGGTGTACGGGGGCGCGGCAGCGATGGTAGCCATCGTGTCGTTGAGTCAGCGTGAGTCGGTGACGGCGTTCTACTTGAGCGCCTGCAGGTAGGCCACAATATCCGCGATGTCGGCGTCGGTCAGACCGCCCACGTTCACAACCATCTTCGTCTTCGGATCGGTAAGCCCCTTGCCCAACGTGGGCATGAGACTGCCCGGCTTCATGGCCGGCGCGTTCTTGATCCAGTAAGCGAGATGCTTCGCGTCGTTCGGATAGAGACCACCGGCGATCGTGTAGCGCGTCCCCACGTGCGTGAGGTTCGGGCCCACGGCCGCCATGTTGAACGGCGTGCCCGCGATGGCGTGGCAGCCGATGCAGCTCGACTTGCTGTAAATGTCCTTGCCGCGAGCCGCATCACCCTTCGCGAGCAGCGACTCGTCGAACGCGACCGAGACGGGAATCTTCGCGGTGGGGATCGTGTAGGCGAATTCCTTCTCCAGCCGGTCCTTCGGGAAGGCCCACACCGGCACCGGCGCCGGCACGGTGGCCGCCGTGGTGGTGGCCGCCGCAGCCGAGTCCATCGGCTGGCCGTTGGCCTGCAAGCTGGCGAGCAGCACCGGAGCCGCACCTGTGCCCGACGGCACCGGCGCAACGCCCGACGTGGCCGGTGCGGCAGGGGCCGCCGCGACCGCCGGGAAGATCGCCGGCTGCTTCTGGTGCGCCGCCCACTGATCGAACTCACCCGGCGTGACCGTGTACAGGCGGAACTTCATGTTCGCGTGCGACGGCCCGCAGAACTCGGCGCAGAAGCCATTCCAGGCCTTCGTGCCCAGATCCTTGTTCGGCGTGAACCAGAGGTAGTTGGTGCGGTTCGAGATCAGGTCGCGCTTGCCACCCATCTGGGGAATCCAGAAGGAGTGCAGCACGTCGATGGTCTTGAGCTGGAAGTTGACCGTACGCCCGTTCGGCAGATACAGCTCGTTGGCTGTCGTGATGCCGAGCTGGGGGTACTTGAACTCCCACCACCACTGGTGGCCGATGACCTCGACCTGCAGCGCGTCCGGCGCGGCCTTCGCCTGCGTCTTGAAGATCGTGCGGACGGTGGGGATGGCGATGAAGATCAGGATGACGGCGGGGATGGCCGTCCACAGGATCTCGATCGTCGTATTGCCATGCACCTGCTTGGGCGTCGGGGCGCCGGGGCGCCGACGGAAGCGGATGATGGTGTAGACGAGCGCCGCCTCGACACCGACGAAGACAATCGTTCCCCAGAGGAGGAGCTTGTCCCACAACGCGTCAATGTCCGCGTTGAAGTCGGTGTTGGGATTGAACGTCGAATTCGGGTACTCGCCGCCGCAGGCTGCGAGTCCGAAGGCCAGAGCGCCCAGCAGCGCGGCGGAAGCCAGTCGCCGCGGGCGGAACGTGCCAACCATGCCTGTTCCTGAGGGAGTGTGAGGATCCTGCCACCTCGCGTCGACCCTGCAAGGTCGGCACGAGGCAGCAGGAGGGGTGGTGGGACTGCTGTGCGAAGCTAAACGGGCGTTTCAAAACCCCGCAAGCAAATCCTCTCCGGTTTTCGGGGTTTAACAGAGTTTTCTTGAGACAGTAACCGCCAACACGAAGTTTCAGGGGTTTTTCAGTCCGAAGTCGGTCCTAATCCGGAGGTCTGAAACGGACGGAAGTCTGCCCCCCGCATGGCGTTTCCGGTCCTCGTCCGGATCGTCTGCTGTTCGTGAAGCCCGCTGCCTCCTTTCCGACCGCCGCGCTGGGCGCGGCTCTCCTTCTCGCCCAAACCGGCTGCCGCGGAGGCACCGCGGACACCGACCGGGCGCCCCTCGGCATCGGCGTGGGGGCCATTCCGGGCGCGCCCAACTACGACGAGGTCGTCCAGGGCGTGGAATTGGCCGTCGCCCAGCTCAACCAATCGGCCGGTGGCGTACGCTTTCGTGTCCGCCTCCCCGACACCGGTACCACGAGTGCCGTGCGCGTGGCCGAACAGCTCCGGAATGACCCGTCCGTGATCGCCGTGGTGGGGCATCCCGAGAGCGGAAACGCCCTCGAGACGATCCCCGTGTACGCCGACGCGGAACACGCGGGCGCCAACGCCGTCGTGGCCGTCTCCCCCACGTCGACGTCGCCGCGTCTCACCGGCATCAGTCCGTGGTTCTTCCGAGTGGCACCGTCGGACGCCGACGCGGCCGGCTATACGGCCCGGTGGGTCCTCGATACACTCGGCGCCCGCCGCGCGGCGATCGTGTACCGCAACGACTCGTACGGACGCGACTGGGCCGCCACCTTCGCGAGTGCGTTCACCAGTGGCGGGGGCCGCGTGCTCACCCGCGACCCGTACCTCACCGACGTGGTCGAGTGGGACGCATACGCCGCACTCATTGCCGCGCAGCGCCCCGACGTGGTGCTCTTTCCCGGCGACGGCGTCGACGCGCTGGCTTTCATGCGGGCGCTGACCGCGCGCGGTGTCCGGGTCCCGTTCGTCGGGGGGGACGGGACCGAAACGATGCAGCGCGACGCGGCCGCGGCCGGGGCGTATTTCGTGTCCTTCTTCGACGAGGCACGCGCGACCGGCCAGGAGGCGCAACGCTTCAGGTCGGCCTATCGGGCCAGCTACGACAGAGCCCCCAACATGTTCGCGGCGCTGTCCTACGATGCCACCCTGGTCGTGGGACGCACTGTGGTGAACGGCGCCCGCAGCCGCACGGCGCTGCGCCTGGCGCTCGAGCGCGTGGGCAACGGGGCTCCGTCGATGGATGGCGTGGCCGGCCGGATCGCCTTCGACAAGCAGCACGACATCACGGGGCGATCGGTGGTGATCAGCCGCGTCCCCGGTGACGCAACGCCCGGCGCAGGCGACCTGCCGACGTCCGGCTCCCGCCGGGGAGGTCGCTGATGCTTGGCGACCTCGTAGGCACCTGGCGGCTCACCACCATCCGCGCCCGTCTCATCGCCGGCTTCGGCATCTCCGTCACCCTGCTGCTCGTGGCCGGGTTGCTGGGATGGTACGGACTCTCGCGCGGCAATCGCGACGCCGAAGCCACCGTGCGCGACCTCACCGAGCGCTCGGAGTTCATCGAGCGTACCACCAACACGGTATTGCGTGAGTTGGTGGCAGGGCTGCGCTATCTCAGTACGGGTCGCCCGGACGACGAAACCGTGTACCGCAAACTCGTCGCACAGGCGGAACAACTCCGGACCGACGCGCTCGGCCGCGGCGCGCTCAACGCGGTCGAACGGCGACATCTCGAAGACATCGGCCGGCTGCAGGCGGCACTCGAAGTGCGCATCGCCGTCACCCGCGCATGGCAGGTCGCCGGATTCACGGCGAACGCCGATCGGGTACTCGCGCAGACCACGCGCGACATCGACTCCATCGAGACGGCGTTGCAGGCCCTGCGCCAGGGCGCCAGGCGTGGCGCCGACGGCACGATGGAACGCATGCGTGATCGGCTGTTCCGCTCCGAGGCGGGACTCGCCGTCGTCGTGGCCCTGGCATTCGGCGTGGCCGCTTTCTTTGGCCTCTCCACGTCGCGGGCCGTCACCAATCCGCTCGTGCAATTGCGTGACGAGATGATGGCCATCGGCGCCGGGGATTTGCGCACCCCCACCATCGATCTGCGCTTCGGGGGCGTGGCGCAGGAGTATGCGGAGCTGATCGACGCGACGCAGCAGGCGCGTGAACGCCTGCGCCTGCTCCTTACGCGCGTACAGGCGGAGGCCGACCAGGTGACACTGGCCGCGAGCGAGCTCTCGGCGTCGGCCTCGTCGGCCGCCGCCTCCTCGCAGCATGTGACGACAGCGGTCATGGACATCTCGCATGGGGCTGGTGTGCAGCTGTCCGCGCTCAAGCACGCTGGCGATACGGTAAAGGAGCTCGCTGAAGCGGGGGCCACCATCGGCGAGGCGACCGACGAAACCAATCGCGTGGGGCGAGAGATTCGCACCACCACCAACAGCGCGCGCGATCAGGTACAGCTCGCGGTGGACACGCTCTTCGACGTGCGCGAGGCCGTGGCCAACTCGCGGCAGGAAATGATGGCGCTGCGCGATGCCACCAGCGTCATCGACGAGTTCGTGAGCGTGATTTCAGAGATCGCCGCACAGACGAACCTGCTGGCGCTCAATGCCGCCATCGAAGCGGCGCGCGCCGGCAGCGCCGGTCGCGGCTTCGCGGTGGTGGCGCAGGAAGTGCGCGCCCTCGCCGAGCAGAGCTCGAGTGCGGCGAACGATGTCACGGAGAACGTGAAGCGGTTCCGCGCGCAGATTGCCAGCGCATCCACGGCCGTGGAATCCGGCGCCAAACGCCTCAAGGACGTGCGCACGGTTGCCGAGGCGGTTGGGAATGCGCTCGCGAGCATCGAACACGCGGTGTCACAAGTCGACGGCGCCGCCGCCCGCGTGTCGCATGCGGTGGAGACGAACCGGCAGTCACTCGGTCAGGTGCAGCGCTCGCTCACCGCGGCACGCGACACGGCCGAAGGCCATGCCGCCGCGGCCGAGCAGGTGGCTGCGAGCACCGAGCAGACCTCCGCGTCGGCGCAGGAAGTGAGCGCGACCGCGGAGATGCTGCAGACGGCGTCGATGAGAGTGCGAGGGCTGATCGCGGAGTTCCGCGTCTGAACGGCTGAGAGGGGAGACTCGAGAAACGAGAATGAGAGCTGAGGGGCGAGAATGAGAAGTGCGCTCGGATAGAAGCGAGAGGTCAGCGGTCTCGAGGTGAGAAGCGAGTGCGTGGGCCCTCGCTTCTTGCCTCTGGACCGCTGATTTCTCGCTTCTATCCGGGCTCGCCTCTCATTCTCGCCCTTCGACTCTCCCGCTCAACTCTCGGAACTCACCTCTCGCACGATGATGCCGCGGGCGGCGAGCATGTCGAAGTACCGCTGCGCCGGTATGCATTCGTCCGGCGTGTGCACACCAGCCGGGATCGCCCCGCCAGCCTGCAACTGTCCCGTGATGGACAGGGTGTAACCCGTGGTACGCATCATGGCGCTGACCCCGTGCGTGGCATCGTAGCGATCGACCACTTCCCAGGCGCGCGTGTGGCGCTGGCCATCGCGCATGCCGGTCACGGTCACGCGCAACGCGACGAGATCGGGCTTGCCCTTGCGCAGATGATCGCCGGCCACCTTGACGAACACATCGCGCGGCGAGACCTGCTGTCCCTTCACGTCCACCGGCGCCGTATCGAGCAACCCGAGGTCGCGAATGGCGCGCATGATGGCGACGTGGCCCGGATAGCGGAGCGTCTTGTACTCCATGACCGGAATCTTCCCCGCGTAGCGATACACCATGGTGGAAAGACCGCCGGCGGTGTGGAACGCCTCAAGGGTTCCCACGCCATCACCGAAAGAGACGGGCTCCAGTTCCGACAACGCGGTCACCGTCGTGGGCTGTCCATCGCGCACGACAAGCGACTGGGTGGTGTAATAGTCCACCATGCCTTCGATCGAATACGCGATCTGGTAACCGAGCGGCGGTTCGGGGACCTGTGGTAACCCACCAACGAAGAGTTTGACGGCCTCGACCGAATCAAACTGATCGATACCGTACTGGGCGATGACATTGACCATGCCCGGCGCCAGACCGGTATCGGGAATCACACTCACCCCCCTGGCGAGCGCGGCGGCGTGCAGTTGTTTCTGTTGCTGCACGATCTCGGTATTGCCGCCCAGATCGGTGAAGTGGACGCCGGCCTCCACGGCCAGTCGCGCCAGTGTGCCGTTGAAGTAGTACGGAATCGCGCTGAGCACCGCATCGCAGCGCGAAAAGGCGTCCCGAACGGCGGCTTCGTCACGCACATCGAGCGCGATCGACGACAGCCGCGCGTCGGCGCGCTGTTGCAGAAACGGTGGCAACGACCCGATCTTCACGTCGGCGATCGTGACGTGAGAAACAGCGGGCTCATTCAGCAGATCGAATGCACAGGCAGAACCTTGCAGCCCGGCACCCAACACGAGCATGCGCATCAGGAGACTCCAGTGGTGATTTTCCGGGGAGGATTTTCGTGATGGAGAATTTAACGGGTGCGCCATTGCGGTGGCGCGACCAGTTATTGGAAACCACCGCAGAGATCGTGCGCGTCCTCGGTCGAGTACAGCGGGTTGCGGTCATCGGCATCAAGCCGGAGGCCGTGGGCGGACCGGCGTTCTCCGTTCCTGAACGGATGCAGCAAGTGGGCTACGAGATCGTCCCGATCCCGGTGTACTACCCCGACATCACCGAGATTCTGGGCGTCCCCATCCACCGGTCTCTCAGCACGGTGTCACCAGCGGTGGACATGGTGGTGCTGTTTCGCCGCCCCAACGACGTTCCCCTTCATCTCGACGACATTCTGGCGCACAGGCCGAGCGTGGTGTGGATGCAGCTGGGGATCCGGCATGACGGCGTCGCGCAGCAGCTCGCAGAGGCGGGGATTGCCGTGATCCAGGACCGGTGTGTGAAGGTGGAGCTGGAGAGGATGCGGGGGCCGCGGTTGTAACTGCGGGTGTACAGGCGATCGACCAGCAGACGGCAGACGGCAGGAACGACAGCACGCTGTCACGGAGGAATGCGGTAGACCAACACGGGAGCCTGCGCTGCGCGCGGCTCCCGATATCCCAACCGCAAAGGAAATCGGGCGCCCCGCGAAGCGGTGGCGCCCGTTTTGTTGTACCGCATTCCTCCCGTACTGCGTGCTGTGGTTCCTGCCGTCTGCCGTCTGCTGGTGAGACGCGGTTCCCTCCGCAGTCACCCCCGCGATTACATCCGCACCCTGTTCCTTCCGTCCGCTTTCGCCCGGTACAGCGCCGCGTCTGCCCGCGCGAACAGGTCTTCCACGCTTTCGATACGCGCCGCCGGATAGACGGCCACGCCCACCGAGGCGGTGAGCCGCAGGGGCTCGGCCACCGAATCACTCGCGAACAGATGCAGCGCGATGGCATCACGGATGCGCTCGGCGAAGGATTCGGCGCCGCCATCATCGGTTTCGGGGAGCAGCACGAGGAACTCCTCACCGCCGTAGCGTGCGACGATGTCGCTCGTGCGGATGGTATCGCTGAGCAGCTGGCCCACGTCGCGCAACACGTCGTCGCCGACCAGGTGCCCGTACGTGTCGTTGACCCGCTTGAAGTGATCGAGGTCGATCATGAGCAACGCCATCGTGCTGTCGTAGCGCAACGCGCGCTCCATCTCGGCCGTGATCCGCTCGGTGAGCGCCCGGCGATTGAGCAGCTGTGTGAGCGGATCGGTCTGCGCGAGCTGTTCGAGTCGCGCGTTGTCGGCCATCGTGCTCTCCACCATCTGCGCCCGCTGAATGACCGCCACGGCCGCTGTGATCACCGCCTGGGCGAACTCGAGATCGGCCGGCCCGAATCGATCCTGATCGCGGGTGCGACGTACCAGGAACACCCCGTACTGCCCGCGATCGACGGAGAAGGGCAGCGCGATCACGGAGCGAATGGGCACCTCGATCCCCTCGATCCCCCATACGTGGCGCACCCCTTCGTAGAGCGGGTGCGTATCGAGGTCTTCGACGAGGACCGGCTGACCGCTGTCGAGCGCAGCCTTGAGCTCGGGGTACCGTTCGAGCTGCACGGTGAGCTGCTGCAGCCCCGGATTCTCGAACGCCGCCACGACGTTGGCCTGTGTGTCGCCCGGCCTCGCGAGCACCACGGAGCAGTGCGACACGCTCAACGCGCGTGCGGCGCGCCGAACGAGCAGGTGGAACAACTCGCTCACCGACAGGTCGCCGGTGACCTCGTGCAGGATATCCACGAGCTTACGGCGGCTGTCAGCGTCCTGCTGCGCGCGCAGCAGCTGTTCTTCGGTCCGCTGCAACGCGGCCCGAGTGGAGCGCAGGAGGGCGCCCATACGGAGCTGCGCCTGCACGCGGGCGAGCAACTCCTTGGGACGATACGGCTTGCGGATGAAGTCGGCCGCGCCGAGGCCGAGGGAGCGCACACTTGCCTCTTCGGGCGGCTGGGCCGACAGCATGAGCACCGGCAGGTCCCGCCATCGTTCATCGCCCTTGATGCGCTCGAGCAGCTGGCAGCCGTCGGCGTCGGGCATCAGGATGTCGAGGAGCAGCAGATCGGGGGAACGGCGCTCGAGCTGCTCCAAACAGGCCGCACCGCCGTTAGCGGGCACGACATCGTAGCCGTTCTCCTGAAGCAACCAGGTCACGGATTCGAGCACCGCCTCGTCGTCATCAGCTACCAGGATGCGCGACGTCGCCATTCCCACTCCCAAAGGTCACGAGGCGCGCCCCGCGCGCGCCTCCACTGTCCCTGCCCCTGCCATCCGTGATGCAGGCACCGTGCCGCCATCGCCGCCCGGTGCCGTCCCCACGTATCCTGTTCCAAGCTTACCCGCTGGGCTTACTGGCCGTCACCCGTGAAGAGGTCGCCACCCTCAGCGGGCTCCGCCGCCGTCTCGCCGGCGCCGGGCGCGTCCGTCACGGCCACCTCGGCCGACTCGCCCTCTTCCTTGTCGTCGGGGATCACCCGCGCCACGGCCGAGACCACATCGTTGTCGTCGAGGGACACGAGCTTCACGCCCTGCGCGATTCGGCCGGTGACGCGGATTTCGCTGACCTTGCTGCGGATCGCGATCCCCTGCTTGGTCATGAGCATCAGCTCATCCTCGGCCACCACTTCCATGAGCGCGACCACGTGGCCGGTCTTCTGGGTGAGGTCGAGTGTCTTGATCCCCTTGCCGCCACGTCCCTGCACGCGGTATTCGCCGATATCGGAGCACTTGCCGAGGCCGCGCTCGGTGACCACCAGCAGCGTGGCTTCCCGCTTGATGACCACCATGCCGATGACGTGATCTTCGGGGCGCAGTTCGACACCCTTTACGCCCGTGGTGTCGCGGCCCATGGCCCGCACGTCGCCCTCGCCGAAGCGAATCGACATGCCGTTCCGGGTGGCCAGCACCACGTCGTTGTTGGCCGACGTAAGCTGCACGTCCATGAGCTCGTCGCCGTCCTCGATCTTGATGGCCTTGATGCCGTTCGACCGCGGGTTCGAGTATTGCGACAGCGCCGTCTTCTTCACCGTACCGTTCTTCGTGCAGAAGAACAACGACTCGGTATCGGTGAACTCCTTCGTGAGCACGATCGCGCGAATGCGCGTGTTGGGCGTCACGTTGATGAGGTTCACGATGGGCTTGCCGCGCGTGTTGCGCGCCGCCTGCGGCAGTTCGTGCACCTTGAGCCAGAAGCAGCGACCGTCATCGGTGAAGATGAGCATGTACGTGTGCGTGCTCGCCACGTAGAACCGCTCGATGAAGTCGTTCTCCTTGAGGTCGGCCGCCGCCTTGCCACGCCCGCCGCGCCCCTGCGCCTGATACTGGGACAGCGGGGTGCGCTTGCAGTAGCCGCCGTGGGTGATAGTGACGACCATCTCCTCTTCGGCGATGAGGTCCTCGACGGAGAACTCCCCGTCGTCGCTCACGATTTCGGTGCGCCGTTCGTCGCCATAGCTCTCGGCCAGCTTGAGCAGCTCGCCCTTGAGAATCTCCATGCGGCGCGACTTGCTCTCGAGAATGCTGCGCAGCTCGGCGATGGTGGCGCGCACCTCGGTCAGCTCTTCCTCGAGCTTGTCACGCTCGAGACCGGTGAGCTTGGCGAGACGCATGTTGAGAATGGCCTCGGCCTGGCGCTCGCTGAGCCCGAAGCGGCTCTGCAGCTGCGCACTGGCCGACGGCGTATCCTCAGCGGCGCGAATGAGGGCGATGACCTCGTCGATGTTGTCGACGGCGATCTTGAGCCCTTCGAGGATGTGCTCGCGCTCCAGTGCCTTGTCGAGGTCGAACTGGGTACGGCGCACGATGACTTCGTGCCGGTGCTCGATGTAGTGCTCGAGACACTGCTTGAGCGTGAGCACCTTCGGCACGAGCTGCCGCGTGTTGGGGTCGGGCACGAGCGCCAGCATGATCACGCCGAACGTGCTCTGCATGGACGTGTGCTTGTACAGCTGGTTGAGCACCACGCGCGGAATGGCATCACGCTTGAGCTCCACCACCACGCGCATGCCATCGCGGTCGGATTCGTCACGCAGCGCACTGATGCCGGTGAGCTTCTGTTCGCGCACCAGCTCGGCGATGTCCTGCACGAGCTTGGCCTTGTTCACCTGGTACGGCAGCTCGGTGATGACGATCTGCGACTTGTTGCCCTTCTCGTTCTCTTCGATCACCGCCTTGGCGCGCATCACGATGCGCCCGCGGCCGGTATCCTGATAATCGGTGATGCCCGCGCGGCCGTAGATGAAGCCGCCCGTGGGGAAATCGGGGCCCTTCACCATCTGGCGCAGCTGCGCCGGCTCGAGCCCGGGGTTGTCCACCAGCGCCACCACCGCGCTCACGATTTCGCGCAGGTTGTGCGGCGGAATGTTGGTCGCCATACCCACGGCGATACCCGACGAGCCGTTCACCAGCAGGTTGGGGAACCCGCTCGGCAGCACGCGCGGCTCTTCGAGGCGATCGTCGAAGTTGGGCGCGAAGTCGACCGTGTTCTTGTCGATGTCGGTGAGTAGCTCCACCGCCATCTTCGTGAGACGCGCTTCGGTGTAGCGATAGGCGGCCGCACTGTCGCCGTCCACCGAGCCGAAGTTGCCCTGACCGTCGACGAGCGGATAGCGCAGCGAGAAGTCCTGCACCATGCGCACGAGCGCGTCGTACACACTGCTGTCGCCGTGCGGGTGATACTTGCCGAGCACATCGCCAACGACCGTCGCCGACTTCTTGTACGGGCGCCCGGGCAACAATCCGAGCTCGTTCATCGCATACAGCACGCGGCGATGCACGGGCTTGAGACCATCGCGCACGTCCGGCAGGGCACGTGAGACAATGACGCTCATGGAGTAGTTGATGAACGACTCCTTGATCTCCTCGTCGATGAGACGCGGCAGGATGCGTTCGCGGGCGTTTGGAGCGGTCATGGGACGGCTGGGAATGGGTCCGACACAGGGCCTGACACGGGCTCGGCGCGACTGGGCGCCAACCCGTTAAAAATACCCGTGTGCTCCCCTCAAACACAGGGGCAAACCATACCCGCCAAGAGGCGCTAAATCGTTTTGGGGCCTTGATTTTGGGTGGTTGACCGACCACTGAAAACTGCGACTACAAACCAGAAACTCCCCGCGGTCGGCGGGGAGTTCGTTTCGCGACCGGAGATCGCGGTCGGGCGGGGAGTTTGTAGTTCGTGGTTTCAGTGATCAGTCCTCAGCCAACCGCCCTACGCCGCCCCTTGCCCGGTACCCGGATCCTGGGCAGCAATGGCCTGCTCCTCCGCCGCATCCTCGCTGGTTTCCTCGGCCAGTTCCTCGGCCTCGTCGGCAGCGGCTTCCGCATCGATGGCGCGCTGCTCAGCCCGGTAGCGCTCGTACCACTCACGGGTGACCTCCCCGGCCAGTTCGCGGTTGCCAAGCCCGAACGACAGGGCCAGCGCGAGCGCCACGGCGCCGAACAGGATGGCGAAGGCCGTAGTAACGATGTCGGTGGCAATCCCGAGTTCCTGGAGGGCCATGAACACCGCCAGGACGATCACACCGCTCCGGCCGATGCGCGCCAGCCACGGGCCACCGTGCAGACCGCCGGCCGACGCCATGATGAGGCCGCCCACGAAGCCACCGAGCACGATGCCCAAAATGATGATCACGATGGCCGCGATCACACTGGGGATGTAGCTCATGAGCTCGGTAAACACGTTCGCCAGCGAGTCGAGCCCGATGGCGCTCGCGGCGATCAGGAGCACGGCGAACATGACCACCCAGAACAGCAGGTTGGCGATGACCTTCGCCGGATTGAGATGCGACCCTGAGCGCTCCACGGCCTGCAGCACGCCACCGCGCTCGAGGAGCTGGTTGAACTTGAGGCGGCGCAGCAGGCGGCCAGCGCCCTTCTCCACCACCTTCGCCACCAGGTAGCCGGCAAAGAGGATGACGAGCGCGCCGAAGAGCGCCGGCACGAACTCGCCGAGCAAGGCGAAGCTCTGTTCGAGCCGCTCGGAGAAGGTGCTGGCGACGGTACCGGCGACGCCGGTGTCCTGTGCGGCGGAAGCGAGCATCAGAGAATCAGAGAACGACGGCAAGGAATCCGACTGGAGCTGCGAAGACACGGGAATGAGCAAGAGGGCTGCAGGCACGGCGGTGAAACGAACGCGGGCGTGGCGCGCGGCTGTTACAAGCGCGTGCCACGCTTCACATCGAAGATCGCACTTCGGCGACAAGAGGGACAGAGCAGCCACTCACGTTGGCGATGGTACCCCAACCCAAATGAGCCGCCGCCGATGGGACGGCGCGTCATGCGCACATGGCAGCGCGGGCACTCCGGCAGTTCGCCGCCCTGCACCACGGCACGAAGCTGCTTCTCCTCCTCCGCGGTAAAACGGGCCGCTTCGCCCGCGGGTTTCGCTAACGCGGGTTTCGCCAGAGCGGGGTTCGCCAGAGCGGGGTTCGCCAGAGCGGGGTTCGCTGGCGCGGGGTTCGCTGGCGCGGGTTGCTCCCCGGGCGGCCGGGGCTCGCCCGCGTCATTGCCGCCGTCGTTCACCGGTGGCACCGAGGCTTCACTCCCACGGCACGAGTTGGACCACGACTTTGCCGAACTGCTGCCCCGAGGCGAGGCGTGCGTAGGCCTGCGGCGCCTGCTCCAGCGGCCAGACACTGTCGACCGGAGGCTGCAGGGAGCCGTGACGGAAGAACTCGGTAATGGCGTCGAACTCGGCGTCATTGCCCATCGTACTGCCCATGAGCGTCCACTGGTTCCAGAACATGCGACGCACGTCGACCTGCACGAAGGGGCCACTGGTGCCGCCGCAGGTCACCAGCCGGCCTCGACGGCCGAGGGCCGTGAGGGACTGCGGCCAGGTGGCCTCGCCCACGCTGTCGATCACCACATCGACGCCACGCTTGTCCGTCATGGCGCGAATGGTCTTGCCAAGATCGGGCTGCGTGTGATCGAGCCGGTGATCGGCGCCAAGCAGCGACGCCTTCTCGAGCTTCTCCGCGCTCCCCGACGTCACCCAGGCGGTGGCGCCGATGTGCTTGCAGATCTGCAGCGCGGCCAGCGCCACTCCGCCGCCGATCCCCCAGATGAGCACCTGCTCGCCGGCGCGCACCTTGGCCCGGGTGACGATCATGCGCCACGCCGTGAGCGTGGCGAGCGGGAAGGCGGCGGCCACGTCCCAGGGGAGCCAATCGGGGATGGTGCGGACGTTCGCTTCGGGCACGACGACATAATCGGCGATGGTGCCGGGGTAGTGCTCCCCCAGTACGCCGTAGCTGAGGCACAGGGGCTGGTCGCCATCACGGCAGTATTCGCAGCGACAGCTGCGGTCGACGACGCCGGGGTTGATGATGACGCGGTCGCCGACCTTCACCGAAGTGACCTTGCTGCCCACGGCCTCCACGATGCCGGCCCCGTCGGAGCCAAGGGCCCAGCCGGGCTTCACTTTGGCCCCGGGAATCCCCTGCAGTACCCAGAGGTCGAGCCGGTTGAGGGCGGCCGCATGGACGCGCACCCGTACGCCGTCGGTCGCGTGCACGCTAGGCACCGGCGCGTCGTGTTTCACGACGAGCTGCTCTGGGCCACCGTGGGCGGCGAAGGTGAGGGCGCGCATGGTGTGGAAGAGACTCATGACTACGGAAGCTCGGGAGGCGGAAGCTTGGACGGCGGCAACGGTGACTGCGCGGGTAACGGCGGTGTACCTGCAGACGGCAGACGGCAGGAACCACAGACGGCAGACGGGAGGCGTATGGTAAAACAAACGGGGGCGGGCGCTTTGCGCCGCCCCCGATTTCCATACCGCAGAGGAAATCGGGCGCGACCGCGCCGCGGCGCGCCCGTTCTTCCGCATGCCTGCGTCCTGCGAGCTGTGGTTCCTGCGGTCTGCCGTCTGCTTTTCCCCCCGGCGCGGCGCGATGTCGACCCACCCCATCTGCCCGCCCCGTGTCACCCCCTATATTGCGAGACTACCGCCAAGTCCCAACACCAAGTCCATATGTCGTCTATCAAGGTTCCCCCCCTCGGCGAGTCGATCGTCGAAGCCACGGTCTCACGCTGGCTCAAGAAGGAAGGCGACGTCGTCGCCGTCGGTGATTCACTCGTCGAACTCGAGACGGACAAGATCACCGTGGAGGTGCCCGCACTCGAGGCGGGAACGCTGACCGCGCGTGCGAAGGGCGAAGGGGACGTGGTGGCAGTGGGAGACGTGCTGGGGGAGCTAGTTGCAGGTGCTGCGTCGGGCGCGAACAGCGGCACAACGGAAGCGCCGAAGGCGGAAGCTGGCGCCACGGTAGCTGGTGGGACGGGAGCTGGAACGACGGGAACGGCGGCGGCCGAGGCCAAGGTGTCGCCGGCGGCGGCGCGTACGGCGGCGGAGGCGGGGATCAATCCCGCCGACGTACCGGGTACGGGTCGCGGCGGCGTGGTGAGCAAGGCCGACGTAATGGCAGCCACAACTGCCGTTCCCGCTGTTCAATCTCCCGTGTCATCAGCTCCCGTTGCTGCAGCTCCCGTTACCCCAGCTTCCGCTGTGGCGGCGTCATCCCCCGCGGCCAGCGCCCAGCGCGAAACCCGCGAGAAGATGTCTACGCGTCGCAAGCGCATCGCCGAAAACCTGCTGCAGTCCCAGCACGCCACGGCGCACCTGACGACGTTCAACGAGATCGACATGACGGCGATCACGGCCCTCCGTGAGCGCCTCAAGGATCGCGTCGAGAAGGAACAGGGCGTGAAGCTCTCGTTCATGCCCTTCTTCGCCAAGGCGGCAACGCTGGCGCTCAAGGCCTACCCGGTCGTGAACACCCAGATCGACGGCGACACGATCGTCTACAAGCACTACGTGAACATGGGCATCGCCGTCGCCAGCGACGCGGGGCTCGTGGTGCCGAACGTGAAGGATTGCGACCAGAAGAGCGTCGTGCAGATCGGCAAGGACATCGGTGCCGTGGCCAAGCGCGCGCGTGATGGCAAGCTGTCGATGGACGACCTCACCGGCGGCACCTTCACCATCACTAACGGGGGCGTGTTCGGCTCGCTCATCTCCACGCCGATCATCAACTACCCGCAGGTGGGCATTCTCGGGCTGCACAAGACGCAGGACCGCCCGGTGGCGATCGGCGGCAAGGTGGAGATCCGCCCGATGATGTACGTGGCGCTCAGCTACGATCACCGCATCATCGACGGCCAGCAGGCGGTGCTGTTCCTGGTTCGCCTGAAGGAACTCATGGAAGACCCGGCGGCAATGCTGGTGTATTGAGCGCGTAACGCCACTGAGGGCTGACGGCTGATAACTGAAAGCTCCCCCGAGGATCTCGTGATCTTCGGGGGAGCTTTCAGTTTTCGGTCTTCAGTCC
>NZ_JBIJAW010000028.1:0-20065 GCF_044345575.1 Gemmatimonas sp.
CGGCTGTGCCCCTATTCGATCGGGTCGGTCTGCACCGGGTTGATGTCCGATGTTTCGGCCACGCGGGCGGCCCGCTCAAGACCGTGTGGAGCTGCGGTGAGATCGAAGTGACCGTGCGCGGCGAGGTGCCGTTGTCGCCCGCGTCGAAGCGAGCGCTCGACATGACGCAGCTCCGCGAGCAGTTCGGACGCCTCGGTGGCACACCGTTCAAGCTCGGCGCGGTCGAAATCACCGGGCTCGCCGCCGGACTGTTCATTCCGGTGAGCGAACTCAATCGCCTGCGGCAGGAAGCGACAGAGCAGATCGAGCAGCAGCTGGGCTGGGCGCGCATGAGCGATGTGGCCGTCCGTGAGGCGCGCATCGACGAATGCGTGGCGCGGGTGCCACTAACGACATCCAACAGCGTGGGCGAGGCCTCGGCGTTCGCGCTTCGCGCCGTCGTGTACGACCTCGAGACGGCACGCGAGGCCGCCGCCGGTGGCGCCACGGATATCGTGCTCGATCCGTTCCTGCGGCACCCGACCCCACCGTTGGCGCGGGTCACCGCGTTGCGCGACGAGTTGGCGGCCCAGGGCATTTCGCTGCGCCTTCGCACGCCGACTATTGTACGCCCGGAGGAGCGCGGGCGTCTCGCCAAATGGTTCGGGCTGGGGCTGCCCCTGCTGACCGGGCATCTCGGGCTCGCAGCGGAGTTCGGCCGCGATGGACACGACGTGATTGCCGACTATGCGACGAACGTGTTCAACCAGCACACGGCGGCGCTGCTCTTCGAGTTGGGCGCGACGCGCGTCGTCGCGTCCATCGAACTCACCACAGACGAGCTAAGCCAATTGGTGGCGCCTTGGGACGGGCGGGGCTTCGAGGTGCTCGTGTATGGGCGTACCGAGGGCATGACCATCGAACACTGCGTGCTCAGCGCGGCGTTCGAGCGCGAGCCCACCACGTGCCGCGATCTCTGTGTACAGAAGCATACGAACGTGTCACTGACCGACCCGGCCGGCTACACGTTTGCGGTGGCGACGGACAGCAATTGCCGCAACCGACTGCTGCATTCGCGGCCGATCGACGCCACGGAGTTCCTACCCACGCTGTGGGCGCAGGGCATTCGCGGTTATCAGATGGTGTTCAACGTACCGGGTGATCCGGTGCAGGCACTCGTGCGCGCCTACCGCGAGACGCTGGACGCGCTCGCCGTGGGCGGCTCCCCCGATCTGCACGGCGCACGGAAGCTGCTCGCCGGCGCATTCACACGCGGTCACTTTGCCAGGGCGGTGTAACGTGGGTGGGTTGATGCGAAGATTCGCTCCGGTGCTGCCGTTGCTGCTCACCGTGTGGTGCGCGTACGATGCGGTCATGGCGGTGCAGCAGGGCCGAACGGGCAAGGCCGTCTGGGAAGGCGTCAAGGCACTCCTGTTCCTCGGCGTTGCGTATCTCATGAACGATACCGGCAAGCGAATCTCCGACTCGTAGGCGTAGGCGTATGCGTCGATTCGGTGCGACGCGCCATTTTTTGATGTCACGCCCAATTCGCTGAGGCGGTACCGTGCGCCATGATCATCGCGCGCCCCCCCGTTTCGTCGCCATCATTCGGCCGGCTCGAGCCCTTCGGCACCCTCGACGAGGCGCGCGCCGTTCTGCGTGAACGATTCGGCTATCCGGACTTCCGGCCGCCACAGTTGGGGGCCATCGAAGCCGCGTTATCCGGACGCGATGCGCTGGTCGTGCTGCCGACCGGCGGTGGGAAATCCCTCTGCTATCAGGTGCCGGCGCTCGTGCGCGGCGGCCTCACCGTGGTCATCAGCCCGCTGATCTCGCTGATGAAGGACCAGGTGGAGGCCCTCGAGAAGCGCGGGGTTGCTGCCGCCTATATCAACAGTACCCTCGGCGTGACGGCATCATCGGAGCGGATGGCACGCGTTCGAGACCGGTCGCTGCAGCTGCTATATCTCTCGCCGGAACGACTTGAATCCGGGCGAACACTCGAACAGCTGGCCGCGGTAGGCGTGAGTTTGCTGGCCGTGGATGAGGCCCACTGCATCAGCGAATGGGGACACGATTTTCGTCCGAGCTATCGGCGTATTGGGGCGATGCGCGACCGGCTGGGAGGGCTCCAAACCATTGCCCTCACAGCCACGGCCACACCACAGGTCCGCCGCGACATCGTACAGCAGCTGGCGCTCCGCGAGCCCGCAGTCGCCGTTGCCGGGTTTGATCGCACCAACCTCACGTACCACGTGCGTAGCGTGCGACACGAGCGCGAGAAGGACGAGCAGACCATTACGCGGCTCCGCGAGGTCGACGCGCCAACCATCGTGTACACGCCCACGCGCAACGCGGTCGAGCGGATCACGTCGATGCTGGTCCGCGCACGGGTGCCGGCGACCGCCTACCACGCGGGGCTTGCCCACACGGTCCGCCAGCGGGCCCAGGACGCATTCATGGACGAGCGCGCGCGCGTCATCGTCGCCACGAGTGCGTTCGGCATGGGCATCGACAAAGCCGATGTACGCCTGGTGATACATCACGCCATGCCAGGCTCGCTCGAGGCCTATTACCAGGAGGCGGGCAGGGCAGGGCGAGACGGGAAGGACAGCATCTGTATCCTGCTCCACACCCCGAAGGATCGAGACACGCACGAGTTTTTCCTGCGCGGCACGCATCCCGCGCGTCCGCTCGTCGAACGCGTGTGGCGGTTACTGCAGGGCATGGCCGACGCCAACGGTGTCGTCCCGTTGTCACCCGACCAGTTCACCGCACAGGCCGGAGGTACCATCGCCCCTCGGGAGGCGGGCGCCGCCATTCGTGTCCTGGCCTCGCATCACCTGTGTCGGGTGGACCCGCCGATTCCCGGCCAGGTCCATGTTCGCCTCCTCGCCTCCCCGATCCGCATCGCGCGGGAATTGTCCGGAGAGCGCCAATTCGAGCGCGACGTGCTACGGGCGCTCTGGCGCGGGACGGGCGCCCGCATCGTGACCGGTGCCTCCGTGGATCTCGATGGCCTGCCGCCCGGATTTGGGGGAGCGATGGGATTGGTCCCTATTCTTGAACGCCTCGCAGCGCAGCAGTTCGTCACGTGGACGCGCGCCGGTGGGGGCATTCGGCTACTCCGCGCACGGCGGGACGCCTCGCCTCCGGTCAATTGGCAACACCTTGAGCGTCGTCGACGTACTGACATGGCGAGGCTCGATGCCATGGAGGGCTATGTGTACGCGCACCATTGCCGAAGAGCGTACGTCCTGCGCTATTTCGGGGATCGCGAAGCCCGGGCACACTGCGGCGCCTGTGACCGGTGTCTCGCCTCCCCCTCCACTTTGCAGTCCCGCTCCCGCTGTACCCCCGTGCGTGCACGGTCACGCCCACGGTCCTGACACTCCCTCCTCCCCGACCGTTCCCGATGGACGACAGTCTCTATTTCTCCGAGCAACACCTCGCCGTGCGAGACATGGTGAGAGCCTTCGCGCGCGAGGACATTGCGCCGGTGGCAGCCCAACATGACGAGGCCTCGACGTTCCCCTGGGAGAACGTCAAGAAGATGGGTGAGCTCGGACTCCTCGGTGTCCCATGGGCCGAAGAGGTTGGTGGCGCCGGTTTCGACACGATCAGCTTCATGATCGCGATCGAGGAACTCGCGAAGGTCTGCGCGTCGCACTCGATCACCATCTCCGCGCACACCACCCTCGGCACCTCGCCGATCGTCAACTTCGGTACGCCGTCGCAGATCGAGCGCTATGTCCCGCTCCTCGCCAGTGGCAAGGTGCTCGGTGGATTCGGGCTGACGGAGGAAAGCGCGGGCAGCGATGCGGGCGGAACGCGAACGACGGCCGTCAAGAAGGACGGCTATTACCTCCTCAACGGGAGCAAGCGCTTCATCACGCACGCCGGCGTCGGTGAGGTGTTCGTGGTCACGGCCGTCACAGATCCATCGAAGGGGACCAAGGGGATCTCCAGCTTCATCCTCACGAAGGAAGGTGTGGATGCCGCACAGTGCCGCGCGCTGGGCGTCGGCCACGACGGGTCCCTGCCCAACATGCGGGGGTTCACGGCGGGGAAAAAGGAAGACAAGCTGGGATGGCGCGCCTCCGACACGCGCGAACTGCTGTTCGACAACGTCGAGGTGCCAGCTGAGAATCTGCTCGGGACCGAGGGGCTCGGCTTCATCAACTTCATGAAGACCCTCGATGCGGGGCGCATCGGCATTGCTGCGCTGTCCATCGGTATTGCGCAGGGCGCGCTCGACGAGTCACTCAAGTACGCCAGCGTGCGCAAGCAGTTCGGCTCAGCGATTGCAAGCTTCCAGGGCGTGCAGTTCCAGTTGAGCGATATGGCCACCGAGATCGAGGCCGGGCGCCATCTGGTGTACCATGCGGCGTGGTTGTCGCAGAACGGGAAGCCATTCGGCAAGGAAGCCGCGATGGCCAAGTTGTTCTGCTCCGAGTTGGCCATGCGTGCAACCATCAAGGCCATCCAGATCCATGGCGGCTATGGATATACCAAGGACTACCCCGTCGAGCGCTATATGCGTGATGCCAAGATCTGCGAGATCGGCGAGGGGACGAGTGAGATCCAGCGCCTGGTGATCGCCCGCCATTTGCTCAAGGGGCTGATGGCCTGATCAGCCTCCCGGAACCCGCAACCCGAACTCAATGCCCGGAACTGATGAGTCGAGGGTACCGAGTTCGGGTACCGGGTTTCGGGGGGTCCCATCGGGTTGTGGGGGCCCTATTGCCCGAATAGCTTTCCCGCGTACCACCTAGCCGTCGCTTTTGGCGCCGGCGGCCCGTGCGACTCACGGGCCGTTTGCGTTTGTGGGCCGGGCCTTCCGGGACCAGCGTGTCGCCGGCCGACCCGTCCGCACGTCCGTCCGCCTGACACGCCACCGCGTCGATCGCGGAGTCCCGCGTTTCTTCTCCGAGGCCTGCGCCTTTTGCCGCAGCGACAGCCGTCGCCAGCGCGAAACGGTCCGCGACCCGGAGCGCGAGGGTTCCGAGCCGATCTCGTCAGCCGGAAGGGGAGCCTTGTGACGTTCGATCGTGCGCTGCCTCTGCCGGCCTCACCAGGCGGGCATTCCCCGGGCGCGCGGGGTCTTCCATGCAGGTCCACCGTATGTGTTGTCGCGTGAGGCGGGGTGGAGTCGCCGCTGCCGTACGCTGACGACGGGTTTCAATGAAGCGAGAACTCCTGGTGAACGCGACGCCGCGTGAGACGCGCGTCGCCATCATCGAGGACGGCCAACTTGTGGAACTGCTGGTCGATCGTCCGGACGCACGTCGCATGGTTGGCGATGTGTATCTCGGCAAGGTCGAGGCTGTTCTGCCCGGTATTCAGGCCGCCTTCGTAAACATCGGTACCGAAAAGTCAGCGTTCCTGCACGCCGCCGACGTGGTGGTCGAAGACGCCCAAGTGTCGGATGACGACGACGAGGACGAAGAGACCAGCGACGATCAGGGCGGCGGTGGGCGCCGAGGGCGCAAGGAAGTCCGCCCTATCCAGGATCTGCTCAAGCGTGGTCAGGACATCCTCGTCCAGATCACCAAGGAGCCCATCTCCACCAAGGGGCCGCGCGTCACCGCGCAGGTGTCGCTGGCCGGTCGTTTCCTCGTCTACATGCCGTTCGCGTCGAAGGTAGGCGTGAGCCGCAAGATCGACGAGCGGTCTGAGCGTCAGCGACTGCGTGGCATGGTCGGCGAGATGCTCCCTGACAACTCAGGCGGCGTGATCGTCCGCACCGTGTCCGAGGACGCGACCAAGGAAACGTTCGAGCGTGAACTGAACACGCTGATGAACAACTGGAAGCGCATCAAGCGGAAGACGCAGTTCATGCGCGCGCCGGCCCTGGTGCATCGCGAAACGAACGTCACCCGCGGTTTGGTGCGCGACCTCTTCAGCGCCAAGGTCGAGCGGGTGCTGGTCGACTCCAAGCAGGTCTACAACGAGATCACCGAGTATCTGCAGGGCATCGCGCCGGATCTCGTCGAGCGGGTGAAGCTGTACGAAGACACCGTCCCGCTCTTCGACAAGGAAGAGATCGAAACAGAGATTCGCGATCTCTTCAAGCGGCGCTGTGACCTGCCCAGCGGTGGCTACATCATCATCGAGCAGACCGAAGCGTTGGTCTCCATCGACGTGAACTCTGGCCGCTACACCGGTAAGCGCGACCCCGAAAAGACCATCTTCAAAACCAACACCGAAGCGGCCCGCGAGATCGCGCGCCAACTCCGGCTGCGGGACGTGGGTGGTATCATCGTCTGCGACTTCATCGACATGGAGACGCAGGGGAACCGGGATAAGGTGCTGCACGAGCTCCGCACCCACCTCGGCCGGGACCGGGCGCGCACCAAGGCGTTCGCGGTCTCCGACCTCGGCCTGGTGGAGATGACACGCCAGCGCGTCCGCCAGAGTCATTACCAGAGCATGACCGAGCCGTGCCCCACCTGCAGCGGCACGGGACGGGTCTTCACCCCCGAAACCATCGTCCGGCGCACCGAGCGTGCCGTCCGGCGGATTTCGGCGGAGGGGCGCAAGGAGCCGGTGGTGCTGCGTCTCCACCCCGAAGTGGCGCTTCATGTACTGGAACAGGAGCACGACTTCGTGAAGCGCCTAGAGAAGATGGCCGGTTTCCCGCTCGAGCTGCGCGACGATCCGCTGCTCAAGCCCGACGAGATCAAGCTCGTCGTCCGTGGGGCGCAGCGGGACATCACCCAGCAGTACGCCCTCGCCTGAGTTCGGGTCGGCGCGCCCCGTCGGTCACGCCGACCACCCGTTGACACCTAAAGCCAATCCGGATAAGCTTCTAGGCTACGTCTGGAACGCACATAACTGGAACACACCATGAGCTACGCCATCATCCGCACCGGCGGCAAGCAGTTCCGCGCCGAGCCGGGCAAGACCCTTCGGATCCCTTCGTTGCTGGGTGAAGCCGGCACGGCCGTCGAATTCAACGACGTCCTTCTCGGCTCCGACGGCAAGCAGGTCCAGGTGGGTGTGCCCACGCTCTCTGGCGCCAAGGTGACGGCGGAGATCGTGAAGCACGGCCTCGAAGACAAGATCATTGTCTTCAAGTTCAAGCGCCGGAAGAACTACGCCCGCAAGCAGGGCCATCGGCAGAAGTTCACGGAAGTTCGTATCAAGGACATCACCCTCGGCTGAGCGCCGGCGGTGCGCCCCTCCGGCGCGCCTCCCAACTGGAGTATTCGTCATGGCACATAAGAAGGGCGTCGGCTCCTCACGCAACGGCCGCGATTCCAATCCGAAGTACCGTGGAATCAAGAAGTACGGCGGTGAGTTCGTGACGGCCGGCAACATCATCCTGCGTCAGTGCGGCACCAAGTGGCACCCGGGCGCCAACGTGGGTATGGGCACCGATTACACGATCTACTCGCTCGTCGATGGCGTCGTGGAATTTGCCCACAAGAGCAAGAAGGCCTACAAGGTCAACGTCGTCCCCGTCGTGTTCGTCGAGGAGACGGTCGAGGCGTAATCCCGCCCGACAGGCGAGAGGGGCAGGGCACCTATACGGTGGCCTGCCCCTTTTTCGTGGGCGTACTCATTTCGTCGTAACCTCCGGCCGCCGTCTCCCGTAGGGTTCCATAGGACCGCCACTTCACGCGAGGACACCATGGCAATCTGGGATAAGGTCAAGCAAGGGATCGACAAGGCCGGCAAGGCCGCGCAAGACGTCTTCGACGAGGGGAAGCTGCGCCTCGACGCGTACCGGGCCCGCGAACAGGCCGACAAGGCCGCGGAAGCGCTGGGCTATGCCCTGTTCCGAGCTGCCGAGGCGGGCGGCGATCTGGACGCCGATGCGCGTCAACGCCTCATGAGCGCGGTACGGGCGCGTGATGAAGAAGCGCGCCGTCTCGAAACCGAGCTCGCGAACGAGCGGGCGCGACACGCCGCGTCCGGCACGGCCGCCCCATCCGCCAATCAGGCGGAGACCACCGCACCACCCAGCTCTACGCCCCCCTCGTCGCCTCCGCCGGGGGCAGGACCGTACTGATCACCTCGGGGACATCGGTGCAAATGCCGTCAACGCCCCATGCCGCCAACTGGCGCGCATGGGGCGCGCTGTTCACCGTCCACGCGATGAGTTCCACCCCGGCCTCGTGTGCCGCCACCACCAGGGTCTCGTCGATCAACTCGGCGTGCTGCCAGAAGGCCTTCGCCTCCGACGACGCCAGAACCCCGCGAATGTCGAGGGGATAGGAAGCGCTCAGCAGACCGATCGGCGTCGCCGGGCGGAGCGCCCGCAGCCCGACGGGTATTCGGTGATCGAACGCGTGAACGGCGGCGCGAACACCCGTGAACTCGTCGAGCAGCGCAGCCACCGCCGCCTCTGTGTTGGACGCCTTCACCTCCACGAACAGCTCGGCTTGTGCGCCCACCAGGGCGAACACCTCGCGCAGCGTTGGAATGTGATCGTCGTCCCCGAGTCGGCACTCGGCCACCTGCGCGGCGGTGAGTGACGCGATCGGCACCGCTTCGATGCTTTCGCCGCGGCGGAAGGTCAGCGCCGGGTCATGATGCACCACCAGCACACCATCGCGGGTCGCGTGGACATCGAGTTCAATCCCGTCCACCCCAAGGTCGAGGGCGCGCTGAAAGGCCGGGATCGTGTTCTCCCGGAACGCCCGTGAGGCACCGCGATGGGCAATGATCAGCGGACGGCGAGCGTGGAGGTTCGCGTTGGTGAGCATGTTGGAATGCTCTCGCCGCAAGCCACGGTGGTCAATCGGTGCGGAACCGGATTAACACCTGACCGGCCAACTCGTCCAATATTCCGAACGTATGATCGACGCCACCCAGCAGGAGGACTCCCGGATCGATGGGAGCCTCATCACCCAGTGGAAGGCAGGCGACCAGCGGGCCGCGACGGCGATCGTCGAGCGGCACGCTGAAGCGCTCGCGCGTTTCGCGGGACGGTTGGGGGTGACCGAGGACATCGATGAACTCGTGCAGGACACGTTCATCCGTGCTTTCTCGGCGATTGATTCGTTCCGGGCCGACAGTTCCTTGCGCACGTGGCTGTTTACCATCGAACGCCGGCTCGTGATTGACCGACGGCGCGCAGAAGCACGCCGAGGGCACGGAATCGAGATCGACGACATGCATGCGGCGAGCGGGTTCGATGCGCTGGACACCATGGTGGCGGATGAAGCGGCCGAGCGTGTCGCGGGCGCCATGGCGCGTCTCACGCGCATGCAGCGCGAGGTGTTCGTCTTGCGGGTGCAGGAAGGCCGGAGCTACAAGGACATCGCCGAAATTCTCGGATCTACCGAGGGAGCGGCGCGAGTGCATTATCACAACGCCATGCGCGCGGTGAAGGAGTTTCTCCATGACTGAGTGCCGCAGCCCCGTGCTGCAGGACATGCTGCCGGATTACGCCGCCGAGTCGCTTGACGGCGTCGCGATGGCGCGCGTGCGCGACCATCTCGCCACCTGCGCGGCGTGCTCGGACGATCTCGTCGTTCTGCAGTTGGTTCGGCAGGCACGGCCACGCGTCGCAGGGCCGGATATTGCGCGAATCATCGCGGCATTGCCCGCCGCCCCGAGTGGCCCGGGGATCGAGTTCACGGGACCTCGCCTCGTGCACGACGAACCCTCGACGAGCGTGCCAACGTTACCACCGACGATGCGGCGCCAGCGCGCCGGTGGCACGCTGTTCGGCATGCCTGTGTGGCGTATCGCCGCCACGCTCGGTGTGGTGATCGCTGGTGGTGCATCCGTGCTAGTTGCGCGCCGCGGCATTATCGACGTCCAACGGTCCACAGTGCCCAACGTGATGACACCCACGGAATCAGCTACCACCGTGGCGTCCGCCTCGGGCGGCACGGAAACACTCACCGTGGCGACGCCGGCCTCGTCCGTGCATAGCGTGACGGTGTCGTACGGCGATCTGGGCGATTACAGCGAGTCGGAACTCGAAAGTATGATTTCCCGTCTCGAGCAGTGGGACGGCGCAACGAATACCGAGCCCCTTCCCGGCGTCCCCATCATTCCCAATGCGGGCGGAGGTGCGTTATGAAGCACGGCTTGATGACGACGATGTTCGACTTCTGGGGACGGCACATGCCTCGGGTCATCGCAGCGGCGTTACTGGCGAGCGTCGTCCCGTCGGCAGCCACGGCACAGGTCACCCCCCCCGCGGGCGAACGCCGAGGCGGGCGCCCCGACGATCCCCGGCGCGGGGAACTGGAACGGCGCTTCCAGCAACGCGTCGACGCGATGGTGCGGCAGCGCCTGCAGCTCACCGACGAGCAGGCCACGAAGCTGCGCGAGGTGGCGAGTCGCGCTGAGACCACGCGGCGCGCATTGCGTCGCGAGGAGATGCAGGCGCGCCAGGCGATGCGCGATGAGTTGCTGGCCGGTGACCACGCCAACGAATCGAAGGTGGCGGATTTGATGGAGCAGATGCCGCGGCTCGAGCGGCGTCGAATCGAACTTATGGAGCAGGAACAGCGCGAGCTGTCGAAATTCCTGTCGCCGATACAGCGCGCCCGCTATTTCGCCCTGCAGGACGAGCTGCGTCGCAACATGCAGGAGCTGCAGCGCCGTCGTATGGGAACGGTCGATTCGAGCCAGGTCTCAGGTCGGGATGGCGTCGACGGACGCCAGCGACGACGCCCGCCGGGGATTGACCGGTAGCGATCGTACCGGTGGCGATGTACACTTGAAGGAAGCAAACGGGCGCTCGGAAGGCGCCCCTTTGCATGCCCGGATGGCGGAATTGGCAGACGCAGAGGACTCAAAATCCTCCGACCGCAAGGTCTTGTGGGTTCGACCCCCACTCTGGGCACTTGGGCGCTTCCCATTTGGGGGCGTTCGGGCGAGCATTGATGGGTCGCTCAACGTTTCGAAGACACGGAGCGTTAGCCACGGCAGTGCACGGTCCGAGCGGCTGTGGTTGGTCCGATGGGGTGTAGCTCAATGGCAGAGCATCCGACTGTTAATCGGACGGTTGGTGGTTCGAGTCCACCCGCCCCAGTTTTTCGAAGCCCGGTCCCCGCGGATCGGGCTTCGTCATTTCGGGTACATTGCCCGCACGCTCCGGGCGCCTCTAGCTTTTCCGAGCGCGTTCTCGCCTCCGGTCCGTCCTTTCCTCCGCCTCCGATGCCGATTTCGTTTTCGCTCGTTCATGCCGCGCCCGATGCGGTCGACACACCGCTTCTGGTCGTCATTCTGCCGGCCGACCCGGCGTGGCCGGCCGTACTCGGTGGCATCGATCAGCAGGTGAACGGCGCGATCACGCGTACGCTGGCTCGTCGCGATTTCCGTGGGGGCCGGGACGAGACCATGCTCTTCGTCGGAGCCGAACAGGGGGTACAGCGCATCCTTCTGGTGGGCCGTGGCGCGGCCCCGCTCACCCGCACGACCGCACGCCGCGCGGCATCTGTCGCGGCGCGGCAGGCGAGCAAGCTTGGCCTCACGGAGATGCATCTGTTCCTGGCCGAGGCTGGGGCGGCTCACGTGGAAGGACTCGTCATCGGCGCTGGAGCTGGGAGCTGGAGCTACCCCGATCTCCAAACGCCGCCCGCTGCGAAGGATCGCCGTGCGCGCCTTGAACGGGTCGGGGTGATCGCCAGCGACCAGGACGAGACGCGTGCAGCGTTCGCGGCCGGCGTGGCCATTGCCGAGGGGCAGGCGATCGCCAGGCGACTCGGTCAGATGCCGGGCAACTATTGCACGCCCGACACATTCGTTGAGGTCGGTCGCGAGATTGCCGCCCGCCACAGCATGGGACTCACCGTGCTCGGGCGCAGCGACATGGCGGAGCTCGGCATGGGCTCATTCTTGTGCGTCGCGCAGGGCACGACACAGGAACCACGACTCGTGGCGCTCGAGTACAACGGCGGCCCGGCTGGACAGCAGCCCGTGGTGCTCATCGGCAAGGGACTGTGCTTCGATACCGGCGGTATCTCGATCAAGC
This sequence comes from Gemmatimonas sp., assembly GCF_044345575.1. GTDB lineage: Bacteria > Gemmatimonadota > Gemmatimonadetes > Gemmatimonadales > Gemmatimonadaceae > Gemmatimonas. The sequence continues at coordinate 11,924 of NZ_JBIJAW010000028.1, forward strand.
CCGCGCCGGAGATGGAGTGGATGAAGTTCGACATGTCCGGCGCCGGCGGGGTCATGGGCGCGATGGAGGCGATTGGCCAGCTCAAGCTGCCCATCAATGTGGTCGGCATCATCGGCTCCACCACCAACATGCCCTCCGGTGAAGCCGTGAAGCCCGGCGATGTCGTGCGGGCGTCCAATGGCAAGACGATCGAGATCATCAACACCGATGCGGAGGGGCGTCTGGTGCTCGCCGATCTCCTCGTGTTCGCCAAGCGCTATAACCCGGCAATCGCCATCGATGCGGCGACGCTCACCGGAGCGATCGTGATCGGACTCGGCCACAACGCGGTCGGCGTCTTCAGCACCGACAAGCAGGCCGCAGATGAAGTGCTGGCCGCCGGCGAATTGGCAGGCGAACCGGGGTGGGCCATGCCGATGTGGGATGACTACCGCGAACAGATCAAGAGCGATGTCGCCGACATGAAGAATACGGGCGGTCGGGCAGGCGGCTCCATCACGGCCGCGCTCTTCCTCCAGGAGTTCGTCGACGGCTTCCCCTTCGTCCACCTCGACGTGGCGGGCACCGCGTACTCGCAGGCCGATCTCGGCTGGATTCCCAAGGGCCCGACCGGTACGCCGGTGGGAACGTTCGTGGAATTCGTTCGGGCGCGCGCGCGCGCGTGATTCGGCGTCTTGCCCGATGGCTGTGCCTGTTGGCCGTTGCCGCTCCGGTGACGGTCCTCGGCGCGCAGGTGCGCCCGGATAGCACGAAGCGAGCGGACTCGGCGCGCGTGGCGGTGCCTTCGCCGGCCCAGGATACGGCGCGCAAGGCCAACCAGGCCGTGGAGGCCGCGCCGAAGGATTCCTTGGGTGCGGCCCAGAAAGCTGCGGCCGATTCGGTCGCGAGGGTGCGATTGCGCGAACGAGCCGACAGCATCGCCAAGGTGCGCGCCGCGGACACCGTGAAAGCACCCATGGCGCAGTACGAAACGCCGCGCAGTCTGGAGGTCACGGAGCGTCTCCGCTGGCGCCGCGATTCTATCCTCGCGACCGGCGCGCTCAATCTGGCCGACCTCCTCGATCGGGTGCCCGGAATCACATCGTATCGCAGCGGTTGGCTGGCCGGGGTGCACGCCGCCTCGTTCAATGGCGATGGCTCCCGCCTTCGCGTGTTTCTCGACGGCGTCGAACTCGATGCCGTCGAGCCGCGCAATGGCGGCATGCTGGATCTCACCGACGTCCCGATCTGGAACCTCGACGAGGTGCAGATCGAGCGCGCGCCCGGTGAGGTCCGTGTCTGGTTGCGGTCGATGACCGTCACCAGCACCACGCCGGCAACGCGTGTCGACATCTTCACCGGTGATCTCAATACCAACGCCTTTCGCGGATTCCTCTCGCGTCGTTGGCGCAACGGCTTCGCGTTCCAGTTCGGCGGCCAGCAGATCGCGACGCAGAGCGGACGGATTTCGGCGTTCACGGGGCAGGAGACCAGTACGCGATTGCGCAGTGATGGCGAACTGCAGGCGTTCTACCTGCGGTTGGGGTGGTCGCGTCGTCGGTGGAGCGCCGACGTGTTTGCGAACGCGACATCACGCGATCGTGACGGACACACGCCGCGCACCGATTACCTCGCCCTCCCCGGGTACAAGGGACAGCGACGCGATGCCTATGTGCGCGTGGGATACGGTGACACGACGCGCGGCCTTTGGTCGCAGGCGATTCTGAGCGCCGTACGCACAAAGCAGCAGGGCAGTGATACCACCCTCGTGAGCGGCAAGGACTCGATCTTCATCGAGGGTGACACGATTCGTGGGCAGACGCAGCACCTGGTCGCCGTGGGGTATCGGGCGAGCTGGTGGTCGGCGTCACTGACCAATCGCCTACGACCGACGAACGGAGCGTTGCAGCAGGCGCCCGTCCTGCGCGGCCAGCTGTCGTGGTGGAAACTGGACGCTGGCACGTGGATCGAGCGCAATGGTCGTGATTCCACCGATCGCAGTGATCTGTTCGCGCGGCTCCGCCCGCTCCCTTGGGTGACGCTGCTGCTGGGTCGCAGCACGCGGACCCCGGCCGACACAACGGGACGTCCGACCGGAAGCTCCCTGCGAGCCGAAGCTGCCGTACGCTTCAAGGGACTATGGCTCGGGGGTGGCGTCCTGCGTGACGATGGCGCGGTCTATGGCACCATCCCCCTCATCGGGGCACGACCGGGCGTGATCGCGGCCAATCCGGCCACGGGGGTCACCGCGTCCGTTCACGGGCGCCTGTACAAGGACCTCCAACTCGATGTGCAGGCCATCACCTGGGACGCCGCCCAGTACAACCGCCCGAAGACGCAGTTCCGTACCGAGCTCGCGCTGGTGTCGGAGTGGCGGCGGAAGTTTCCGAAGGGACAGTTCGGCTTCAACGCGCGCCTCATTCTCGACAGTCGTTCGGGGGTGCCGTTCTACTACGGCCCGGAGGAAGACCCGGCCAAGTGGATTACCGAACCCGCGATTGTGGCCACCGGCCTCCTCGAGATCCGCATCCAGCGCGGCACCCTGTTTTATCAATACCGCAACCTGACGGGCGGCCAGTACGAGCAGATCCGCGGGATCACCATGCCGCCCGCGGTGCAGTTGTACGGTATGCGCTGGCAGTTCTTCAACTGATGCGGTCATCCCCCGTCGCTCCGGGTGAGGTTATCATTCCCCGATGATTCGCTCGATGACAGGGTACGGACAGGCCGAGGGCACGGTAGGGTCGCTGCGCGTCGTGGTAGATGTGCGCACGGTCAATCACCGGTTCTTCTCGCCCAGCATCAAGCTGCCGGGCGCCTTCGGCCGATGGGAGACGGATGTTCGTGAGGCGATGCGTCTCAAGGTCGCACGCGGGCACGTCACCCTGACGGCGCGCAGTGAGCGCCTGACTGAGACGGCCCTCGCCATCGACGAAGCGCGGTTCGGGGCCGTGACGGCGCAACTGCAGGCGCTCGTAGCGCAATTCGGTCTGTCCGGCGGTGTCGATCTCGCCAGTGTACTCCGCATGCCCGATGTGATGTCGGCGCCGCGTGAGGACGACGCGACCGGCACGGTGGCCGAGTTGGTGGGCATCGTGGAGACCGCACTCGACGCGTTGCAACGCGCCCGGGCCGACGAGGGCGATCGCTTGGTGACGGTACTGCGCCAGCGCCTCGAGGTCGTGGAAGGGGCCCTTGAGCGGATCGCCGTGCGCGCCCCTGAGCGTGTCGTTGCGTATCGTGACAAGCTACGCGAGAACGTGCAGGAGCTCGCCGCTGGCGTGGTGGTGGACGAGGCCCGCCTGTCGATGGAAATCGCCATTCTGGCGGACCGGATGGACGTGGCCGAGGAACTGGATCGGTTCCGGTCGCACATCGTCGCTTTCCGCGCCACGCTCGACGATGCAGGTGGAGAACCGGTCGGCAAACGTCTGGGCTTCCTCCTGCAGGAAATGCTCAGAGAGGCGAACACCACCGGGAGCAAGGCGTCGGACGCCCCGATCCTCCATGAAGTCGTGGGGCTCAAGGAAGAGCTGGAGCGTATCCGGGAGCAGGTGGAGAATCTCGAGTGAGCACCTTTCCGGTCATTCTGTCCGCCCCGTCCGGGGGCGGAAAGACCACGATTGCGCGTCGCCTGCTGGAGCGGCGGCGGGATCTTGGTTATTCTGTGAGTTGCACGACGCGCGCCCCCCGGGATGGGGAGGTGGACGGCCGTGATTACCGGTTCCTCAGTCGGGACGCGTTCGAAGCCGCGGTGCGCCGTGGAGAGTTCGCGGAATGGGCGGAGGTACACGGGAACCTGTACGGCACGCTGCGTTCCGAGGTCGAGCGGGTACTCGGCACCGGTCGCCACGTGCTCATGGACATCGATGTGCAGGGGGCGCGCCAGTTCCACGCGGCGTTTCCGCAGACAGTGCTCGTCTTCGTGTTGCCGCCGTCGGGCGAGGTGCTCAAGGCGCGGCTGGCAGGACGGGGGAGTGAGGATCGTGCGAAGTTGCTGGTACGCCTGCGCAATGCGCGGGCCGAGTTGAGTGAAGTCGGTCGCTATCACTACGTGGTGGTGAACGACAATCTCGACCGGGCCGTCGATCAGGTGAGCGCCATCATCGACGCCGAGGGACTCCGGCACGACCGGGTGCACGAAATCGAAGGGCAAGTCGAGGGGCTCATCGCCCAGCTCGAGCAGGAAATCCACGTCTTCAGCCAGGACGACTGATGCAGGTTTTCACTCCGACGGATGTGGCCAAGCACGCGGCCAACAAGTATCTCAGCGTGCTCATCGCGGCCAAGTTCGCCCGCGTGTTGAACGAGTTCCCGCGCGATCGTTCGCTCCATGAGAAGAAGCTCACCACCCGTGCGCTCGAAGAGCTCACGCATGGTGAGATCGAGTACAAGGTGGTGCCGCGCCGTCGTTCGGCCTGATCCGAACCGGAGTGGCAGGTCCTCGCGCCGCGCCGTGACTCCGGTCTCGGCGCGGCGCGTTTTCTCCCCACCATCGATGCTCCTTCTCGATCGGCGTTGGCTTGCACAGCGCTGACCGTTTTCCCCCACCCACCCGCCCCCTTCGTGGACGCCAGGGACCGGCTACGCCGCTATCTCGAACAGCGTCGCGAACTCGGTGAGTCCGAGTTCGTGCTCGACGGCCTCCCCGTCGAGGATGTGCTGCGCCTGGTGGGTGCCCGAGCCACAGGGGCGGCGCGAGGGCGTGGCGATGCCGCGGCCGCTCCGCGTGCGCCGCGGGCGGCGGCGCCCGACATGGCGCGCGCGCCGGAACCACCCCAGTACCAGGAATCGCCACCAACGCCGCCCGCGATGCCGGCGCCACAGCCCGAACGCCGCTTTTCCGAAAGCGCCAGTACCGATTGGCGCGAAACACTTCGGAATGCCGGAGCCGGGCGACCGGGAAGCGCGGCCGCGACAGCAGGCGGCCCCGGGGCGAACCCCCCGCTTCCGGCCACGCCCGCCGCCGAGGCGCCGGCGGCATCAACGCCCCCCACCATTGGCGCGCCGATGCCGGTGAGCGCCGCGAGCGTGCTGCCACCGTGGCTCGAGGCCTTGGGAATTCCTGCCGGACTCGAGGCGGGGCGCCTGCGGCTCACCGAAATCGCCCCCGATGTGGCGGCCGTTCCGACGCTCGACGAGCTCGCGGCGCACATCGCAGCGTGCACGTCGTGCGCGCTGCACAAGAGCGCGAAGCATCCGGTGCCGGGCGAGGGGAACCAACATGCGGACATCCTGTGTGTCGGCGAACCACCTGATGCCCACGAGGATGAGCAGGGGCGGCCATTCGTCGGAGAAGCCGGCCAGCTCCTCACCAAGATCCTCGGCGCCATCCAGCTGTCGCGCGACGAGGTGTACATCTGCAACGTCCTCAGGCATCGCCCGCCCGGCAACCGTGATCCGTTGCCGGATGAAGTGATCGCCTGCCAGCCCTATCTGTTGCGCCAGGTCGAGCTCGTGCGCCCCAAGGTCATTCTGGCCCTGGGTCGATTCGCGGCGCAGACCCTGCTGCAAACGACCACCGGCATCGGCGCGCTGCGGGGCAAGATCCATCGCTATCACGGCGTGCCGCTGATCGTGACGTACCCCCCCGCGGCATTGCTGCACAACGAATCGTGGAAGCGCCCCACCTGGGAAGACGTGAAACTTGCCCGCCGCGTGCTTGATGCGGCGCGCGCTGCCGAACGCAGCACGGAGTGAAGTGAGATGACGAGTCTGGCCGTAACCACCAGCGGCAGTGCCAGCCCTGCCGTGCAGAACACCGGCGCGGCGCGCGATCCCTACAAGGAGCGCCGCCCCCCTTGGTCGGAAGAGGCGGAACAGGCGGTCTTGGGCGCCATGCTCCTCGATGCCGATGCCATCCTGCGTGCCGGTGAGCACGTGGATGACACGATGTTCTATCGCGAAGGCCACCGTCGCCTCTTTCGCGCCATGTTGGCGATTACGGAACGGGGCAGCGTGGTGGACCCGCTCACGCTCGCCGACGAACTCGAACGCCGCGGCGAACTGGAGCACGCCGGGGGGCGTGAATATCTCGCGTTCCTCCTCGATGCGGTCCCCACGGTCGCGAACGTGGAGTACCACGCGAAGATCGTGAAGGAGAAGGCGCTGCTCCGCCGGCTCATCGAGGTGAGCACGGAGATCGTGCAGGAAGCCTTCGAGGGGCGCATTACGGCGGGCGACCTGCTCGACAACGCGGAGTCGCGCATCTTCTCGCTCGGCCAGAGCAAAGAGAAGGGCGGTTTCTCGCGTATCAAGGAGCTGCTGTGGCCCGCGATGGAGAAGCTCGAGCTGCTGGCGCAGCGCGACCAGGCGGTGACGGGCGTCCCCACGGGCTTCATCGAACTCGACAACATGACGTCGGGGCTGCAGCCCGCCGACCTGGTCATTGTGGCCGCGCGCCCCTCCATGGGCAAGACGGCTTTTACGCTGAACATTGCCCAACACGCGGCGATCACCGCCAAGGTGCCGGTGGCGTTCTTCTCGCTCGAAATGAGCAAGGAGTCACTCGTACAGCGTATGCTGGCGGCCGAAGCCCTCATCGACGCGCAGGCGCTGCGTAAAGGTGGTAGGGCGCTCGATGAATCGATGCCACGTTTGGCGCAGGCCGCGGGTATCCTGAGTCATGCCCCCATCTTCATCGACGATACGCCCGGCATCACCCTGCTCGACATGCGCGCGAAGGCACGCCGCCTCAAGGCCGAACACGATCTCGGCCTCATCATCGTGGACTACCTGCAGCTCATGACGGGACCCGCCGGCGTGGAGAACCGTCAGCAGGAAGTCTCGCAGATTTCGCGTGGCCTCAAGGCGCTCGCGAAGGAACTCAGCGTGCCCGTAGTGGCGCTGTCGCAGCTCTCACGCGCCCCGGAACAGCGTACCGGTGATGACAAGGGACGCCCGCAGCTTTCCGACCTCCGCGAATCTGGCGCGATCGAGCAGGACGCCGACGTCATCATGTTCATCTTCCGTCAGGAAGTGTACGCCGAACGCGATGAGAACGGCCGCCTCAAGGATCCCACCGTGGAAGGGCGCGCCGAGATCATCATCGGCAAGCAGCGTAACGGCCCTATCGGCAGCGCGCGCCTCTTCTACCACAAGCAGTACACGCGCTTCGACAACTTCTCGGCCCGCGAAGCGCCGCCCGAATACGGCGGTGGCGGTGGTGGCTACGGCGGGGGTGGCTTCGGCGGGCCCAAGTTGGTGAAGGGCGGCGACGACGACTTCGGCGGTACCCCCTTCTGATGGCGAAGGCCAAAACCGTCTACGCGTGTACCGACTGCGGCGCCCAGTCTCCCAAGTGGGCGGGGCGCTGCGACGCGTGCGGGGCCTGGAACACACTGGCCGAGGAAATTGTCGCGGCCGTCCCCACGAGCAAGCGTACGCAAGCGCGCCAGGCGGCCGGGGTGGCAGGAACGACGGTGTCGCTCGGGCGGGTCACTGCCGCCGACACGCCGCGGTATCGCACGGGCCTCGACGAATTCGATTTCGTCCTCGGCGGCGGCATCGTTCCCGGGAGCATGGTGCTCGTGGGCGGCGAACCCGGCATCGGCAAGAGCACACTGCTGCTGCAGGTCGCGGCACGGCTGCAGGCGGCGGGGCATCCCACGTTGTACGTCTCAGGCGAAGAGAGTGCGCTGCAGGTGCGATTGCGCGCCGACCGCCTCGCCGAAGATGCGAGCAACGTGTCGCTCTTCACCGAAACGTCGCTCGAAACCATTCTCGCCACGGCGGCCCAGCCGTCGGTCGACGGTCGCCCTGTGCAGTGCGTGATCGTCGACTCCATTCAGACGGTCCACACCGAACTGCTCGAGGGGGCGCCGGGCAATGTGGGGCAGGTGCGCGAGTGCGCGGCGCGCCTCATGCGCTTCGCGAAGGATACCAACACCACGGTGTTCGTCATCGGTCACGTCACCAAGGGTGGTGGGATCGCCGGTCCGAAGACGCTCGAGCACATCGTGGACACGGTGCTCTACTTCGAAGGGGACGGCACCCTCGATCATCGGGTACTTCGCGCCACGAAGAATCGTTTCGGGAGCGTGGACGAGATCGGGGTGTTCCGCATGGTCGGCACCGGCCTCGTCCCCGTGGAGAATCCGTCGGCCCTGTTCCTCGGGGATCGTCGGGAGGTAGCGAGCGGGAGCGCGGTCTGTGCCCTCATGG
>NZ_JBIJAW010000186.1:0-6423 GCF_044345575.1 Gemmatimonas sp.
GAAGAGGAAAGTGAACGCTGTGTAGCAGATCGTCGTCACCGTCGGCTCCATGCCGCCCGTCGAGCTGGGCGTGGAGATGTACATCAGCAGCCCGTACAGGCCGAGCAGCGGCAGCACGGCCGCGGCAGCAACGAGGCTGAGGAGCTTGTTCGTGGACGGGGCGACTTTCGCAGGCATTGCGCTTCGGACAGGGGTGCGGAGCACCGGTGAACGGGAGGCGGAGACCGCCGACGGAAGAATACTAGACAGTCCGGTGGAGAACGGGGAGTGGGGGGAGGGGGTTCCGTCAGATGGTGCGTTTGGGCGGGGGGGGGTGGGGCGAGATCGGGGTGGGCGACTACCAGCAGACGGCAGACGGCAGGAAAAACAGCACGCAGTTTGGGAGGAATGCGGTACAACAACACGGGCGCCACCGCTTCGCGGGGCGCCCGATGTCCTTTGCTGTTCGGAAATCGGCAGCGGCGCGAAGCGCACGCTGCCGAGTTGTTCTTCCGAATTCCTCCCGTTCTGCGTGCTGTTTTTCCTGCCGTCTGCCGTCTGCTGGTAGTCGCCGTTACCAACCGCCGTTAGCAACCGCCGTTAGCAGCCGCCGTCACTCCTCCGCCTCGTACCGCTCCACCCCCGCCGCCGTGACCCGATGCGAAATGAGCGGCAGCGGCGGGTCCGCATCATCGGCGAGCCGGATGCTCGCCCGCAACGTGGCCCGCCCGGCCTCTACCCCCGCCGCATCGCGCGCGAAGATGGTGGCCAGCGGTTCGCCGACCCGCACCACATCACCGGGACGCGCCGTGATCACGAATCCCACCGCTGGGTCCACCGTGTCCTCCACCTTGGTGCGGCCACCGCCCATCGCCGTGATCCCCCGCCCGATGGCCCGCGGCTCCACCTGCGCCACCACGCCGTCGCGCGCGGCCACGAACAGCTCCACCTCGGCCGCCTGCGGCAGCAGGCCGGGATCGTCGACGACCGCAGGGTTTCCCCCCTGCGCTTCGATGATCGCCTGGAATTTCCGGGCGGCACGGCCGCTCGAGATGGCCACTTCCATGCGGCGTCGGGCCTCGTTCCTGGTCGCTGCCACCCCGCCCAGCACCAGCATTTCGGCGCCCAGCGCATAGGTCACGTCCATCAGGTCAGCCGGTCCTTCACCGCGCAGCGCGGCGATCGATTCCTCGACCTCCAACGCGTTGCCGCAGGCCCGCCCCAACGGACGGTCCATGGCCGTGAGCAACGCCACCACGGGACAGCCATGATCCGTCCCCAAGTCGATCATCGTGCGCGCCAAAGTGAGGCCGCGATCGAGCTCCGGCAGGAACGCCCCTGAGCCGTACTTCACGTCGAGCACCAACCCGGTCAGCCCCTCAGCCAGCTTCTTGGACATGATGCTGGCCGCGATGAGCGGGATGCTTTCCACTGTCGCGGTGGCATCGCGCAACGCGTACAGCTTGCGATCGGCCGGGGCGATCTCGCGGGTCTGTCCGATCAGGGCGCAGCCAATAGCTTCGAGCTGTTTGGTGGCTTGCGCCAGCGGCAGATCCGTGCGGAATCCGGGGATCGACTCCAGTTTGTCGAGGGTACCACCGGTGTGGCCCAACCCGCGCCCCGACATCATGGGAACGGCCACACCGCAGGCGGCGACCAGCGGTGCCAGCACCAGCGACACCTTGTCCCCCACGCCACCGGTGGAATGCTTGTCCACCCGGCCGAGGGTCAGGTGACTCAACTGGAGGGAGGAGCCACTCTCCAGCATGGCATTGGTGAGCGCCACGATCTCGTCACGGTCGAGGCCGACGAAAAAGATGGCCATCGCCAATGCGGCCATCTGATAGTCTGGCACTTCGCCCGCGGCATACTGATTCATAAGAGAGCGCCATTCGGCGGCGGTGATCCGTCCGCCATCGCGCTTCCGTTCGATCAACGTTCGAGCTTCCATACGTCATGCCAACCTACACCGCCATTCCCGTTGCTGCACGGTTCGTACGGCCGGCGCGCCTGCTGTGGCGTGCGGGGCTGCTGGGACTCGGGCTCGTGGTCATGGCGGCGCCCCATCGCGGGGTGCACGCGCAGATGGCGATGGCGAACGTGACGAAGTCAGGCGAACCGAGCACGTACCTCGAATTGTGGCAGGCGGCCGCCGCGGCGGTCGATCAGGGCGAGTTCGAACGCAACGAGGCCGTGCGCACGGCCCTGTATACGAAGGCCACGAATTACGCACGGCGTGCGGTGGCGCTTAACCCGGGGGATCCCGAGGGACACTTTCATCTCTCGCGCGCCATTGGCCGCACCGCGCTGGCAGCGGGACCGCGCGAGCGTGTGAAGTACGGTATCGAAGTGCGAGAGGAGGCATTGGCAGCCCTCAAGCTGGCGCCCCGCCACCCCGGTGCGCTGCATGTCATGGGTGTGTGGCACGCGGAAATCATGCGATTGAACGGGATCTCGCGCACCGTGGCCAGAGCGTTTCTCGGCGGGCAGGTATTCGGCACCGCCTCATGGGCCGAGGCGCTACGCCATCTCGAACTCGCCGTCGAGATCGAACCCGCCCGCCTGGTGCATCGACTCGATCTCGCGCGCATCTACCGCGACCTCGATCGCATAAATGACGCCCGCGCCGCGTACCGTGCGGCGATTGCCGCGCCGGCCTCCGATCCGAACGATGCGGTGTACCGGCAGCATGCCAACGACGAGCTCAAGAAGCTGCGGTAGCGGACGCTAAAGGCGCAGGGGCTACACGCGCACCCGATCGCGAACGTCCTGCGCGAGATCCCGACCGCGATCAACGCCACGACGGGCGAGCCGCCGGGCCCGGCGTTCGGCATCATCGCGCAGATCAGCCACGGCATCGCTGCCGCGTGCGTACAGGCGACGGGCCCCACGCCGCAGCTGGCGACGCGTATCCTCGCCGCTGGCCGGCGCCAGCAGGAGCGCGAGTCCGGCACCCAGTGTCGCGCCGAGGAGCATACCCAGCCCGAGTGCCAGACCATCGCGCCCGGCAGCATCCGGTGCGCGGTTGGCCGCGTGCTCGCGGTGATCACGGCGCGCGTAATCCCGCGCGAACGCCTCGCCGCGCTCGTCTTGCTCCCGCTCTCGCTCCCGCTCCAGCGCCTGCGCTTGTTCCTGGGCCCGCTCCTGCTCGTCGATATCAGTCCGGTGGTACATGGTGCCCTCCCGCGCAACGCGCGACGTGGTGAACCAACCGATGCGCCATAATTGCCCTCCGGCACCGCGTGCGCCGTGGGTAGATTCCCGACATGTCTGCCGTCCCGGATACCACGACACAGCGCGCCGCCGAGCTGAAGAGGGTGCTCGCCCGCGCGCAGTACGAGTACTACGTGCTCGATCAGCCCGCCCTCTCGGATCAGGAGTACGACCGCCTCTTCCGCGAACTGCAGGCCATCGAGGAGGCGTACCCCGGGGTGCGTGCGGATGATTCCCCCACACAGCGTGTGGGGGCGCCGGTGCAGTCGGCGTTCCAGCCGCACCGGCATCTCGTGCGCATGCTGTCGCTCGACAACGCGTTCGATCAAGGGGAACTCGAGGCGTGGGAACAGTCGATCGAGCGCGTGGTGGGCGATGCGATCCATCGCAGCGGCTACACAGTGGAACTCAAGATCGACGGCGCCGCCATCGCCCTCACGTACCGCGACGGCGTACTCGTGACGGCCACCACGCGCGGCGACGGCACCGAGGGCGAAGATGTCACGGCCAACGTGCGCACCATTCGTGGGGTGCCGTTGCGGCTCATGGGCAGCGGACATCCGCCGCTTCTGGAGATTCGCGGAGAGGTGTACCTGCCCTTCGCCGGCTTCGAACGCATGAACGAAGCGCGCGTCGCCGCCGGCGAGCCGGTGTACGTGAACCCGCGTAACGCGGCCGCCGGCAGCATGCGGCAGCTCGACTCGAGCATCACCGCGCAGCGCCCGTTGCGATTCTTCGGCTACGCCGCCGTGCTCCCCGATGGCGGCGTGCCGGCCAAATCGCAGTGGGAACTGCTCGAAACCCTGGCGTCGTGGGGCATTCCGGTCGCCCCGCACCGCGCCCGCTGCCACACCATCGCCGAAGCGACCGCGTGGGCGCACACCATCGAGCACGAGACGCGCGCGGTCCTGGGCTTTGCCATCGATGGTGGTGTGGTGAAGGTGAACGACATCGCGCTGCAGGACGAACTCGGCATTCGCAACGATCGCACACCGCGTTGGGCCGTGGCGCGCAAGTTCGCGCCGGACATGGCGGTGACCCGTCTCAACAAGATCGAGGTCAACGTGGGACGCACCGGGGTGCTCACACCGTTCGCGGTGCTCGAGCCGGTGGATGTGGGTGGCGCCACAGTGACGTATGCCTCACTGCACAACGCCGATCAGATCGCCGCGAAGGATCTGCGTGAAGGCGACTCAGTGCAGGTGGTGCGGGCGGGCGACGTGATCCCGTACGTGTTGGGCCCCGTGCCGGAGAAGCGCGACGGCACCGAGCGCCCGTGGCGCATGCCCGAGCTGTGCCCTCGCTGCGGATCGGAGGTCCGTCGGTTCGGCGACGACGTGGCGAGCTACTGCACCAACGTGGCATGCCCGGGGCGCCAGCTCGAGGGGCTCGTGCACTTCGCCGCGAAGGAGGCGATGGACATCGACGGCTTGTCGTACGCTCGCATCCAGCAGTTGCTGGACGCGGGCTACGTGCACGACGTGGCCGACCTGTACGACGTGACGGTGGAGCAGCTGGTCGCTCTCGATCGCTTCGGCCGGAAGAGCGCCGAAAATCTCGTGGCCGCCATCGCCGCCTCGAAGCAGCAGCCGCTCTCGCGCCTGCTCTTCGGCCTCGGCGTTCGCCATGTGGGAGCGCAGGCGGCGCAACTGCTGGCCAAGCAGTACGGCACCCTCGACGCCATGATGGCCGCGTCGCCGGCGCAGCTGGGCGAAGTGCGTGGCATCGGCGACATCATCGCCGCGAGTGTGGCCAGCTGGTTCGCCGACCCCACGGTGCAGGCGCTCATGGAACGCCTGCGCGGGCGCGGTCTACGACTCGACGAGCCCAATGCCGTGCAAGCCGACGGGCCCCTCACGGGCTTCACCGTGGTCATCACCGGGACGCTCCCCACACTCAGCCGTGGCGATGCCACGGCGCTGGTGGAGCGAGCGGGCGGGCGGGTCACGAGCAGCGTGTCGAAGAAGACGAGCTTCGTGGTGGCTGGCGAAGAAGCCGGCAGCAAGCTCGACAAGGCCCGGGAACTCGGGGTCGAGGTGATCGACGAGGCCGAACTGCGGCGGCGGACGGATGGCGGGCGGGAACAGACCGTCACAGCCGGGACGACTTGACGTGACGCCTCGAGACGGCGAGCGTCACGGAAGCATGAGCCCTGCCACCAGCCTTCCGCCTCGCATCGTATCGCTGCCGGTCGATTTCTTCGCCGGCCTGCGCCAGTCCGCCCTGGCCGCCCACGCCGGCGCTTCGGTCCTGCCCGTAGACGCGATTCGCGACGCAGGCTTCGCCGCGGGCCAGGCGCTCTACTCCCATTTCGCCACCTGGCTGGCGGAACAGGGCGAGTCGCATCCGGATCGCCTGTCGGATGAACGCTTCCCGTGGCTGCTCGAGGCGTACTTCCACAGCATCGGCTGGGGACGGGTGGAACTGCTGTCGCTGAGCGACGCCGTCATGGCGCTCGATGTGTCAGACTGGGGCGAAGCGCCCGAGTCTGCAGGCGGCTGCCTGGTGAGTACCGGGCTCTTTGCCGGCTTCTTCGGCCGGCTGGCCGACGCCCCTATGAGCGTGCTCGAAGTCGAGGCCTCCCATCAGGGCCCCGGCCGTGCGCGATTCCTGCTCGGCTCGATCGACGTGATGGGCTACGTGTGGGAAGCGATGGAGCGCGGCATTCCGTACGACCGCGCCGCCGCCTCCGCGTAACCGATCAGACGACCGGTTCCGTCACCAGCCCCACGTACTTCGGGTTCGGCCGCAGCTCGCCGTCCACGAAGAGCTCCCGGTCCCACGGCAGCACGATCATCGCTTGGGTCGAGAAGGCGTGATAATCGGGGGCGTAGCCTCCGGTGCGGATACTGACCGCCGTGCGCACCTCGCGCGCGCCCGCATTCACCACCGCGCCCACGGCGAGTCGCAGGGTCGCCCCCGACTCGCAGGTTTCGTCCACGATAAGCACGCGCTTGCCTCGCACGTCGGCCGGCGCGGCCCCAAACACCGTCGGCGTCTCGCGCACCTGATCGGCCTCGTACCGGCGCGAAATCAGAATCGAGTGGAACGGCAGGTCGAGAATGGCCGCCACGGCCGCACCGGGTACGACGCCTGCGGTCGCAATCCCCACGATGAGGTCCGGCATCCAGTCGCGCGCGACCCGGACAGCGAGGGCGCGTGAGAGCTCGCCGAACAACGGCCAATCGACAATGAGCACGCCCTTCGAGGGGTCAGGGGCATACGGCTGCG
>NZ_JBIJAW010000187.1:0-6414 GCF_044345575.1 Gemmatimonas sp.
TCGCAATGGAGTGCTGGGGCTCAATCGTCTGTTCGAGGCCTATGAGCGAGACTTCGGCAGTTCGCGCAAGGAGATGATTCTCTTCGTGGCGCCGTACATCACCTTCCGCCCCACCGAGCCGCAGCGAAAACGGATCGAGGAAGGGCGCGCTCTGCTGAACTACCGCCAGTATGACTGGTCGTTGAATGTCCTAAAGCGGTAGTAGGTTGATGAGGCAAAGAGAGGCGGTGTGTACTGATCACTGAGAACTTTCACTACGAACTACAAACTCCCCGCGGTCGGCGAGGAGTTTGTAGTTCGTAGTGATAGTTGTCAGTGGTCAGTTCACCTGACATCTGTGCGTCTGAAGCACTTGGTGGTCTACCCCCACGCCTTACTCACCATGCCGTTCGCATCCTTGGTGTACGGCATCCACAGCAACGCGCACAACTGCACCTGCACATCGGTGCTTTTCGCGCGCACCACCACCGCTTCCAGCTGTTCCTGCTGCGCATCGTAGGCGGCGCCGAGGGCATCCACCTCGGCCTGCAGCTTCGCCTCCAGTTCGGCGTATTTCTGCTGTTCGGCGGCCAGCGTTTCCTGCGCGCGCGCCACATCGCCCGACTGCTGCATGGCGCGTCCCGCGCCACGCGTGGCCGTGGCGACCTTGCCGAGCGTGCCTACGCCCACCTTGCCGCGGCCGAAGATGGCGCCGAGGATGGCGCCACCCACCGAGAGGGCGGTATCCATCTTCGCCTGTGAGGCTTGCGCCGATTCCCGCTGCACCGCCTGTTCGGCGCGGCGCAACCTGTCCTGCGCCGCGGTGAGCTTGGCGGCGTACTTGCCGCGCAGCACCTCGATCTTCGCATCGCGCGCTTCGTGCGCCATCACCTGAAGACGGATGCGGAACTGCGCCTCGCTTTCGCCCGGCTGCGAGGTGGCCTTGAACGCGGCGCTCTTGTAGAGCGTCACGGTCTCGTTCGTCACCACCCACTTCTGCAGCGCCTTGCTCCACACGCCGTAGTTCTTGGCTTTCGTCGCGACCGGTGGCAGCGCGCCAAAGGCGGCGCCGTCCCGCGGTCGCTGTTCGAGCGCCGACGGCTCGAGTTCACGCCGTTCGGCGCTGTCCCACTCGAGCGCAATGGGGCCGTCGTCGATCGAGGCCGTGAGCGTCACGCGGCGTGATTCGGTGATACCGAGCTTTGCGTTGGTGAAGCTCACATCGGCGAGGCCGAGCACCACCGGGTTGTAGAGCAGCGCACCGTCGGTGTTGGGCGGCAGGAAGAACTGCGGAATGTCGGGCGGCAGTACCGGTGCGCTTGCCGCTTTTGCATCGAGTGACGCCAGACCACCACCAGTCGCACTCGGACTGAGTGCTGGTGAGGTGGCGGCCGCGCCGTGCGCGGTCGCGGGTGCCGGCGCGAGCGCCGTAATGCTCTTGATTTGCTCGCGCGTCATGGGGCCCGCGAGATACGACATCGTCCATCGTGTTTCGAACGTGATGGGCGCTGGTTCGTGCACGCTGTGCAGCAGGAACACGCGCTTGCCGAGCCCCGCGATGGTCTGCTCCATGGCGGTCTTGTCGAACGGCTGGCCACCGCTCACGCCTTCGAGCCCTTCCATCACACGCATCTTGTCGCGTTCGGTCTGCAAGCGGCCGATGAACCACGTGCCCGTGTTGGAGAGACCACGGTAGTCGAGGTCCACCGGATTCTGCGTGGCGAGCACCACACCAAGACCGTACGCGCGCGCCTGCTTGAGCAACGTGAGCAACAGCACCTTGCTCGGCGGGTTCGCCACGGGTGGCATGTACCCGAACAGCTCATCGATGTAGAGAATCGCGCGCAGCGACCCCGTGCCCGGCTGCGTGCGCACCCACGCGAGAATGTCGGACAGCAGCAGCGTCATGAAGAACATGCGCTCGGCGTCGTTCAGGTGCGCGATGGAAATCACGCTGCCACGCGGCTTGCCGCTGGGGGTGTACAGCAAACTCGCCGTATCGAGCGCCTCGCCCTGCATCCACGTCTTGAAGCCCGGCGACGCCAGCAGGTTGTTGAGCTGCATCGCCAGCGTCATGCGATCCTTCGGCGGGAACACCGTGTCGAGCGGCATCACGCCCACGGTGCTGAACGGCGGATTCTGAATACCGCCGATCAACGCCGCGAGGTCGAGGCTGCGTCCTTCCTGCCAGGCATGATGCAGCAGATTGGCGAGCAGGATGTGCTCGCGGCTCGAAATGGGGTCGGCGTCGATGCCGAGCAGCGCGAGCAGCGAGGTGGTGGTGGCGTTCACCCGATCCTGCATCGCTTCGGCATCGTCGCGTACGGCAGCTGGCGGCGCGTCGAATGCCTTGAGGAGCGACAGCGGACGCCCCGCGGTGCTGCCCGGCGTGTAGATGGTGATGTCGGCGGCGTCACGGAAGCGCTGGATGCGCGTGCCATCCTGTCCCCATCCTGCGAGACCGTTCTTCCACAGGTCGGCCTGCTGTGCGGCGAACTGGTCGGTGGTCATCCCCGCATTGGTGGCCTGCTGCGGATCCACCCAGGGGCGGAAGTCGCTCGCGCCGAGCCCGGGAAAACGCAGGGCGAGATTGCCGAGGTCACCCTTGGGGTCCACGGCGATCACCGGCACCTTGTCGATGAGCGCTTCCTCGAGGAGTCCCACACCGAGACCGGTCTTGCCACTGCCGGTCATGCCGATGATCACGGCATGCGTGGTGAGATCCTTGGCGTCGTACAACACGTAGTCGTCGCGCCGGGTACGCGACGGAATGTCGTAGCGCTTGCCGAGGTAGAAGGCGCCGAGGGTTTCGAAGTCCGTCATGCTCAGAACTCGCGCCGCTTCATCTCCTTGAAGATTTCCTTCGCTTCGGAATCGTCACGCTCCTCGGTACCGCGCGTGGCGGCGAGCGTCGGATCGTAGGCCTGCTTGGTGGGCTTCTTCACCTGAGCGGCCTTGGTCTGCGTCTTCTTGAGCAGGGACTTGAGCTGGTTGTCTTTCATCGCGGGCACTCCGGGTAGGGGAAACGCGTCAGGTAGACGATGCCGCCCGCGATCGATCCTGTAAAGCGCGATGGCCTGACCGGCAGCCTGACCGGCGGGTGTCAGCGCGGAGAAAGGCCAAGCAGACGCAGCGTTTGGCGCAGCACCTCGCGGCCGGCCTCGGTACGCGGCGCGTTCACCTCGAAATGCCCGCCCGGCACGGTCACGTTCACGGGCGTCTGGTCGCCGGCGGCGACCGCCCTGCGCACGTAGGCGGCGCGGACGCTGTCGGGGGCGATGCCGTCCTGGGCGCCGGCCACATGCGCGGACGGAATCCCGAGTGGGACACGCCGGATGGGGGACGCCAGGGCGACTCGTTCGGGGAGTGACGCCGGGGCGCCGCCCAGGAGCATCACGGCCCCCCGACCGCAGCCCGCCGGCATGCGCGCGGCGAATTCCTCGAGGTCGGTGACGCCGCCGAGGGAGACTACGCCAGCCACGGCGAGCGGGGTGCCAGTCGAAAGTGGGGATGACGTGGGCAACCCTTTACGGCTGGCCAGCCACAGCGCGAGCTGCCCACCGGCGGAGTGCCCGACCGCCACGACCCGTGAGGTGTCGAGAGGGTACTGGCGGGCGAGCACGCGCAGATAGTCGGTGGCGCGCGCCACATCGGTGAGGGTGCCGGGCCAGCCGCCCCCCGGGTGATCGGCGCGGCGGTACTCCACGTTCCACGTGGCCACCCCCTGTGCCGCCAGAGAATCGGCGAGCGCCGCGGTGTTGCGCAGCGTGGCGAACCCCGAAATCCAGCAGCCCCCGTGTATGATGATCGCCACCGGCGCCCGGGCCCCGCGCTTGAGACCGGGTGGCAGCCGGAGATCGCCGAACTGCAGCGAGTCGTCGCCATAGGCGATCCGTCGCCCCGCGTCGCGGAGGGAGAGAGTGTCGAGGTCGCCCGCCCGGAGCAGGCGCGCGGGCGGCGCGGCCTGCGCGCCGGCCGTCGGCACCAGTGCGGTGGCCGGGAGGAGCAGCAGGGCCGCGGTGAGGGCCCGGTACGAGGGAGCAGGCAAGCGACCGGCGGGCATACGGATGGGGGTGGTGGGACGCGAGGGTGTGACGGTGGCGGGTGGCCAGCCGTCCCTCCGGTGAGTGTGACCCGGGCGTGACGCCCCCTCACTAATTCAGTATTGACGCTGGATCAAGTGAGCGCTAACGTCTTGCAGCACTCACATCACGATGGGCGCGCCACGGCGCGGGATACGCAGTAGCAGGCGACTTCGGGGACCTGGCTCAACGCGGGTCCCTTTTTCGTGGAAGCCCGTTTCGGTATGACTGCTTGGCCAGCGTTGCACGACGGTGGCTAACCCACGCGGGGGATTGGTCCGCGAATCAACACGAGTGCTCGGTGCGTACGGCAGGGCCGGACTCCGAACACCCAGCAACAGGAGTAGTGCCATGCGTACGACCGGCAAGGTGAAGTGGTTCAACGACGCCAAGGGCTTTGGCTTCATCACGCCCGACGACGGCTCGAAGGATTGCTTCGTCCACCACTCGGCCATTCAGGGCGGCGGTTTCCGCACCCTGGCCGAGGGCGAGCGTGTCGAATTCGACATCGTGCAGGGCCAGAAGGGCCCCGCGGCCGAGCAGGTCGTGAAGCTCCGCGGCTAATCGCCGCGTCTTCAGCGAACTGACAACGGGCCATCGGTCGCAAGACCGGTGGCCCGTTTGTTGTTCGCGTGGTGCCCGTTCGCATCGCTCCTGAATTGTCTTTCCCTGCAATGTCGCCGAGGTTGCCCCCATGACTGCTGGATCCATTCGTGAGGCCCGCCGGCGACTCGAGGCGTTGCAGGCGCAGGTGCAGCAGCAGCGCGACGCATCGCTGCGAGCCGTGGACGAGACCGGTGACGCTTCCTTGCACGACGTGCAGTGGCCCGTGGCCATCGTCCCTCGGCATCACGCGCGGCTCCGGCCTCTCGCACTGCGCCGCAAGCGCGCCTTTCTCGCCCGTGTGCGCGCTCTGGTGGCCACGGTGCGCCGCACCTCCGCGGCTGACGACGACCGCACGCTCGACACCCCCGACGAGCTGGATGCCACGGCTACGCGCGTGGTGGCAGCCACCTGCAGTGCATGTCGCGGTTCCTGCTGTGGCAACGGCGGCGACCACGCGTTTCTCCGCACCAGGACGCTGCGCGAGTTCATGGCCGCCCATCCCGCGTTGGACGACGACGCCATCGTGGAGGCGTACGCCGCGTGGCTCCCCGAGCGCACGTTGCAGCCGGGGTGCGTGTATCAGGCGGCGCAGGGGTGCACGTTGCCGCGCGCGATGCGCAGCAGCATCTGCAACGCCTACCTGTGCGGCGGGCTCCGGCGCGCGCTGCTGCTGGCCAACCGCGATACGCGCGGCGTGTTCGTGGCGCATCGCGAGGGTGACCGCGTAAGCGGGGGGCGGCTGCGCGCTCTGCCGGTGCTGCAGCAGGACTGATGCGGCGCCCTGCGAAGGCCCCGCCTGGGAACCTTGCACGGGCGCTTGAGCACATGGGGCTCGCCGTGGGGATACCGGCATCCGGATTCGGCGCACGGCCACCTCAACCTTTCGATTGATAGCATCTGGAGCGCCGCTGCTGTAGGATAACGTAGATGAGTTTGCCGTGCGACGCCGCCGGCGGTACTACGTTACGCACCCCACGGTGAGTGTGAAGGGGGCGCCGAGATTGCGCAATTGTGTGAAAGACAGGCTGGGGTGGCGGGGCCACGTGCGGCCACGGCATGAATCCACCGATAGGATGGTATGCGGGAGATGGGCGACACCGTGCACGAAGGAGTCGCCGTGACTGGCGGGTCTTCGTTTGTTCGCGCTCAGGCAGACGCCGGCAACACGGCCGAGCCCATCATCACGGTCGTCGTGGTCGAGGGCCACCGGCTGCTGCACCATGCCCTGTGCGATATGCTGCAGCAACAGTCGGACTTCTGTGTCCGCCGGCCGGTGACCGAATCGTCGGTGGCATCGCAACTGGCGTTAGCCGAAGCACTGGGGAACGACGGGGCCCGTGCACCCGCGGTGGCGCTGCTTGACGTGAATCTGGGTGAGCTTGATGGCGTGTTGGTCTGTTCACGCCTTTCCTTGGTCGCCTCCGACCTCCGCGTTATCATCACGGGTATGACGGCGACGCACGAGAAGATTGCGGATTTCGTGAGCGCCGGTGCGGTGGCGTTCGTCATGGACGATGCGTCGGCCGTCGATTACGTGCGGACCATCCGGCAGGTGGCCCGCGGCGAGGCTGTGCTGCCGCCTGCGCTCACCCGGTCGCTCTTTGCGCAGATTGCACGGGAGCGGGAGAGCCTGACGCCGCCGATCATGGCGGAGAGTGCGAGCCTCACCGTGCGTGAGCGAGAAATCATCAGTCTGCTTGGCGAGGGGCTCAGCAACCGCGACATTGCCGAACGGCTGCACATCGCG
>NZ_JBIJAW010000029.1:0-19997 GCF_044345575.1 Gemmatimonas sp.
ACCGCGTGCGCGCAGCAGATTCCGCACGGAATCCACCGGCAACGGCTTCACTGTGCCGGCGCGGCTGCTCACCGGTGTGGCCATGAGTAGCGCGTTGTATAGCGCTTCCTCGGTGGCTTCCGTGACCGCCTGGAAGAGCGCCGACATGGCATCGTTGCCCAGTTCATCGTTCGTGGAGAGGGCCGCCTCCGGGTTACGTCGAACCCGTGGATTGGTGGAGAACGCCAGCACGTAGTCACCGGAGCCGTTGGATGCGCTCGATCCGGTACGGGCCAACCCCATGACCGCGCGGGCCCCGAGTCGCTCAAGGTTACGGGCGAGCACCGGCGCATCGGTGGCAATCACGATCATGCAGGATCCATCACCTCGCTCGGCGCCCGGATCTCCGGGACCGGAACGGCCCGTGGGTGCCACGTCGCGCTGGAAGGAGAACCGGCCGAGCAACTGGCCGATGGGCACCCCGGCCATCTGCAGCACGCCGCCGTAGTTGCCCTGCACCAATACGCCCACCGTGTACCCGCCGAGCGACGCCGGCAGTACGCGCGAGGCGGTACCGATCCCGCCTTTCCACCCGAACATGACGGTACCATGGCCGGCGCCGACGCTTCCCTCCGCCACCGGCCCGGTGGCCGCCGCGTCGAGGGCCTGCGCCACGGCGCGCCCAATGCCGACACGCGAGCGGGTCGCGTTGAGTTGGCCGTCGTTCGTTTCCCCCACGATGGGGTTGATGGAGCGCACGCCGCCATTCTCCGGCCGCTTCAGCATCCACTGCGCCAGCGCATCACCGGCCTGCCAAATGCACAGCGTGCAGGTGAGCACGATCGGCGTTTCGATTTCTCCCAGTTCCCGCAGTTGCGTGACACCCAGGAGCTTGCCGAAGCCGTTCCCCACGTGCAGCGCCGCGGGCACCCGGTCGCGGAACAGGTCACCCTCGTGCGGGATGATGGCCGTGACGCCCGTACGCAGCGAGTCTCCCTCGCTCACCGTGGCGTGTCCCACTCGCACCCCGGCCACATCGGTGATGGCATTGTTGGCGCCGGTGGCGAAGATGCCCGGGGCCAAACCGACGGCGCGGGCGCGCACCTGCGCGCCGAGCACGGCGGGAGCGAGGAGCAGAACCGGAAGAATCGAACGGAGCATGGGCAGGGACGGCAGTTGAGGCGCGAGCTGGACGGCGCACCGGAACAGCGCGAGCGGATTCGCCGGCGATGGGCGCGTTGCAAAGCTAGCGCCCATGCACTCACGCCGTTCCGGTGCGCATCCCGGCTTGCGCCGTTCCGTCGTTCCGCCGTTCAATCGCCCCCGCCCGCATTATTTTGCAGCATGCCCTTCCGCCCGCTCTACGGCCACCACGCCATCCGTGCCCGCCTCAAGGCCGCCGCCTG
Source organism: Gemmatimonas sp. (assembly GCF_044345575.1). Classification (GTDB taxonomy): domain Bacteria; phylum Gemmatimonadota; class Gemmatimonadetes; order Gemmatimonadales; family Gemmatimonadaceae; genus Gemmatimonas. Next base: position 1,386 of record NZ_JBIJAW010000029.1, read on the forward strand.
CGACGGTCGTCTGCCGGCCAGCCTGCTGTTGCAGGGCGGACTCGGCGTGGGCAAGCAGCGGCTGGCCCTGTGGCTGGGCCAGTATCTGCTCTGCGAACGGGCCACGCGCGAACGGCTCGCCGAGCCCTGCGGCGCCTGCCAGCACTGTCGCTATTCCGAGCGGGGCATGCACCCCGACCTGCATTGGTTCTTTCCCCGCCCGCGCCTCAAGGATGGCGATGCCTCGGCGGCCGAAGTGAAGGCCGATCTCGCCGAAGCGGTAGCGGAACGCATGGAGGCCGAAGGGCTGTACGCGCCGCCCCCGGGAAGCGAGGGCATCTACGTCGCGACGATTCGCGCCCTGGTCACCATGGCGGCAAGCAGGCCGGCGATGGCCGCGCGGACGGTATTCGTGGTGGGCGATGCCGAACGCATGGTGTCACAGGAAGGGGCCGATCAGGCCGCGAACGCGTTTCTCAAGCTGCTCGAGGAGCCGCCCTCGGGGGTGACCTTGATCCTCACGACGAGCGAGCCGGGGGCGCTGCTGCCCACCATCAAGTCGCGCGTGGTGTCGGTGCGGGTCCCGGCCCTGCCGCGCGCCGACATGGAAGCGTTCCTGTCGGATGCCGTCGTGGCGCGGAAGCTGTCTCGCGTCCCCCACGACGAGCAGCTGGCGCGGGCCGGCGGCGCGCCCGGAGCACTGTTCGCTGGCGAGAGCATGAGTGCCGCGTTCGCCAATGCCCGCCTGTTGCTCGAAGCCGCCATCGCGCCCCGCACGCCCGACGGAGTGGTTCTGCAGGTGAAGGCTGCCGCCCGACAGGGGGTGGCCGGCGCCCGCGGGGCGTTCAGCGATACCCTCGAGGCGCTGACCCAACTATTGCATGCCCGCACGCAGCAGCTCGTGCTCGCCGGGCGCGATATCGAGGCGCGCCGCACCGCCACGGTCATGCCCCTCGTTGAAGCGGCGAAAACCAAAGCGCAGAACAACGTGAGCCCCAACCTGCTCACGGCCGCGTTGCTGCGCGACATGCATCGCGTGATGGCCCCGTGACCCTTTGCCGACCCCTCGCCGCACCATGACCGATCACGATACCGCCCCGGGCGCGCCCCTCCCGAACCGCCCCGCGGACGTCGCGCGTGAGCTTTCGCACCTCGACGGGGCAGGAAATTTTCAGATGGTGGACGTCGGCGACAAGCCGATTTCCGTACGATCCGCCGTGGCCACGGGTGCAATCCGCATGCAACCGGAAACCTTCAAACTCATACGTGACAACGGCTTGAAGAAGGGCGACGTCATTCCGGTCGCCAGACTGGCCGGAATTCAGGCAGCCAAACGCACGGCGGAGCTCATCCCCCTCTGCCACCCGCTCCTGTTGTCCGGGATCGACGTCCGGGTTAGTCTCGATGAGTCCCTGCCCGGTTGTCGGGTCGAGGGACTCGTCAGAACCACCGCGACGACTGGGGTGGAGATGGAAGCGTTGACCGCCGTGTCCGTGGCATTGCTCACGATTTACGACATGGCCAAGGCGGTTGACCGGACGATGGTGATTTCCGACGTCATGCTGCGCGAGAAGCGCGGCGGCACGAAGGGAGACTTCACCGGCGGTCCGTAAGTGACCTGCTGAACGAGAGGGCCCATGCACGACCCAATCGATACATCGGTACGACAGGCGGCGATGGTTCGGCGCCGGCGGATGGAACGCCGGCAGACGACACGCCGCATGCGAGCAATGGTGGTGTTGTCGGCCGTGGTTTTGGTCGGCGTGATGATGGTGAAGCCGAGCACCGACGCACCCCAGGGCGGGGCTGCGATCGGCGTAACGGCCGAAGGCACACCCGTTGCCGCCACCTCGGCCACCAACGGACCCCTGCCGGGCCCCCGAGCGCCCCTGTTTCGGACGTTGCCTGCCAATGCGGCGTCACCGTGGAAGCGTCCCGGTGACCTCTTGAAGCGCGACCGGACCGCCGAAGGACCGTCGTTGGCCTTCGGCACCGATCTCCGGCTCCGCGAACGCCACGAGTCGCTCAATCGGTGGCATCGGATCTACAGCTACAGCGCCAAGTACCGGATCAAGCCCGATCTAGCCCGTCGCATCTACGACGCGGCCACCACGGCCGGACTCGAGCCCGAGCTGGGGTTCCGCCTCGTGCGAGTGGAAAGTGTGTTCGACCCCAAGGCCGAAAGCCCGGTGGGGGCACTGGGGCTCACGCAGCTCATGCCGTCCACGGCGCGCCTGTTCGAGCCCGCCGTCACCCGTGAGCAGCTGCTCACCGCCGACGTGAATCTCCGGATCGGCTTCAAGTACCTGCGGGCGCTGATCCGCGAATACAAGGGCGACCTCAAGTTGGCGCTCCTGGTATACAACCGCGGGCCGGTAGCGGTGGAGCGGGCACTCGCGATGGGCCGAAACCCCGCAAACGGCTACGAAACTATTGTGACCAGGGGCTATCGAGGCAACGGCACTCTGGAGTAGCCAACTACTTCTTTTTCTTCACCTTAGACGAGGCGGCCTTACGTGGTTTCGAGGTCGCCTTCTTCTTTGCCGGAGCCGGCTTTTCCACAGGCTTCTTCACACGGGATTTTTGTGATTTCGCTTTGCTGCTTGTCACGTTCTTGCCAGAGCGCTCGGACACTGTGGACTTCCGGATCTGCAGCGTCTGCCCGGCGAGAATGCGCGAACCGCGCAGACCGTTCATCGCCTTGAGCTGCGACTCCGTCAGCCCGTACCGCCGGGCAATGGCCCCAAGCGTCTCGCCGCGCCGCACCACATGGACCCCACGCGCGCTCAGCCCCTTGGTGCCGGACGGGCCGCCGAACTTCTCCAGCGACGGGTCGGGGATGTCGCGGGCGAAGGACAACGCGGCCTCCTGCGGCACGCGGAGTGTCTGGCCAGCGGTGAGCCGCCCCTTTCGCGAAATACGCCAGGTCGGGTTGAACCACCGGAGCTGCTTCAGCGAGACCCCGTGCCGGCTCGCGAAACCGCTGGCCGACATGGCTTCGTCGAGCCGGACCGCGCGAAATCCGCGCAGCGCCTCAGGAGGCACCGTATCGATGGCGGCCCGCAGCGATTCGGACATCCCCACGGGCACCCGCAGCCAGATGTCGGCGTCGGGCGGGGTGATCCCACGCAGCAGCGCCGGGTTGAGATCGCGCAGCGTGCTTCCCGGCAGATTCCCGGCCGCGGCCAGTGCCGCGAGGCTGGTCCCCGCAGCCACCCGCAACGAGTCATACGCATAGGTCGGCAGCGAATCGATGCGCAGTCCATACTGGTCGGGCTTCTTGGCGACCAGCGCCGCCGCGATCAGCTGCGGGACGTAGTTCTTGGTCTCGGCCCGCAGAAAATCCTGCTCGGCCAGGGCGAAGAAGCGGTCTTCCCCTTCGGCCCCCTCGAGCTCATCGGCAAAGCGGGTGAGCCCCCGCGAGACCCGTCCAGGTCCGCCGTTATAGGCGGCAGCGGCCAGATAAAACGACCCGAACTGCTTCTGCAGGAACCCTAGGAAACGGATGGCACCGTCCGTGGCCCGCGCCGGATCTCGGCGCTCATCCATCCACCAGTCCACCCGCATGCCCACGTCGCGGGCCGTACTGCTCATGAATTGCCACATCCCAACGGCGGCGGCGCGGGAATACGCGTGCGGATCGTAGCCGCTTTCGATGAGCGCCAGATAGGTGAGGTCTTCCGGCATGCCGCTCGCCCGCAGCTTCGCCCGGATCATGGGCTCGTAGCGCGTGCCACGCGACAGACGCGACTGGAACCGCTCGCGCGCCTTATTGGAAAACAGCTCCACATAGTGCTCGACGCGGTCATGGGTTTCGTACGACCGCACGTCGATGTCCCACACGGGCTCCTCACCGCTCGAGTCCGCCACCGTCGCAGCGGTGGAGTCCCCGAATACCGCGATCGCGGTGCGCACGACCTCCTCGGGGGTCGCCGGGTCGGCTGGCGGCGGCGTCACCCGCGCGGCGCTCGCTACGCCTGCCACCACGGCGGGCGCAGGCGCAACGGACGACGGAACGGGCGTGGGACGCAGGCCGCGGCACGCTGGCAGCACGACCAGCACCGCCAGAAGCGAAGCGCGCGCGCCGCGACGGGCGGCGCACACCAGCGGCAACGGGCCGGCCGAAGGAGCGGTGGGAAGATTCACGGGGGACAACCTACGCGGAATGCGGCCGACCCGAAACAGACCCGTTGCGGCGATTCGTTTCGCACGTGGCCCACGGAGCCCTCAGCCGCCTTCCGCGACCCCCGCCTCCAACGCGAAACGCGTGAGCCCCGCCACCGAATGGATCTGCAGCTTTTTCATGAGGCTCTCCCGGTGGGCCTCCACCGTTCGACGACTGATCCCCAGTTCAGCGGCGATCGCCTTGTTGGTGAGGCCACGCGCCACGCCTCCCAGCACATCGCGCTCGCGTGGCGTAAGCTGCTCCAGTTGCGAGGCGGAGCTGTTTTCCGGTACGGAGTCGGCCGAGGACAGGCGCCGCACCACGGCCGGACTGAAAAACGTGCCTCCCGCATGCACCGCCCGGATGGCCGCCCGGAGCTCCTCACCCGCCGAATCCTTGAGGAGATAGCCGTGGGTGCCGATACGCATCCCCTCGCGCACGTATTCGCCTTGATCGTGCATGCTCAGCAGCAACACCCGCGCCGTCGGCAGCAACTCCCGCAGTCGCGCCGCCGCCTTGAGCCCCGTTTCTTCGGGCATCGTGATGTCGAGCACGACCACATCCGGTTGGTGCTCGAGCGCCAGCTCCACGGCCACACGACCGTTGGACGCCTCCGCCACCACCTCGATCTGCGGGTCGGCATCGAGCACATAGCGCAGCCCCTCACGCACAAGGGCGTGATCGTCGGCAATGAGAACGCGGATGCGGGCGGGGGCTGGGGGTGTCATAAGCTCGTCGGAAGAATCGGCACGGTGAGTTCCACTTCGGCACCGGGTGCGCGATTGGCGATGTGCAATTTGCCACCGGCCGCAAGCAGGCGTTCACGCATCCCGGTGAGCCCCATGCGGTGATCAGTGTCGCGCAGGCGCCCCCCACGCAGCGTCGGGAACCCTCGACCGTTGTCCTGTATGGTGAGGGTAAGCGCGTCCGCAGTCACCGTGACGGAGACATCCACCTGCGTCGCGTCGGCGTGGCGCACCACGTTCGACAACGACTCCTGCAGGCCACGGAACACGGCGAGATCAGCGTCGCCGGAGAGCGTCGGCAGTGTGGCCGGTGCGGTAAAGGTGGCGCGCATACCACTGCGCTCGGTGAAGTCGGTGACCAGCGAATGTAGCGCGGGACGCAACCCGAGGTCGTCGAGCAGCGTGGGGCGCAGATCACTCGTTACCTGACGGATGCTGGCAATACCGGTATCCACCAAACCGAGTAACCGGTCGAGCCGTGGGGCCGCGCCATCCGCGAGTGATCCGCGCAGCGCCTCCAGCTGCATCTTCACCGCCGAGAACACCTGCGCCGTTTCGTCGTGCAGCTCACGCGAGAGCCGGCGGCGCTCCTCCTCGTGCTGCCGCAGCATGCGCGCCGACAACAGCTCCAGGGCCCGGGTGCGGTCGGCCAATTGACGGTCGAGCGACCACTGATCGAGCGCCGCGCCCACCTGCTGCCCCAACGCGAGCAGGAAGTCGTCGTCGAGCGCCGTGAACGGATTGCGAATGTCCCCGGCCATGATGAGCGCGCCCACCGACTGCGTTCCCGCACCCACAGGCAGCACCGCCACGAATGGCTGTTCACCACTGCCGGACACCACCTGCGGCCGCCGCGCCGTGCGCATCCGTGTGAGCGCATCGCGGACGGCTGGCTGCAGGGTCGCCCCCACCCACGTCTCGCACACGCCGGCGCCGCGTAGCACACGCCCGCGCACCACCGGTGAGACCGACGGCCCCATCGTGCTCCCCGCACGGGCCGCCTCCAGGACGCGATCGAGCACCTCGACCGGCAATTCGTCGTCACCTGGTTCGCCGTCGGCCGCCGCATCGCCACGTTCGGCCGCGTGACCGTCAGCGGCGCCATGCCCGCGCGCAGGTTCGAACACATACATCGCTGTGCCGCGCACCCCGGGGAGCGCCAGCGGACGCGAGAGGAGGACATCGAGGGGCTGGGTGTCATTGGTGCGGCGCTGCAGGTCACCCGACAAGGCCGAGAGCGCACGCACGCCACGCCCGAGGTCGTCGAGCACCAGCAGGACGAGCCCCGCTGCCACGAGCAGTTCGAAGCTGATGTCGAGGTAGTAGCCCCACGGATTCCACGCCCCCTGCGCGCGCAGCCACGGGTAATCGAGGTGATGCAGCCCCCACAGCGCGAACGAAATCGCCAGCAACCGCGCGCCCGTGGACCCGGTAATCCGGAAATGCCGGAAGAACACCCATCCGGTCCATGCGGTGGCCCCGCTCAGGAACAGCACCGCCGGCAACGCCGCCCAGAGGAAGTGGTCGAGTACATAGATGGCGATGTACGACCACAGCAGGGGAAAGAGCGCCAACAGCAGATACATCGGACGCGCCCGCGGCTGGCGGAGAAACACCAGTGCCGCCCAGAGGAGCGCGAGTGCTGTCCATCCCGTGGTGACCTGATGCCAGTACAGCCACACGCGCTGTCCCGACAACAGGAAGCTGAGGATGCACAACAGGCGCGCCACGTACACGCCCCAGGCCAGCGCGAACCAGCCGAACCACGGACGCCGATAGCGAGCAAAGAGATGGGCACACAACACGGCCACGCCGGTCGTGATGGCCCCCTGCAGCAAGCTGGCGGCGAGTTCGGTGGCGACCACGGGGGCGGCTTGGGTCGGGACATCAACCTGAAGCAGCGAAAGCAGCACCGTGGTGGGCATCGCGTTCGTCGTCACCCGTCGACGGGCGGCGCCGGCTGCCCGGCCTGCGTGACGTGATACACGGTGCGTGAGGGAAAGGCGAAGCTCGCGCCCCTGTCCCGGACGATGCGCATGAACTGTATGAGCATGGCATGACGAATCCTCAAGAATTCGTTCCAGTCGGTCGTCTGGAACCAGCTCACCACATTGACACGAATGGCCGAATCCGTGAAGGCCACCACCTGCACCCTCACCTCATTCGCCCAAATACGTGGGTGCGCCCGCAGCGACGATTCTACCGCATCGCAGATCGCCTCGAGCTGCTCGGGTGTCGCATCGTAGGTGAGATCAAGATCCGTACGCAACAAAATACGATCACGCTCCCCGAACGTTTCGATACGCTCGTCAGCCAGACGCCCATTCGGGATCCGCACCACCGTTCGATCGATAGTACGGAAGCTCGTGCTACGCAGGCCAATTCGCTGTACTTCGCCCTCCGTTCCTCCCGCGAGCACCCAATCCCCAACCCGGAAGGCCTTGTCGGCCGCGAGACTTACGCTACCGAAGAGATGCTCCACAGTCTTTTGGGCGGCGAGCGCGACGGCAACACCGCCGATGCCAAGCCCAGCCAGCAGCGTACCAACGGGATACCCGAATTGCGAGAGCACCACGAGCAACGCGATCGCGGCAAGCGTCACCCGCAGAAAGTTACCCAGTAGCGGCACCAGCGTACGCGCCTGCGGCGCCTGCCCCGTCTGCCACGCGGCGTTCTGGAGGCGCGCCTGCACGATACCAATGAGTCGCAGCAGAACCCAAAAGAGCGCGAGGAATGCAAGGCCACGCGAACTCGCCTCAAGAAAGGCGGATACCCGCGGGTTGAGTTCGAGCAGTGCGAACAGCGGCGCACCGATGAGCGCGGCCGCCCACAGACGAAAGGGTCCCCGAAGGTTCAACAAGAGGACGTCGTCCCAATCGGTCACGGTTCGCCGAGCTACGCGACTCAGCAAGTTCCGCAGCAGCGCCCCGACGAGCCACGCCAGCAGTACCAAAACTGGAAAGGCCGTGCCGAGCCCAATCCACTGCCACCAGTACACATTGAAGGGGCCCTCACCCATGAGCGACTGCGGTACGCGTTCACGTACCCATGGAGGACCGAGCGATTCGAACCACCCGTCGATGCGCCTCACCGTCGCTGGAGAGAAGCGCCAATGAACCGGAGGCCCGCTGACTCGGACGAGGAAGATCGACTCGGTACGTCCACCGGACGTGATTTCGGCGATGACGTCGCCGGTCGGATCTCCATCCAGGGTGTCGCCACTCTCGAGCGGAGAGAGTGCGGATAGGTCAACCGCCAGCCGTTGATCAATGACAGTTTTCAGGCGTTTTGCCAGAGTCGGCGCGTACAGCCGCTGACCAGCGGGTACGACGAGATACTCGGCTGCCTTCTCCCAGTCACCAGCATTGCCCTGCCGGACAAACTCTCTCATGGCCGCCCGCGGGGAGGCGGGGGATACACTAACGAACGCGGTATCGAACGCCGGCCCTTTGGCGACCGCCGCCTGTGCCGGTAGCACCGACGCCAATGTGGAGATCCAGAGGACCAGTGCCGCGCTCAATGCTGACGGATGAAGATGCCAAGAGTACATGTCGAAAGATAATCGCAGGGACGGCACCTGACGCATATTGGGGGTTCCCCTTTCACTCGGGCTTCATGCATCGGCCAACACGATACCAGACCGCTGGACTTGTCTTTACTGCCGCGACCTCGGCCCTCTTTGCAATTGGGTGCACCCCCTCGGACCTGCGCAACGAAGCTGTCTCGAGCGGTTCGGCGTCGACGATGATCAACGACGCCCCGGTACCGACCGAGGCCATCGCGGCGCTCGATACGGCCACACTCATGCAGCATGTACGCGTACTCGCCGCCGACAGCCTGCTGGGCCGTCAGCCCGGTACACTCGGCGAAGACCGCACGGCGGCCTATCTCGAGTCACAGTTCAAGGCCATCGGGCTCGCCCCGGGCAATCCTGATGGCACGTACACGCAAAAGGTGCCGCTCGTCGGCATCACCGTGACCAACGCCCCCACGCTGACCTTCGCCAAGGGCGGCACCACCCGCGCCCTCAAATGGCGTGACGATTACGTGGCGTGGACCAAGCACGTGGAGCCCACGGCGTCGCTCGACAAGTCGGAGTTGGTGTTCGTGGGGTACGGCACCGAGGCCCCAGAGTATCAGTGGGACGACTTCAAGGGACTCGATGTGGCGGGCAAGACGCTCGTGATGCTCGTGAACGACCCACCGCTTGCCGACACCGCGCGATTCGGCGGCGCGCGCATGACGTACTACGGGCGCTGGACCTACAAGTACGAGCAGGCGATCAAGCACAAGGCCGCGGGTGTGCTGCTCATCCACGAGACGGAGGCCGCCGGCTATCCGTTCTCGGTGGTGCAAGGCAAGACCGCCGAGCAGTTCGACCTGGTGGCGCCGGACAAGAACATGTCGCGGGCGGCAGTGGAAGGGTGGATCACGCTCGATCAGGCGAAGTCGCTCTTTGCGATGGCTGGTCAGAACTTCGACGCGCTCAAGGCCAAGGCGGCGACGCCGGCGTTTGCGCCGGTGCCGCTCGGGGTCACCGCGAGCGTCACGCTGAAGAACACGCTGCGCGAGGTGGCCTCACGCAACATGGTGGCGAAGCTGGAAGGCAGCGATCCGGCGCTCAAGGACGAGGTGGTGGTGTACTCCGCCCACTGGGATCACTTCGGTGTGGGCGTCCCGGTGAAGGGCGACTCCATCTACAATGGCGCCGCGGACAACGCGACCGGCACCGCCGGGTTACTGGTGCTGGCGCAAGCGTTCAAGACGATGAAGACATCACCCAAGCGCTCCATCATCTTCCTCGCGGTGACCGCCGAGGAGCAGGGACTGCTCGGTGCGGCCTACTACGCCATGGTGCCGTTGTATCCGCTCGAGAAGACGGTCGCCAACATCAACATGGACATGTTGAGTCTCTGGGGCCCCACCCGCGATCTCACCGTGATCGGACTCGGCAACTCCGAACTCGATGACTACGCCCAGGCGATTGCCACAGCGCAGCATCGCGTGCTCACGCCGGACGCCGAACCGGAGAAGGGCTTCTACTACCGCTCCGATCACTTCAACTTCGCCAAGAAGGGCGTGCCGGCGTTCTACGCGGAAGCCGGCGTGGACGTGGTCGGCAAACCGGCCGGGTACGGCCGGCAGAAGCGTGACGAATACACGGCCAACGACTATCACGCGCCGCAGGATGAGATCAAGCCCGGCTGGGACCTCACCGGCGCCGTGCAGGATCTCGAGCTCTTCCTCAGCATGGGCTATCGCGTGGGCAACGCCGCGAAGTTTCCGGAGTGGCGCGTGGGCAACGAATTCCGCGCCGCGCGCGAGGCCATGTTCAAGAAGTGACATGAATCGTCGATGCGGGGCATGGCACACGGTTGACCATGCCCTCGACATCGGCGATTCTTAGGGCTTCAGTGTTGCTCCTTCGGGAGCGGCTGACCGGGTAGCTCAGTCGGTAGAGCAGCGGACTTTTAATCCGTAGGTCGTGGGTTCGATCCCCACCCCGGTCACTATGTAGGACAGCGCGTTCGATGCGCTTTTCAGCGGCCCACTGGTCACGGCTGAGCTTTCGCCAGCCATTCGCCGCCGTCGACGACGAAAATGCCGCCGGTGATCCAGTCGCCCGCGGGCGACGCGAGAAAGGCCACCATATTGGCGATATCGCGCGGTGTGCCCCAACGGCCCAGTGGAATGCCCTTCCGCGCATACTCGGCCATCTTCTCCTCGGCAGCGGCGAACACGTCGGGCACCCCGCTCTCGGCTGGAGGCGTAAACGCCTTGCGCACGCCCTCGGTGGGAATGGGACCCGGCGCAATGGCATTCACGCGAATACGCTGCGGAGCCCACTCCACCGCGAGCGTGCGCGTGAGCGCATCCACGCCCGCCTTGGCAGCGGTGGCGTGCGCCATAAGCGGCCAGCCGCGATAGTGCAGCGTCATGCTCGTGCTCACGATGCGTCCGCCGCCCTGCTTCGCCATGATGGGGTACACGGCCTGCGAGCAGTAGAACGTGCCGTAGAGATCGATTTCTACCACGGCCTTCCACGCATTCGGCGAGAGCGTCGCGCTCGGCGCGTAGAAGTTGCCGGCGGCGTTGTTCACCAGCAGATCGAGGCGCCCATGCGTGGCCGCCACGCCGTCCACCACGGCCTTCACCTGCTCGTTATCGCGCACGTCGAGTTGTACCACACTCGCCTGGTGTCCGCGTGCCGTGATCGTGGTCAGCGCCGCCTCGAGATGCTGCGGCTTGCGGCTCGCGATCACGACGTGCGCTCCCAGTTCGGCGAGCAACTCGGAAATACCAAGGCCGATTCCCGTGCCGCCACCGGTGACGAGGGCCACCTGGCCGTTCAGCAGTCCGGGCGCAAACACCTGTGGATACGCTGTGTTCTCATGCATCGGAGATTTCCCGGTTGGCCGCGGTAGAAGTGGCGTCGTCGAGCAGGAGGGAGACCTGTTCGTCGAGACAGAAGGTGCGACGATGATGCGGCGTGAGGCCGTGTTCCGCGAGGGCCTGGCGATGCACCAGCGTACCGTAGCCGCTGTTACGCTCCCACGCGAAGTGGGGATGACGCCTGGCCAGCGAGGTCATGAGCCGATCGCGCGTGACTTTGGCGATGATGCTCGCGCAGGCGATGGCGTAGCATTTGGCGTCGCCCTTCACCACGGCCGTGTGGTCGACGCCGAGGGTGCGCAGCGGTTTGCCGTCGACGAGCACATGATGCGGCGACTGCCCGAGGCGGACCGGTACACGATCAAGTGCTCGGCGCATGGCAAGCACCGTGGCGTGGTAGATGTTGATGCGGTCGACTTCGCGTGCGCTGGCGGCGCCGATGGCGATGACGAGGGCCTGCTCGCGAATGCGGCCGGCGAGCACCACGCGCGTGGCGTGGTCGAGCTGCTTGGAATCATTGACGCCGGCGATGGCGCGCTTGTCGGGTGGCATGACCACGGCACAAGCGACGACGGGGCCCGCTAGGGGGCCCCGTCCGACTTCGTCTACTCCGGCCAACAGCGGACCGTACTGCTCACGCAGCGTCCGCTCGATCGGGCTCCAGCGAGCCACCGATGTGTTGGCTGGGCGCGCCTTACTTGGCGGGCCGGACGACCTTGCGCTCCTTGATGCGGGCAGCCTTGCCCGTCACGTCGCGCAGGTAGTACAGCTTGGCACGGCGAACGACACCACGACGCACGACGACGATGTCGGCCAGCATCGGGCTGTGCACCGGGAAGATGCGCTCCACACCGACGCCATTGGACACCTTACGCACCGTGAACGTCTCGCTCACGCCGGCACCACGACGGGCAATGCACACCCCTTCGAAAGCCTGGATACGCTCCTTGTCGCCTTCCTTCACGCGCACGTTCACGCGCACCGTGTCACCGGCGCGGAACGGGGCGACTTCCTTCATCCACTCTTTCTGGGTTTCGATAAACGGATGCATGGTAACTCCGGGGCCGAGAGGGCTGGCCCGTTTTTGAGGTGCTGCGGATCCGGTGACCCGCCGCTCGCCGTGAGGCGCGCGATCCGGGATGCAACCGGTGCGAGAGGCCAGGACGTGGACACGGAAGCGAATTCTTCCGGCCGAATCGACGTGGCATCGCCACCTGGCGGGACCGCGGGTGCGGGCCGGCCGAGGGACTGAAACGACCCCCGGAAATCCGGGGTAGCTCAGGAACATATCGGTGGACGGGGCCGGATGGTAGGGGGAACCGGCCGTGCTTCTGCCTTCCGGACACTTTCGGTAGACTGCGGCATGCCCCGCCTCTCCTATCCGCCGACCCGCAAGGCCGACCAGGTCGACCACTACCACGGCACGGCCGTTCCCGACCCGTATCGCTGGCTCGAGGACGATCTCTCCGACGAGACCGCCGAGTGGGTCGCGGCCCAGAACCGCCTGACGTTCGGGTATCTCGACCAGATCCCCTTCCGGGACGCCCTGCGGCGCCGAATGACCCAGCTCGTGGACTACCCGCGCAGCTCGGCCCCCGAACAGAAGGGCCCCTGGCGGCTCTTCGCGCGAAACGACGGCCTGCAGAACCAGCCCGTGTACTACCTCCAGCGCGGCGAGGATGGAGCGGAGGAGGTGCTGCTCGACCCGAACACGCTCTCCCCGGACGGGACCACGCGGGTGGCTGGCCTCACCTTCGATCGGGCGGCCCGCTACATCGCCTACATGGTGAGCCACGCCGGCTCCGATTGGCAGCAAATCCGGGTGATGGATCTGGCCACACGGGACATCCTCCCCGACACGGTGGACTGGGTAAAGGTCTCCGCGATCGCCTGGCATGCAGACGGCTTCTACTACAGCCGGTATCCGGAGCCCGGCGAAGACGAAGGCGCCTATTCCGCCCGCAACGACGATCATCAGGTGTACTACCACGCGCTCGGCACACCGCAGAGCAGCGACCGCCTGATCTATCACGATCCGGAGAACCTCCAGCGGTTCCACATCCTCGGCACCACCGAGGACGAGCGGTACGCCGTGCTCTCCATCAGTGACCGCGGCAAGGGGAAGGACGGCAACGCGCTGCTCGTGAAGGACCTCCACGACGCGCATGGCGACTGGATGCCCGTGTGGACGGAGTTCGACGACCAGTTCACCGTGCTCGACAACGACGGCGAGACGCTGCTGGTGCTCACCAACCGCCACGCGCCGAATCAACGGGTCGTGCGTATCGACCCCAAGCACCCGGCCGAAGCAGCCTGGCACACGGTGATCGCCGAGCGGGAAGAGCCACTCGAAGGCGTGGCCACCGCCGCCGGGCGGCTGTTTGCACAGTACCTCCAGGACGTCACGTCGCGCGTGCACGTGTACCGTTTCGACGGCGCGTTCGAGCGTGAGGTGGCGTTGCCGGGACTCGGTACCGTCGTGGGTTTCGGTGGCGAGCACGACGCAACGCAGCTCTTCTACACGTTTACGAGCTTCACGGCCCCGGCGACCGTGTACCGCTATGAGGTGGCCAGCGGCGCGAGCACGGTGTACCGCGCCGTGGAACTGCCGTTCGATCCGTCGCAGTTCGAGACGACGCAGGTGTTCGTGACCAGCCGGGATGGCACCCGTGTGCCGGCGTTCATCGTCGCGAAGAAGGGGCTGACGCTCGACGGCAACAACCCCACCCTGCTCTACGGATACGGCGGGTTCAGCGTGTCCCTCCCACCGTCGTTCAGCGCGCTGCGCATGTCGTTCCTCGAACAGGGGGGCGTGTACGTGCAGGCCAACCTGCGCGGCGGCGCCGAGTACGGCGAAGCGTGGCACCAAGAGGGGATGAAGGAGAAGAAGCAGAACGTCTTCGACGACTTCATCGCCGTAGCCGAGTGGCTGATTGCCAATGGCTATACGCGCAGCGAGCGGCTCGCCATCCAGGGCGGATCGAATGGCGGTCTGCTGGTGGGCGCCATCATGACCCAACGCCCCGAACTGGCCCGCGTGGCGCTGCCGGCGGTAGGCGTGATGGACATGCTTCGCTTCCACACGTTCACCATCGGCTGGAACTGGATCGCCGACTACGGGTCGAGCGACGAAGAGGAAGGGTTCCGCTACCTGCACGCCTATTCGCCGCTGCACAATCTGCGCGACGGGGTCGATTACCCGGCGACGCTGGTCACCACCGCCGATCATGACGATCGCGTGGTGCCCGCCCATTCCTTCAAGTTCGCCGCGCGCCTGCAAGAGGCGCACGGCGGCGATACCCCGGTCCTCATCCGTATTGAAACGAAGTCAGGACACGGCAGCTCGTCGCTCTCCAAGCAGATCGAAGAAATGGCCGACGTGCACAGCTTCATCTACCACAACATGGGTATGACGCCGGTATTCCCCTGACCCCTCGATCGGTTACTTCACCGGGAAGGGACGATGGGGCGGCAACTGTTCGGCGAAACGCCACGGTGCCGCCCCATCGCGCGTGAGGGGCGTACCGGCGATGCGCGCGCGCACCATGGCAATGGGCATGGGGCCGCCACGGTACAGCGCATCGTGGAACTCACGGTCCTTCATCTTGCCACTCATCACGAGCTCCTTGTACAGCGCCCGAAGCTGCAGCCCACCCAGCATGTACGCGGCCTGATAAATGGGCGAGTACGACCCGTTGAACGAGCGACGCACCTCGGCCTCGGAGTTGGCGCGCTCGAACGGCACCTTGTCTACGAGATACTCGATGCACTGCTCAGGGGTCATCTTGCCGAGGTGGAAGCTGAGCGAGAAGACGATGCGCGCACTGCGGTGCATGCGCCACGCAATCGCGCCGAGCCGATCTTCGGGACGCACATGGAAGTCGTGATCCCACAGGAAGAATTCCCAATACAGCGCCATCCCTTCGTTCCAGAATGGCGTATTGAACGGCCGCCGGTGCGTGTTGTATCGCGCCGTCATGAACCCTTGCAGGTGATGGCCGGGATTGAGCTCATGAAACACGGTCGCGCGGGAGAAGTGCGGGTTGTTGCCCCGCATGCTCATGAGCTTCTCCTCGTCCGTCATGTCGTTGGTGGGGTACGACACGAGGATCATCTCGCCACCGAGAAAAAACGGACTCACGCGCTGCCGCTCAGGCGACAGCATCTCCATACGCCAGTCTTCACGGGCGAGCGCCGGGATGGTCACCCAGTCGTGCTTGCCGAAAAACGCCTCGGCTTCGTTGGCGAGATCGCGAATGAGATCCGGCTGCTTGCCGGGCTCTACGTACGCGTTCTTCACCTTCTCCATCGCGGCCTTCCAGTCGTCACCGAAGCCCATCTGCCGCGCGGCCTTCTTCGCCTCGTTCTCGTTGAAGGCGTACTCGCGCTCGGCGATGGCAATGAGTTCGTCAGCCGTGTATGGAATCATCGCGTGGCGCAGATCCATCGCGAGCCCATCGGCGCCGATGGGATCCCCGATGATCGGCTCATTCGCCCCAGCGGCGTTGCGGGGAGCCGCTGCCGCGGCGCCCGACGGTGCCCCCGTGGCTACGGCCGGCGCAGCGTTGGCGACCTGAATTCCAACAATGCGTTGACGAATGGTCTGCGCGTAGCGACGCATGGCCTCGTCGAGCTTCTGGTACGGATTGGCCGCCCACCACGTGAAGATGGGATCGAAGCCGGCGTAGAACCGGTACCACGAGCCCAGCGTATTGCGCACCTGATCGAGACGGTCGGCCGCACGATTGCCGGCCGTGCGCGACACCTTGGGCGCGGCAACACGCGACGTGCGTGCACTGTCGCCGCCGGCGCGCGCCGGTGCGGGTTCGAGCAGCGCGCGTAGACTGTCTACCCGCTTCGTGGCCTCGGCCAACGTATGCGCCGCCTGCTGCGCATTGATCGACACGAGATTGCGGCGGGACTCGTGCATCGCCAACAACGTGTCGGCGAAGGGTAGCAACGGCACGATCTCGGCGAACTGCTTGTCCTCGCGGGCCATCAGGTCGAGTTGGTAGCGTACGTGGTTGTCGAGCAGCACGTAATCCACCTTGCCTTCCTGCGACAGCTTGCCGAAATCGAGCGCCGCCAACTGTTCACGCCAGCTCGTGTAGAACGCGCGCATACGGGCCCGCTGTCCCTTGGAGTCGGGCGCATCGTAGCGTCGTTGCAGTGACGACTGGTCCGCTGCAAAGCGCGACACCACTTCGGCCAGCTCGCTGGTGGTGGTCCCCATGAATTGCGTCAGCGAGGGGACACTCGCCTTGGGGTCGGCCGGAAACGTCTGTCGTGTGCTCGGGGGAATGCCGGGCCCCTGCGCCGCGAGCGACGCCGGGAGCAACAGACCGCACGCGAGGAGAGCCGACGACAGCGGACGCTTGGACACGAGGAGAGACTCCGAGGGCGAGTGACAGGACGGAAAGGAAACCGCCCTACCTTACGCCCCGTACGCCGCTTGCACCACCCTCGCGCGACGCTACTCCGAAGCGATGGTCTCCAGCTCTTCCCAACGGGTCATCGCCTCCAACAGGCCGCTTTCCAGTTTCGCCAGCGTGGCATTGATATCGAGCACCCGCTGCCCGTCGCGCAGCACCTGCGGGTCGGCCAGCAATGCCAGTGCGGCGTCACGTTCTTGTTCGAGTGTGGCGATACGATCGGGAAGCGCTTCGAGCTCCTTGCCTTCCTTGAAGTTCAGCTTGCGCTTCTTCGACTTTTCGGTCGTGGGGGCGGGAGCCGCCACGGGCTTAGGCGCGACCGGCGCTTCGATTGGTGCGGGACGCTGCCGCACCCAGTCGGAATAGCCGCCAGCGTACTCTTTCACGACCCCCTTGCCTTCGAATACCAGCGTACTCGTCACCACGGCATCAATGAAGGCACGATCGTGAGACACGAGCAACAGCGTGCCGCCGAACTCCACCAACAGTTGCTCGAGCACGTCGAGCGTCTCCATGTCGAGATCGTTCGTGGGCTCGTCGAGCACGAGCACATTGAACTGCCTGGTGAAGAGACGGGCGAGCAACACCCGATTGCGTTCCCCACCGCTGAGGGCCCGAATTGGCGTGCGGGCGCGATCGGCCGAAAAGAGGAAATCGGCGAGATAGCCGTGAATGTGCCGGCGCTGGCCACCCACCTGCACCCAGTCGGTGCCATCACCCACGGCCTCGATCACGCTCTTCTCGGGATCGAGCTGCTCACGCAGCTGATCGAAGTACGCGATCTCGAGATTGGTGCCGTGACGCACCGATCCCGCCTGCGGCTCCAGTTCCTTGAGCAACAGCTTGAGCAGCGTGGTCTTGCCCGAGCCGTTGGGGCCCACGAGCCCCACACGATCGCCACGCATGATGGTCGTGGTGAGATCACGGACGATGGGGCGGTCGCCATGAGCGAAGCTGAGTCCCTGCGTTTCCAGCACCAGCCGCCCCGACCGCTCGGCCTCCTGAATCTGCGCGCGGGTGGTTCCCACGCGCTCACGACGCTGCGAGCGCTCCACGCGCATCGCTTCGAGCTGTCGTACGCGCCCTTCATTACGTGTGCGACGCGCCTGAATACCAGTGCGAATCCACGTTTCCTCGATGGCCAGGCGGCGATCGAAGTCTTCCCACTCCTTCGCCTCGGCGTGGAGCATCTGCTCCTTGCGCTCGAGGTACGCGTCGTAGGTGGTGCCGTAATCCGCGAGGCGGCCGCGATCGAGTTCGACGATGCGCGTCGCGACGCGCCGCAGGAACGCGCGATCGTGTGTGACGAACACCAGCGTGATGCCTTCCTCTATGAGGAACTGCTCCATCCACTCGATGGCATCGATATCGAGGTGGTTGGTGGGCTCGTCGAGCAGCAATACGTCTGGCGCGTTCACCAGCGCGCGCGCGAGCAGCGCCTGGCGCGTGCGCCCACCGCTCGCTTTCTCGATGCGCGCCTCCGGGTCGAGCCCCAGGTGCTGCAGCGCCGTTTCCACGCGCAGGTGGAGCTGCCACGCGTTGGCCGCGTCGACCTGCCGATGCAGGCGGTCGAGCTCCTGCATGGCCTTGTCGGAGTGATCGGTGGCCACCCGCACCGACGCGGCGTGATAGCGGGCGAGCAGTGCGCCAGCGTCTCCGAGCCCCGCCGACACGAGGTCGAACATGGTGCCAGTGAGGGTGCGCGGCACATCCTGTTCGAGCCGGGCCACGGTCACGCCGCCCTGGCGTACCACCAGCCCGCTGTCCGGGGTGAGCGTACCATCCACCACCTGCATGAAGGTGCTCTTGCCGGCACCGTTGCGCCCGAGCACGCATACACGCTCACCACGCTCGATGGCGAAGGTCGCCCCATCGAGTACCGGGGGACCGCCGAAAG
>NZ_JBIJAW010000030.1:0-19984 GCF_044345575.1 Gemmatimonas sp.
CGCCTGATCTCCCCGGGTTCCATATCACCAAGAAAGAAAACAAGCTGGGCATGCGCGCGTCACCCACGCTGCAGATCGTGCTCGACAACTGCCGCGTACCGGCGGACCGCCTGCTCGGTGACGAAGGGAAGGGGCTCACCTATGCGCTCGGCTCGCTCGATCACGGGCGGCTTGGCATTGCGGCGCAGGCGATCGGCATTGCCCGTGCGGCGCTCGAAGCCAGCGTGAAGTACGTGGGCGAGCGCAAGCAGTTCGGCAAGCATATCGGCGAGTTCCAGGCCATCCAGTTCAAGCTGGCGGACATGGCCACGCGCATCACCGCGGCTCGTACACTGCTGCACTCGGCCGCGGCCGCCAAGGAACGGGGCGAAAAGATCACGCGCTTCAGCAGCATGGCAAAGCTCTTCGCGTCGGAGACCGCCATGTGGGTCACCACGCAGGCCGTGCAGATCTTCGGTGGCTATGGCTACGTGACCGATTATCCCGTCGAACGCCACATGCGCGACGCGAAGGTGACGGAGATCTACGAGGGTACGTCGGAGATTCAGCGCATCGTGATTGCACGTGAGACGCTGGCCGCCGCCGCGGCCGCCGACGGGTCGCTCCCGGATTGAGTATGTTCTCCTGCGGTTCTTCGGCAGTTACCACCTTCACGCCCAGTGAGCTGACCCATGGTTGATATTGCCCGCCCCGGCGAGCGCATTCCCATCGCCTCCGACCACGCCGGATTCGAACTCAAGGAACGGCTGCGGGTGGTGCTCGGCGAGCTGGGTTACGAGGTGGAGGACATCGGCACGCACAGCACGGCTAGCACCGACTACCCCGATTATGCGCACCCGCTTTCGCAGCAGGTGAGCGACGGAGCGGTGGACCGCGGCATCCTGCTGTGCGGCACCGGGCTCGGCATGAGCTACGTGGCCAACCGGTATCCGGGGGTACGGGCGGCGGTGGTGTGGAATCCCGAAATCGCCGGCCTCGCCCGCAAGCACAACGATGCGAACGTTTTGGTGCTCCCCGCGCGTTTCGTGTCCGACGAGGACGCGGTGGCCATCCTGAAGACCTGGCTGGAGACGCCCTTCGAGGGCGGCCGCCACGAGACGCGGGTGACCAAGATCGAGCAGACGAACGAACAGAACGGAGCCGAAGCTCCGGGGAGTGGGGCATGAGTGCAGGAGCGAGCGCCGATTGGTCCAATTGGGACCGTCTGCCGCCGGGGGGCGCGCTGAGCGCGACCGACCCGGAGATCGCGCACCTCATCAGCGAGGAAGTCGAGCGTCAGAGCGACGGCCTCGAACTCATCGCCAGCGAGAATTTCGTGTCGCCGGCGGTGATGGAGGCCATGGGCTCGCCGCTCACCAACAAGTACGCCGAAGGGCTGCCGGGGAAGCGCTACTACGGCGGCTGCGAAGTGGTGGACAAGGTGGAACAGCTGGCCATCGACCGCGCCAAGCAGCTGTTCGGCGCCGACCACGCCAATGTGCAGCCGCACAGCGGCGCGAGCGCCAATGCCGCGGTATTCCTCGCCTTCATGAAGCCGGGCGAGACGTTCCTCGGCATGGACCTGTCGCAGGGCGGGCACCTCACGCACGGCTCGCCGGTCAACTTCTCCGGCCTGCTGTACAAGGCCGTGTCGTACGGTGTCACCGGTGACGGCATCATCGATTACGAGGACATGCGCGCCAAGGCGCGTGAGCACAAGCCGAAGATCATCATCGCCGGCTACAGTGCCTACTCGCGTGTGATCGACTGGCAGGCGTTCGCCGACATCGCGAAGGAAGTGGGCGCACTGTTCTGGGTGGACATGGCGCACTTCGCCGGCCTCGCGGCCACTGGGGCGTATCCGTCGCCGGTGCCCTTTGCCGACGTGGTGACCAGCACCACGCACAAGACGCTGCGCGGTCCGCGCGGTGGCATCATCCTGTGCAAGGCCGAACACGCCAAAGCCATCGACAAGGCCATGTTCCCCGGCATGCAGGGCGGGCCGCTGGAGCATGTCATTGCCGCCAAGGCGGTGGCATTCCACGAGGCGCTGCAGCCGTCGTTCACGGCGTACTGCCAGCAGGTGGTGCAGAATGCGCAGGTGCTGGCCGCGGCGCTCGTGCAGCGCGGCTATCACATCGTGAGCGGTGGCACCGACAACCACCTCATGCTCGTCGATCTCCGTAACAAGGGGCTCACCGGCAAGGTGGCGGAAAAGGTGCTCGATCAGGCCGGCATTACGGTGAACAAGAACACGGTGCCCAACGAGACGCAGTCGCCGTTCATCACGAGCGGTATTCGTATTGGCACGCCGGCCGTCACCACCCGCGGTATGGACGGCGACGCGATGCAGCAGATCGCGGCACTCATCGATCGCGTGCTCAGTGATCACGAGAATGCCGAGACGGTAGCCGCGGTGAAGGCCGACGTGAAGGCGCTCGCCGACCGGTTCCCGCTGTATCGCGCCGTTGCGCAGGTGTGACATCGATCTGATTCCCATGTGACCGACGGGCCCACCGCGCGTCGTGCCAGTATGGCGCGCGGCTAACCCGTGCACACAGCGGAACTTCCGCTGCGTGCAATCACAAAGCTGGGATGAGCGAACCGCGCGGGCGGCCATGGGAGTTGTGGCCGCCCGTTTCCATCGGCAGTATTCACGGGTCACAGCAAGGACGCGCGGCTTCCCCCTTCGGCGCGCACCGCGGTTCGACCGACGCACCACCCGAGAGGCAGCAAAGCGTGACCGAGTTGGCGTTCCGTGAAGGCATCATGGATCAGATCCGTCTGCGTGAGCAGCGGTTCGACGAGCGCGCATATCTGTTCGTGCTGTCGGCGCTGGAGCACAGTCAGACGCGTCTGGTCGAGCGCCGCCACATCAGCGGACCCGAGCTCGCCCACGCCTGTCGCGAGTTGGCTCTCCATCGCTTTGGCGTCATGGCGCGCGTGGTGCTGGAGCACTGGGGTGTGCGTTCCACCATGGATATCGGCGATATCGTGTTCACGCTGGTTGACCTCGGGCTGCTGGTCAGTCAGGCGCAGGACAGCCGCGACGACTTCTACGGTGTGTTCGATTTCGCGGAGGCGTTCGAGCGCGAATACCCGTGGAGCACGGCGCACGTCTGAACCCGCCACTGCACGCCTTGCGGGTCACCACGGCCGCTGAGGCGGCGGCGCGCGATCGCGGCGCCATCAATGCGGGGACGCCGTCGTTCGATCTCATGCTGCAGGCCGGTACCGCTGCGGCCTCCTGGCTGCTGCGGGAGTGCGCCGCCCAGCTGTCACACGGCGTCGCGTTGCTGGCCGGTAGCGGCAACAACGGCGGCGATGCGTATATCGTTGCCGCGCAGCTCGCCCGCGCCGGCATTGCCGTGCGGCTGCACGCCAGCGCACCGCCGCGCACACCGGATGCACAGCGGGCCGCGCAACTCGCCACGCCGTATCTCGTATTTGGAGCGCCCACCGGCCACGAGCGCCTCGTCATCGACGGGCTCCTCGGCACCGGGCATCGCGGGCCTCTGCGTGACTCGGCACTGGCGGACTGCGCGCGCCTCGCGCTCGCCCGAGATGGTGGTGCCACGATCGTGGCGCTCGACCTGCCGAGTGGGCTCGACGCCACCTCGGGCGAGGTCGCCGACGGCAGTGTTCCCGCGCACGTGACCTTGTCGTTCGGCACGATCAAGCGCGGAATACTGCTGCGGCGTGATCATGTGGGGCGGCTGGTGCTGCTCGACATCGGCTTGGGCCTCCACGGGGATATCCCGGGCGATCGCGACGACGAGGCGTGGCGCTGGGCCGACGCCGACAGCCTGCGTGCGCTCGGGCGCGCGGCGCACGCCGCCGATGCGTGGACGTCCCACAAGGGCATGCGCGGACGGGTCGGCATTGCCGGCGGCGAGACGGGGATGGCCGGTGCCGTGGTGCTGGCCTGTCGGGCCGCTCTGCACACGGGGGCAGGGTTGGTGCACGCCATTGTCGATGAGCCCAGCGTGGCGTCCGTGCAGTCGCTGGTGCCGCAGGCCCTCGCGCATCGCTGGCCCTCCGAGCCCGCGAGCCGGCAGGCCGATGCGCAGCGCTACACCGCGCTCGCGATCGGCCCCGGGCTCGGACGTTCCCAGAGCGCGGCCATGGTGATGCAGCGCCTGCTCGATGGGCATCGTGGCACGCCCCTCGTACTCGATGCCGACGCGCTGTGGCTCGCGGCCGATGCGGCGAACGCGCTGGGCACCGATACGGCCTCGATGTTGCGGCACTGGGTGCGCGACACACCGCAGGCCGTGTGCACGCCGCACCCCGGGGAGTTTGCGCGCCTCCTCGGCACACCACTCCCGGACGCATGGGAGCCGCGGGCTGCGCTGCTCGCGCAGTTCGCCAGCCGGGCTGGCTGCACAGTGCTCCTCAAGGGCACGCCTACGCTGGTGGCCACGCCCGACAGCCAGCCGCTGTGGGGCGTTCCGCACGGCACGCCCATGCTCGCGACGGGCGGCAGCGGCGATTGTCTCACCGGCATCATT
The DNA here is from genome assembly GCF_044345575.1 of Gemmatimonas sp. Taxonomy (GTDB): domain Bacteria; phylum Gemmatimonadota; class Gemmatimonadetes; order Gemmatimonadales; family Gemmatimonadaceae; genus Gemmatimonas. The sequence goes on from NZ_JBIJAW010000030.1 coordinate 4,491, forward strand.
GTCGCGTTGCTCGCGCAGGGCTGCTCGGCGCGAGATGCTGCCGTCCTCGGCGCCACCCTGCATGGTCGCGCGGCCGAGCGCGCCACGGCAGTATGCGGCTCCATCCGCGGGGCCATGCTCGACGATGTGCTGCATGAACTCGGCGGCGTGTGGACCGACATCGAACGTGGTCACCCTCGCGCGCCCTATGTGCTCGCCGAACTGCCCGCCGTGTAGGCGGCTGATCCTCGTGGCCGGCCGATTGCTGAGTTCCGCGGCGGCCGCCGCGCTGCTCGCGGCCTGCGCTCCACTACCGCCGGGGGCGTCTCCGCCAATGGTGGGCGCCGTCGGCGAGGAGCGGGTGCGGGTGGGGAGCTTCTCGGTGATCGATGCCGTGGCCGTAACGCGGCGCTTTGTTTTCGCGGCCGGACCAGGCGGGGTGGCCGTGTACGATCGCATCGCCGAGCGCTTCCTGCCGCCGGCGTCGCGCGATCTCGATCGAGAACTCGGGCGCGATCCGCAGTCGTTTGCGACGCAGCCGCTCACCGGCTTCGGCGCGTCCATTACGACCATGGCCGGCGATCCTGTCGAAGACGCGCTGTGGGTGGGCGTCCCCGGCGCCGTCATCACGTATCGACCGTTCAGCGGACAGGTGCAACGCACCATCGTCACGGGAGTGCCACAGCGTATCGTGTTCGATCGCAGCGGCAACGGCGATGCGCTCGTGCAGAGTGGCGGACAGTGGACGCGCATCTCGCGGGTGGGCATCAGCACACCCAGCGCGCCACCAGTATCGCAGCAGGTCATCGTTGCGCCCACGTTGGCCGACCTCGTCCAGCGGTATCCCGGGCTGCGCGCTCAGCCGCAACTGCTGCTGCGACGCACCGTGCCCAACCGCCCCATCGGCAATTTCGCGCTGACGGCGGGCGCCGCGTCGCCCGATCGTGCCAGTGAGTTGTGGCTCGGTACGGATGGCGAGGGGCTGTTCCGCTTCGATCCCGTGTTCGGGCAAGGGAGCGCGTTGCCGTACGGCCTGCTCGATGCGGGCGCCGGGGCACTCGCGCCGGCGGCGAACGGGGTATGGGTGGCGGGGCTCGGGCTCTCGCGGCGCGGGGGCCTCACCTTCGCCTCCACCGACCTCCAGCGCTGGCGTTGGATCGAGGGCACCATCACGGTGCCGCTCGCCGGCGTGCGCACCTTCGCGATGGCTACGCGCGGTGCGCGGGCGTGGCTCGGCACCGATCGCGGCCTCGTGCGCGTACAGTTGGACGGTGCGCAGGAGATGCGCGCCACCACGCGACTGGGTGGACTCCCCGACGATCGTGTCTTTGCCGTGGCGCCCCGCGATGACGGTGCGTGGGCGGGCACCGGGCGCGGGCTGGTGTTCGTGTCCGACTCGCTCGGCGCCGGTGAGTCATTGCTGCGCGATGTGGCCGTACATGCGCTGCAGACGACCGGGACAACGCTGTGGGTGGGTTCGCAACGCGGACTCTTCGCGATGCCTGCCGACGGCGGTGCCGGCCGTGGTACGGTGGCCGATGCCCCACGCGCCGCGAATGCCGCCGACCTTGTGTTGCGGATGCCCATCCGGGCGCTGGCCGCGAGCGATTCCGTGCTGCTCGTGGCCACCGACGACGCGGTGGTCCTCGTCGATCCACGTGCCGGGGCGGCTTCCTCGGCCGTACAGCGGTTACCGGCGCTCGATCCGCGCTTCGTGGGTGAGGTGACACGCGTGGCGGCCGACGAGCGCGCGTTTGTGGTCGCCGGGCGCGATGGTGTCCTGCTCGTCTCGCGGAGCACCGGGGCGCGGCGCGAGTTGCGCGTGCCGCTCGACGTGCCCGGTCCGGTCTTGGACGTGCTGCTCCAGCGCGATGCGGTGTTTCTCGCCACGGCGCATGGGCTGCTGCGCTATCAGCGTACCGGCGACGGGCTGGTGCCGTAGGCAAGCGGCCGATCTAGCTTACACGCATGTTCAGCACGCACGGCAGTCCCGACGAGGCGTTCCGCGCACACCAGGCCATGGGGCAGGGGGTGGAGTTCGACACCATCCGCCTGCTCATGTCGCGTTGGGGCGATCTCGCCGTCGACATCGGTGATGATGCCGCCGTGCTGCCGCGCCTCATCAGCGGACAGCGCGTCGTGAGCACCGATGCGTGTGTGGAGGATGTGCACTTCCGTCGCGCCTGGCTCACCCCGTTCGAGGTGGGGCATCGCGCGGCGGCCGCCGCGCTCTCGGATCTTGCGGCGATGGGCGCGCGCGCCGAGTGCGTGCTGGTGGCGTTCATCGTGCCGCCGTCGTGGGAGGGCGACCTCCCGCAGGTGGCCGACGGGATCGGCTCGCAGGTGCGCGCGGCCGGCGCCCGCATCGTGGGAGGCAATCTCAGCCGTGGCCGCATCTTCGCCATCACTCTCACCGTGATCGGCGTGGCCGAACGTGTCGTGTCGCGGGCCGGGGCGGCGGTGGGCGACCTTGTCCTCGTCACCGGCACGCTTGGGGGGCCAGGTGCCGCGCTTGCGGCGTGGGAGAACGGAAACGCCCCCGAGGCCTGGGCGCGCTCGCGGTTCGCGGCGCCCTCCCCGCGACTCGCTGCGGGAGCGGCACTCGCCGCTGCCGGTGCCACGGCGATGCTCGACATCTCCGACGGCATCGCTGCCGATGCCCGGCATCTCGGCGCCGCCAGCGGCGTATGGCTGGCCCTCGATGAGCGGCGGCTGCCGGTTGGCCCTGGCGTTGAGCCCGCCAGCGCCCTTGTGAGCGGCGAAGAGTACGAGCTGCTGGTTACCATGCCCCCGGCGGCTTTTGCGGCCGTGGCGGAGCGCTGGGAGGCCGAGCAGGGGGTGTCGCTCACCGTCATCGGAGCGGTAGAGTCGGCTGGCGCGGCGGAGGAGACCGCCGCTGTGCGCGGGCATGACCATTTCGGTACGGATCAGTAACGTCCGGCCATTGTAGGACCGGGCCGTTTTCGCGAACTTCGATCGATGTTCCGGACCGGCATCACCTTCATCGCGCTGCTCCTCGGCACCCTCGTCTTCGGCTCGACCGTGCTCGTGGCCCAGCTGCTCGGTGTGAAGCAGGGGCCGGACAGCATCTACGAAAGGTGCCCGCGCTGGTGGGCGTGGTGGCTGCTGCGCGCCGCCGGCGTGAAGGTGGTGCTGCACGGCGACGACGGGCTCGCGAAGGGCGCCCCCCGGGTGTACATCGCGAACCACGTGAGCTGGTTCGACATCCCCAGCATGATCGAGGTGCTCCCGCACTACGGCTTCGTGGCCAAACGGGAGCTCGAGAAGATTCCCGTTTTCGGGGCCGCCGCGCGCGGCGTGGGCGTCATCTTCATCGACCGGGAGAACCGCAAGGCGGCCTTCGGCGCCTATGAGGAAGCCGCCCGCAATATCGCGCAGGGGAACCCGGTGCTCGTGTATCCCGAGGGCACGCGCGGCAGCACCTACTCGCTGCGTCCCTTCAAGAAGGGGCCGTTCGTGCTCGCGATCGCGTCGCAGGCGCCGGTGGTGCCCGTGGTCATCCACGGCACCATCGAGGTGAACCCACGCGAGGAATTCCGGGCCAGCCCCGGCACCGTGCATGTGCACCTGCTGGAACCCATCTCCACCGTCGGGCTCACCTACGCCGACCGCGAAACGCTCGGCGAGCAGGTCCGTGAGCGAATGGCCGAATGCCTCGCCACGACGTACGGGGTGACGCCGCCCATGATCGCGGGCGAGGGACGACAGCCCCGCGCCGAGCCCCTGCCAGCACCCGCTTCGTCGTAGATTACCCATCGCCGTGAGCACGGAGCAGTCTGCGTCGTTGCTCCCAAACTGCCGTCTGCGGTTCCTGCCGTCTGCCGTCTGCAATTGCTGTTCACCAAAATCGCCCTACACCAATTCCTGCCCCATGGCCCCCATCGTCTCCGTCTCCGCGCGCGAAATCCTCGACTCCCGCGGCAATCCCACCGTTGAAGTCGATGTCATTCTCGAAACCGGCGCGGCCGCCCGTGCTGCGGTACCGAGCGGCGCCAGCACCGGCGAGCGCGAAGCGGTGGAACTGCGCGACGGTGACCCCGAGCGCTACGGCGGCAAGGGCGTGCAGCAGGCGGTGAACAACGTCAACACCGAGATCGCCGAGGCGCTCGAGGGCATGGACGCCACCGATCAGATCGCGATTGATCGCGCGCTGCTGGATCTCGACGGCACGGAGAACAAGGGGCGCCTCGGCGCCAACGCGATGCTCGGCGTGTCCATGGCCGTCGCGCGTGCGGCGTCGCTCGAGGTGGGGCTCCCGCTCTATCGTTACCTCGGTGGCCCGATGGCGCGTACGCTCCCCGTGCCGATGATGAACATCCTCAACGGCGGCGCGCACGCGACGAACACGGTGGACTTCCAGGAGTTCATGGTGATCCCGGTGGGCGCCGACTCGTTCGCTGAAGGGCTGCGCATGGGCACGCAGGTATTTCATCAGCTCAAGAAGGTGCTGGTGAGCCGCAAGCTCTCCACCGGCGTGGGCGACGAGGGCGGCTTCGCGCCCAACCTCGCGAGCGACGAGGAAGCGCTGAAGGTGATCATGGAAGCCATCGAAGCGGCCGGCTTCCGCCCCGGGCAGGACATCGCGCTCGCGCTCGACGTGGCGGCCAGTGAGCTGTTCCGCGACGGTCAGTACCACTTCAAGAAGAGCGGGGCGGCCTCGCGCTCGCCGCAGGCGATGGCCGAGATGTACGCGAGCTGGCTCGAGCAGTATCCCATCGTGTCCATCGAAGACGGCATGGCCGAAAACGACTGGGACGGCTGGAAGATCCTCACCGACATGGTGGGTGACCGCTGCCAGCTCGTGGGCGACGACCTGTTCTGCACGAACAGCGAGATCCTCGCCAAGGGCATCGAGGCCGAAGTGGCCAACGCGATTCTCATCAAGGTGAACCAGATCGGCACGCTCACCGAAACGCTCGAAGCCATCGAGCTCGCGAAGAGCGCGGGCTACAACAGCATCATCTCGCACCGTTCGGGCGAAACCGAAGACACGTTCATCGCCGATCTCGCCGTGGCCACGCAGGCCGGCCAGATCAAGACCGGCGCGCCGTCGCGCAGCGATCGCGTGGCGAAGTACAACCAGCTGCTCCGCATCGAAGAGCAGCTCGAGGGCTACGCCGAGTATCCCGGCGGCGCCATCTTCGGCATCTGAGTCGGAGCGCACGCATGGCCGCGACGAAGAAGAGCGTAACGCGAGGTGGCGTGCTGCTGCGCCGTCTTGCGTGGGCGGCCGGCGTGCTGTTCGTGGTGTACTACGCCGTGGAAGGTGGCGAGTACGGGGCGAGTGATCTGCTGGGGCAGCGCGAGGATGTGGCCGAGCTCGAGGCCGAACTCGCGCTGCTGCGAGACACGGTGGCAGTGCTCGACACCACGCTCACCCGCGTGAGCACCGACGACTTCACACTCGAGCGCATTGCGCGCGAGGAGTACGGGTTGGTGCGCGGTGAGAAGGAGCTGCTGTACTGGGTGGATGATCCGGCGGTGCGTGATAGCGTGGCGTCGGATAGTGCGAAGAAGAGTGCGGCCGACGACAGCACGAAAACGCCGGAATAAGCACGATATGAGGGCGCGCGGGGTTGACTCTGCGCGTGCACCGGCTAATATCCCAAGACTGCCGCGGGGTGGAGCAGCCTGGTAGCTCGTCGGGCTCATAACCCGAAGGTCGCGGGTTCAAATCCCGCCCCCGCCATAGCAATCGGCCGGTCCGAAAGGGCCGGCCGTTTGCGTCCCGTAAGTGCCGCGTCTGCTCCAGGCGCGGGTCACGCTTGTGGGGCTGGGTAGCTCAGCCGGTTAGAGCGCACGACTCATAATCGTGAGGTCGGGAGTTCGAGTCTCCCCCCAGCTACTTCCGTGTTGGAAACGCAAACGCCGCCGGCTCTAGGAGCCGGCGGCGTTTTGCGTTCGCCCAGTCTTACGCGCTTGCCGTCTTCCTCGCCGGCGCCCGGCGCTTCTTCACCGGCGCCTCGATCGTCGGTGGCGTCAACTCCGGCTCGGGCGCTACGGCACTGGTGGCCAGCACCACCGCGTCCGGCACGAGCGCCACATCGGCGGCTACCGACACGGTGACCGCTTCCTGCGCTGCGGCATCGACCCGCCGCTTCGGCGCGGCGAACGGATCGTCGGCCCAGAGATCGCCCGTGGTCTCGGGCACCGACGCCACCGTTGGCGACGACCGTGGCGTCCACGCCTCGCGCGGCGTCTGTTCGCGCGTCGGCGTGTCATTCGGCATCGCCGACCGCGCCACCATCACTGGCGCCTCGGTCATCCCTAACAGCGAGAGCGTGACCGCGCGGCCGGCCTGCCCCGAGCGCGACGCTTCGCAGACGCGGAAGGCCACGCGTGAGCGATACCGCTCCAGCCGACTGAACAGGTTCGGATCGGTGAAGTCCGCGCGACGGAAGTAGTAGTCGAGACCGTCGTCGGCGCGCACAAAGCCGTAGCCGTGCGCGTGCACCTTGGTCACGACCCCCTCCACCACAGGGCCAGCGCTGGCCTCGGACGACGCGGGCTCGTCGTTCGCGACGGCCTCGGCGGCAAATGACATCGTAAAGTCGGCGTAGGGCGAATCGTCCGAGGATTCCGACGCCACCGCCTCCGCCACTGGGCTGACCTCGTCCGCCACCGCCCGCGGCGATGGACGCGCCGCCGGCGACACCACCTGCGCCCACAACTGATCGAGCCAGAGCACCTCGAAATCGCGGATGCGCACCGGGTCATTGGGATCGCTCAGCTCGCGCGCGCAGCTGCCGCGGGCGCTCACCACCGCAACGCGCTTGCCCAGGCGCCGCACGGCCTGCAACGCCGGGACGAAGTCACGATCACCGCACACGACAATCGCGATGTCGTACGCCGATACCGCCGCCATCTCGAGCAGCGACGTGGCGAGTCCCACGTCCACCGCCTTCTCGGGAGGCGTGTATCCCTCCTCACCCGGCGTACGCCGCACGCGGTGCCCGCGGTAATCGGTCTCGTACCGGAAGACCTCGTAGCGATGGTGACGCCGCAGACTGTCGAAGAACTCACTGCGCCGCTGCACCGCGTCCTGATCTTGCAGATCGTAGTTGGTCGCAATGGAGCCGAAGTAGTGCGTACGCACGACGTCGATACCGCTGCTTAGCGCCATCTGTGACGCGATCGCCTGCGCGCACACGCGGGGCAGGGCACCGAAGTCCAGCGGCCCTCCCGTGCGCCCCAGCACCCCGTGCTGGTCCGCCAAACGATTCGTCGTGACGGCCAACCATGTGCCGTCGATGAACACCATTGCGCGCGTTGACATCCATGCTCCATTGCGTGTGTGACATCACCCGGTGGGAGACCACCGCCGGGCCGAACTACCCCCCGCTCAGCGTACGACCCAGTCGGCCTTGAGGTGCACCGTCCCCCACGCGATCACGAGTTCGCCCTTCTGCGCGCCCGGCGCCGTGCTCGGCACCAGCGTGATGGCAAGGCTCTCCTGCGCTGTCGACAGCGTGGTCGCGGTGAGCGGGATGCGCGCGTAGTCCTTCGCCGCATCGTATGCCGCCACGTTCACCTGCGCCGCGCCGGTGGTCTCCTGCTGCAGGATGAGCGTCCAGCCGCTGCGCTCGGGCAGGAGCTGCGCGACATAGCGCCCCTTCGCCACGGCCTTGCCGCCCAGCGTCAGATCGACATCCGTCGTGAACAGCGTCGCGGCGTTGGCGCCGAGGCGCCACACCTTGCCCATGGGCACCAGGCTGTCGGTGAGCAACATACGGCCGCGCAGATGCGGCTGGCCGTAGTCGATCCGCACGATGGCCGGCTTGCCGGCGGCGCGCTGCGCGGCGGTATCCGCGAAGGTGAGTGACATCTCGGTGATGGCGCGCGTGCTGGGCGCCGCGCGGCGGGCACCGGCCTGCGCCTGCATGGTGGTGCTCAGGGCGCACGACGTCAGCGCCACCACGGCGATCGAAGCAAAGCGGAACATGAGAAATCCTGGGGCGAATGTAGGTACGAATTACGGGCGCAGCGATTCACGCTGCAGCGCGAGCTTCACAGCCGCGTAGGCGTCGATCAGACCGCCGGTGCGGGACAACGAGGAGAACGGGACCTGCTGACCAGCACCCCCGGGGAGCGCCACCACCGCGTCCGGAAACGTCCGGACCGATTGCACGATGATCTCACGCACATCCGCGGGAGTGAGCTTCGGAAAATAGGCGAGCAGCAGCGCCGCCACACCTGATACCACGGGGGCGGCCATGCTGGTCCCGTCTTCCCGCTTCACCCCACCGCCCGGTACGGTGCTGAGAATGTCCTCACCCGGCGCGAAGAGATCGACGGTCTGCTTGCCGTAGTTGCTGAATCCGGTGGCAAGGGCGCTGGGCCCCTTCCAGGAACTGGCACCCACCTCCAGCCACAGTCGCGCGCGGGCGCCGCCCCCGAGGGTTGGCGTGGGGTACGACGGCACCACGTCGTTGTTCTCGCCGTCGTTGCCCGCGGCGTGTACCATGAGCACGCCCTTCGCGTCCGCGTAGCGTATCGCGCTGTCCACCACCGCCTTCTTCGGCGAGTACGCTTTGCCGAAGCTCATGTTGATCACCTGCGCGCCGTTGTCCACGGCGTAGCGAATGGCGCGGGCCACATCCTCATCGCGCTCATCGCCATCCGGTACGGTGCGCACTCCCATGATGCGCACGTTGGGGGCAATACCCATGACGGAGTTGGCTGCATTGCGCTCGGCGCCAATGATCCCCGCCACGTGCGTGCCGTGTGACGCATCCGGCCCCATGATATCGGGTGAGCCCGCGCCCTTGATCGCCCGTGGGTAATAGGTGGTGTCGAGCCCGAACGTGGCCTGCGATTCGTAGGCTTTCTTCGCTTCGGCCAGTCCAGCCGCATCGAGTCCGTCTGCCTCGAGCGCGAGCCACAGGTCACGGGCGCGGGAGAGCTCCGGCGACGCCGGCGCAAAGCCGCTGACCTTGCCTCGCGTGAGTGGGGCGCCAAGCACTCCTTCGAGCACGGCGTGGACCTGGCCCAGCATGCGGTCGAGGCTGCGGATCTGATTGAGGGTACCCGTCACCTCTTCCCGCTTGTCGGCGTAGGCACCGGCCAGCGAATCGCAGCGCGCGGCCGGCGGTTTCCTGATACCGGTACCCGCCGCGGTGCCGCGGCATGCCGCATACAATCGCGTTAGCTCGAATGTTTCGGCGCCGACGGCACTCCCTGCCGGCGTCACCAGAAAATTCCATCCTCGCCGATCGTCCGCGTAGCCGTTGCGGTCGTCGTCGATGGCGTTGCCGGCGATCTCCTTGTCATTCTGCCACAGTTGCGCGCGCAGATACGTGTGTGCGGTGTCCACGCCGCCGTCGATCACGGCGACGATCACACGGCGCTGCGGCTGGCGACCGGCGAGCAGGTCGCGCATCGCCCGCTCGGATCCCACACCGAGCACCTTGTCGTTGTCGTAATCCAGGCGATGCCAATCCGCGCGCGCCGTATCCACGGTCTCCGTTGCTGCGGGAGCGGGTGCCGGTGGACTGACCGTGATCGGCGGCTGCTGCACCGGTGTCGCCACGATCTCCTGCGAGGTGGGGCTCGGTGCGGGTGTCGGTGTGGCGCGCGCGCAGGCCGTGAACAGTATCGCCAGAGCAAGCGCACGCAGTGGCGCCGTGGTCCGATATCGCATCATGGTGTCGAGCAAGAAGACAAGGGGATGGCTAGGCCTGCGGCTCGGTCGATGCCGTCGGCTCGAATAGCGCACACACGGCGCCGGCCGGAAGCGCGTCGGTAGTCATGCACGCTTCCGGTATGAGGCTGCTGGAGTCTGGTGACATCGGCGCGCGGCAGCAATGGTCGTCGCCCGGCACGCGGCGCGTGGGCAGACGTGCTCAGCGATTCGAAGTGCCGAGTGGGGTGCGCCGTGAGCCGTGTCGCTGCCAGACGCGCGCCGATTCACCGGTGTGCTGCGCCTGCAGCTTCACCGCATGCAAGGCGTCTCGGGCCTGCGCATGGGCCGACTCGGGTGAGACCAGCGGCAGGGGATAGTCACCGCCGATGCGGAGCCCGTGCATCAGCTGCACCATCGCGGGCGTGTCCCATGGGCGATACAGATCGGCGGTGGGTAACGCCGCGAGCTCCGGCACCCAGCGGCGCACGAACGTCCCGTCGGGGTCGTGCTCCTCGGCCTGTTTCACTGGGTTGTAGATGCGAATGGTGTTGATGCCGGTGCTCCCGGCCTGCATCTGGCACTGCATCCAGTGGATGCCGGGTTCGTAGTCGACGAACGCGCGGGCCAGCACGGTTCCGGCGTGTCGCCAATGCAGCCACAGATAGTGCGACGCGAAGCTCATGACCATGGCGCGCATGCGGAAGGTCAGCCAGCCGGTCGCGTCGAGACTGCGCATGCAGGCGTCCACCAGCGGAACGCCCGTGTGCCCCGTGCGCCAGGCGTCGAGACGTGACGCGTCCACCGCGTGCGGCCACACGTCAGCGTAGAGCGGTGAGAACGGCTGGTACTCCAGCGCGGGCTCGTCTTCGAGTTTCTGCGTGAAATGGTCGCGCCACTCGAGGCGCGACGCAAAGCTTACCAGCGACTGTTGCCACCGCACGAGCGGCGCACGTGCGGACGGTGCGACCGCGGCCGTGCTGTCCCGCAGTTCACGCACACGTACACGCGCCGCATGATACGCCTCACGGTTCGAGAGGGTGCCAAAGGCGAGGTGGGCGCTGATGCGACTGCATGCGAGCTCCGCGTCGCTGGGGCTCGACATCGCGCGGCGATAGTCCTCGCCCCGTTCGTACAGGAAGGAATGCAGCAACGACTCCGCCTGTTCGCGTCCCCCCGTCTGCCGCGCGTGTGCGCCGGTATTCACGCCGGAGTGGGGGCCATCCGGGCGTGCGAATCGCAGCGACGCCGGGACACGGCGCAGTTCGTCGTCCGTCGCGCCCACCAGCACCTCGGGCGCTCGTGCGCACGGGCGGCGCATGGTCGCCACCCAGTGATCGTGCCAACCATCGCGCGTCGCGAGACGGCGGACCACACCGGCGCCCTGCCGTTCGTGTAGCGGGACGCCGCGGCGCTTCGCCCATGCACGAACCCGACGGTCGCGCGCGTAGGTGATCGCATTGCCGGTCTCCTCGTGCGCGTGGATCGCTGCGATGGGCAGGGCGTCGCACAACGCGTCGAATACGTCGGGTAATGAGCCGCGCAGTTCGAGTAGCGCCACGTCGCGCGCACCGAGCGCCGCATGCAGCGAATCGAGCGATTCGCGAAGAAACGCCGCGTGCCGCGGCGAGAAATCGTCGGCCCGCTGGACCTCGGGTTCGTGCACGAACACCGGTAGGACGCGGCCCGCCGACGCCGCTGCTACCAGAGGGGCGTGGTCATGAATGCGGAGATCGCGTTTGAACCAGACGAGTTGCAGCACGACGGCGCGAGGAGAGGAGCAGAACGGGGAATCGAGCGACGCCCGTCGCATGACTGGCGTCGAGGCGGGGCCTGCGGTCAGGCGATCTGTCGCAACGCGGTCGTGGGGGCGGCCGTATCAGGGGCTGACCCGATCGCGTCGGTGCCTACGCTCTCGGCGAGTTCATCGGTGGTCGCGCCGCGTCCCTCTCCGCGCTCGAGATGCGCCCTCAGGCCGAGCACGTGCGAAGCAACCGTGAGAGGGGAATGCATGTCGGATTAGAGAGCCGTGGGAACGACGGGCAGGCGGTCTCTGCCATGCGTCTCATCCCGAATCTGACGCGTTTGGCCACGGGAGTCTATTGGCCGGCTCTTGCGACACGTTTACTCTCAGAGGATAGTGAGCGTGTGGCGAGGCATCATGCGTTCTCTGGCACGGAGGTGCCATGCCCATGTCCCCCGAATCCCGATTGAAGCTCCGCGCGTTCGAGTCCACCCGTCGTCTCTCGTGGCGCGCCCTGCGCCACCAGGTGGTAGGGGTAGGGGCCGAGTTGGCGGTGATCGGCGCGTTCGTCGCGGCGGGGTGGCTCGAACGATGGGCGGCGAACCGTGAGCCAACCGCACCGGACGAAGCCGTGGGGTTCCTGGCGCCACATCGCCGCGCCGCCCCGGCACCGTCGGAGGAGCGGTTGTCGTTCGTGGGGCTGGGAGGCGCCGCGTGGGCGGCCAACGGGGAGACAGCGCTGCCGCGCGACGATGGCACGAAGGCGGTGGCGTTGTCCCAGCAGGGCACACGCCTCATTACCGACGAGGACCAGCCCCCGCAACCGGAAAGCGACTCGCCACGCGCCATGACGGAAATCGAAGTCGACTCGGCCGCAGCGCTCGACCCGAGTGCGGTGGGGCCGGAGTACCCGCCGGACCTGATGCAGGCTGGCGTTCAGGGCGTGGTGTATGCGCAGTTCGTGGTGGACAGCGAAGGCCACGCGGACACGCTCAACCTGCAGGTACTCGAAAAGGTGGAGCCGCAGTTCGTGGCCGCCGTCAAGCAGGCGCTGCCCAACATGAAGTACAAGCCGGCGGTGTTTGCGGGTCGGCGCGTGAACCAGCTGGTGCAGCAGGCGTTCGTCTTCCGCATCAAGCCGGCGGGATGACAGGGGCGGGGGGCCAGCGTCCCCTCGCCTTGGCGCGTTGAGAGGGAGATATTCGCCCCGGTCGCGAGCGCAGGCCGATACCTGTGCCCGCCGGTGGTCCGGTCATCCTCTTTCGGAGCGCACGCGTGGACAGCACCCCTCTCGAATTCCTCGATCACGCCGAAGCCGAACTCGCGGCGCTGGAGTACGATCCGTCCAGCACCGGCGTACCGCGACGTGAATTCATGTTTCGCTCGCTGGTGATGGCGGCAGCGAGCACGTTCGGTGTGCGGTCGTTGGGCGCGCAGTCTCCGCAGGCGTACTTCGATGCCACGGCCGGCGTGTGGTCGGGGATGCTGCCGGTTCAGCCGCCGGCACAGCAGGAGCCCGTGGCGCTGGGCAACGGCGAGGCCCCCGCGCTCCAGTTCATGCCCTATCCTGAGGGAACGGGCGCGCTGATGGAGCGCATGGTCGCTAAGTACGGCGCCAAGGCGTTCACGCGGAGCACGTTCACGGTGGAGCCGTGGGTGGGAGCCGCCCCAACGTCGCCGGACGATCTCGCGTTTCTGCCGGCGCATCGCATCGCCGCGCTCATCAAGGCGCGCAAGATCACGTCGCGGCAGATCACCGACATCTATCTCGAGCGCATGGAGCGGCTCAACCCCACGCTCAACTGCGTGGTGACGCTCATGAAGGAGTCGGCGCGCGCCGAAGCCGACGCGATGGACAAGGAACTCGCGGCAGGCAAGTACCGCGGCCCGCTGCATGGGGTGCCGTACGGCATCAAGGACCTCTTCGCCACGAAAAACGCGCCCACGTCGTGGGGATCGCCCGACTTCAAGGATCAGCAGTTCGACTACGATGCCGACATCGTGGTGCGGTTGCGCAACGCCGGGGCCGTGCTGCTGGCCAAGCTCGCCACTGGGTTGTTCGCGCAGAACGACTGGTGGTACGGCGGGCGTACCAACAACCCGTGGAACCTCAACATCGGCTCGAGTGGCTCGAGCACCGGCCCCGGTTCCGCTACGGCGGCGGGGCTCGTGGCGTTCTCCATCGGCACGGAGACGCAGGGCTCGATCGTGTCGCCGAGCATTCGCAACGGCATTTCGGCGTTGCGCCCCACGTATGGCCGAGTGAGCCGTCACGGCGGCATGGTGCTGTCGTGGTCACAGGATCGCGTGGGGCCGATGTGCCGCACCGCCGAAGACTGCGCCATGGTGTTCAACGTACTGCACGGCGTGGACCCGAAGGATGCGAGTACGGTGACCACCCCGTTCACGTTCGATCGCAACATTCCGCTCGCGAAGCTGCGCATCGGGGTGGATGCCGCGGCGCCGGCGGAGCTGGTGGAGAAGCTCAAGGCCCTCGGCATGGCCCCCAAGACGATCGGTGCGCGCCCGACGGTGGCGGGCATGGCGGGGGGCGGGCTCAGCGTCGAATCGGCGTCGGCGTTCGACAGCTATGTGCAACGCAAGGCGAAGGAGTACAATCTCGACCTCAACGCGCTGCCTGCACGGCCCGCTGCAGGACAGGGTGCCAACGCGCCGTTCGGCAACACGCCGCCGGCGCGTCCGAAGGGGGTGAACGAGGGCGACGCGAATCCCATGGCCGCCGCCGACTGGAACCCGCGCTTCGTGGGCAGCCGCAACACTCGCGCGTTCGAGTTCATCAACAACCAGCGCCGCCGTCTGCTGCTCGTCCAGAAGTGGGGCGAGTTCATGAAGGACCTCGACGGGTTCATCGGCGGCCCCAACGCCGACGTGGGGCCGAACGCGCAAACCGGGCATCCGTGCGCGGTGCTGCCGTACAAGTTCGATGTGCCGCAGTTCGGCTTCGGCGGGCAGCGTGGCAACGACAGCACCCCGGCGCCGACGTACAAGGCGCAGCCGATCTGCGCGGTGATCACGGGCAACCTGTACAACGACGATGTCATCCTGTCGATCGCGCACCAGTTTCAGAAGGCGACGGATTTCCACGCGCGGAGACCGGCGCTCTGAGTTCTGGCTGTTGTGTCGGGGGCGAGGTCGTCAACAGCAGACGGCAGACGGCAGGAACTACAGCACGCAGTCACGGAGGAATGCGGTAGAACAACACGGCAGCGTGCGCTGCGCGCCGCTGCCGATATCCCAACCGCGAAGGAAATCGGGGGCGCCGCGAAGCGGTCGCCCCCGTTTTGTTGTACCACAATCCTCCCGTCTGCGTGCTGTAGTTCCCGCCGTCTGCCGTCTGCTTTTCGTCACGCCTACAGAAACCCATCAGGCAATCCAGCCGTATTCCCTACATGCACGCCCCCGCTCCCTCCATCAGCCAGGGCCACCGTGACCACGTGGTGCGCCTGCTCTCGGCCGCGTTTGCGGACGATCTCCTATCCACGGACCAACTCGACCAGCGACTCGCTGCGGTGTATCGCGCTCAGTCCATGGCCGAGTTGCAGCTGCAGCTTGTCGATCCGGCCGATCCCCGTCGGTGGTTGAACGACAACAATCGCTACGTCACGGCGAATGAGCTCGTGCCCGAACGCGGCATTGCCGCCGCGATCGCCGGGGCGTTTACCGCGAGGGGAGGCTGGCTCGTGCCACGGCACCTCAAGGTGTGGGCCGTGGCGGGCGGCGGCGATCTCGATCTGCGCGAGGCGAGATTTGCACCCGGCATCACGGAGATCGAGGTGGTGTCGATCATGGGCGGCGTGGATCTCATTCTGCCGGAGGGAATCCGGGTGGAGGTGATCGGTGCGGCGTTCCTTGGCGGCTTCGAACACCGGTCGGGGATGGCGGTGGAGGATCCCGACGCACCGCTCGTGCGCGTGAGTGGTCTGGCGGCGCTCGGGGCCGTCGATGTGACCAGGACGCGGCGGGAGTACAAGAGCGAAAAGCAGTATCTCGCCGCGCTGGCGCGGGCGACGGAGATGTCGCGGGGAAGGTAGGGCGGGTTGTGGTGCGGGCGACTTCCTGCAGACGGCAGACCGCAGGCACTACAGCGCGCAGTCACGGAGGAATTCGGTA
>NZ_JBIJAW010000188.1:0-6274 GCF_044345575.1 Gemmatimonas sp.
AGACACTGCATCGGCGGAATCCCGGCGCACGCCGTGTACAGCGTGAGCTTGCCGATGGGAATGCCCATGCCGTTCGCACCGAGGTCACCAAGGCCCAGGATGCGCTCACCGTCGGTCACGACGATCATGCGCACGTTGTCGTGCGGCCAATTGGCGAGCACCTCGCGCACATGCCCCTTGTCCTCGGCCGTGATGAAGAGGCCGCGGCTGCGACGGAAGATGCGTCCGAACTCCTGACACGCCTGCCCCACTGTGGGCGTGTACAGAATGGGCATCATCTCCTCCAGATGGTCGATGACGAGCCGATAGAACAGCGTCACGTTGCGATCGTGGAGGCCGACCAGATACGAGTATTGATCGAGCGGCGTGGGCCGCGAGCGCACACCGGGCAGGATGCGCTCGAGCTGCTCGTCCTGCGTCATCACGCGGGGCGGCAGCAGCCCACGGAGACCGAGCGCGGCACGCTCGATGTCGGTAAAGGCGGTCCCCTTGTTGAGCTCGGGGTCGTTGAGGAGCGCAGCGCCGCGCTTGACTGAGGGAAGTTCGGTCACGGGGAGTGCCGGTAGTGCAGTGGGTGAACGAAACGGAACGCCCGCTCGCCATCGGCGAGCGGGCGCACGTCAACAGAATTTCAGAAGCGATCGAGTACCCAGCCGGGTACGATCATGAGAACGGCTGTCGCCGCGAGGCACAGCACGCCGGCGGCCTTGCCCAACCCCTGCCCCACCGACGTGGTCGCAGCAGCGGTGGACGGCAGCATGAACATCCGCTGGACGACGCGCAGGTAGAAGTACAGCCCGAGGAAGCTGCCTACGAGCCCCAGCACAGCATACGTGCTGTACCCAGCGGCGATGACGCTCTTGAAGATGAGGAACTTGGCCGTGAAGCCGGGAAACGGCGGCAGCCCGGCCAGCGACAGCATGGCCACGGCGATGAGCGAAGCCGCCATCGGGTCACGGTGGAACAGGCCATCGAGCGTTTCCATGCGATCGCGCACGACATCGTCGGTATGCGACGGCAGCACCGCGAACGCCAGCAGGTTGGCCGCAGAGTACACGATGATGTAGAACGTGACCGCTTCCAAGCGTCCCTCGCTCGTACCGAGAAAGGCATAGAAGAGATAGCCCGCGTGCGCGATGCTGGAGTATGCGATCATGCGACGCAGGTTGGTCTGCCGAATGGCCGCGATGTTGCCCCACACGATGCTGACCAGCGGCAACACGGCGAGCAGGTCGACCATGCTCCCCGACACGTTCACCCCATCAAAGAAGCGTACCGCCACCACCAGCACCGCGGCCTTGGACAGCGTGGCCATATACGCGGTGACCGGGACGCTGGCCCCTTCGTAAGTATCCGGTGCCCACGCATGGAACGGCACCACGGCCGCCTTGAGGAACAGCGCGAGCAGCACGAGCACCACGCCGGTACGTGCCATCAGGTCGGCCTGCAGGATCGCGTCACGATACGCCGACAGATCCATGGAACCGGTTGTGCCGTACACGAGAGAGATGCCCATGAGCAGCGTGGCCGACGCAGCGCCACTCAGCACCAGGTACTTGAGCGCCGACTCGGCCGACTGCGGGCGGCGGAACGCCAGCACGATGAGTGCGTACACCGGGATCGACATCATCTCGAGCCCGAGGAACAGCACCAATGCGCTGGCGGCCGACGGCAACAGACTCAAGCCATAGAGCGACGCCACGAGCAGCGTGGGGAACTCGGTATCCCCCAGTCCTTCTCGTGAAAAATCACTGCGAGACATGAGCAGCACCGGGAGGGCCAGCGCGAGCAGCGCCCCCTTCACCATCAGCGTGGTGGGTGACACCACGAAGTGCCCGGGGAACGGCTCGGCGCTGAGCCCCGCCGACGCGAGCCAGAACGCCGCCCCCGACGCCGCGGCGATGACGCCGAGCGCCAACGGGAACGCGAGTGACCGCATACCGCGCACGAGGGAGGTGACGATGAGCAGCACGAGCCCCGCGAGCAGCAGGTGCTCGGGGAGCATGGCACGAAGCGCCTCACTACTTGGCATCGTTCGGCAAGCGGGAGGTGGACACGAGTTGCTGGTACGTCTTGGCCGCGAGCTCCGTCTTGCGGAGGGCACTGTCGGGGAAGAGACCGAGCGCGAAGATGGAGACCGTCAGAATGCCGAGCACCGTCTTCTCACGCAGCGTGAGGTCGGTCAGCGGGCCGTGCGGCGCCTTCTCAGGGCCGAACACGAAGGTGAGGGCGAAGCGCAGCATATAGAGCGCACCGAGTACCACACCCGTTACGGCGGTGACGGACAGGATGAGCGGGAGGTGCACCCCATCAAGATGCTGAGGCCATGCGGCGGTGAACGCCCCGAGCAGCACGAGGAACTCACCCGTGAAACCGCTCGTGGTGGGGAGCCCCACCGACGCCAGCGTGAACACGATGAAGAACACGCCGAACACGGGGATCTGCCGCGCCAGGCCACCGTACGCCGACAGCTCACGCGTATGTCCGCGCTCGTACACCATACCCACGAGCAGGAAGAGCCCCGCGGCCACTAGACCGTGGCTCACCATCTGGATCACAGCGCCCTGAATGCCCGCCAGATCGAGGCTGAGCAGTCCGAGCATCACGTAGCCCAGATGGCTGATGGACGAATAGGCGATGATCTTCTTGATGTCCTGCTGCACGAGCGCCAGACAGGCGCCGTACACGATGCTCACCACGGACAGCGACATGAGCACCGGCGTGAACAGGCGCGTAGCATCCGGGAAGAGCGGGAAGCCGAGCTTCATGAAGCCGTAGGTACCCATCTTGAGCAGCACGCCGGCCAGAATCACCGAGCCCGGCGTAGGCGCTTCCACGTGTGCGTCGGGCAGCCACGTATGCAACGGCACCATGGGCACCTTGATCGCGAAGCTCAGCGCAAACGCGGCCAGCAGCGTGATTTGCACATCGAGCGGCAAACGTGCCTGCAGGAGATCCGCGAAGGCGAAGCTCGCCACCCCACCGGCCTGCTGCAGCGACCACACCAGGTAGATCACCGCCGCCAGCATAAGGATGGAGCCGAAGGCCGTGTACAGCACGAACTTCACCGTGGCATAACTGCGCCGTGCGCCGCCCCAGATACCGATGATCAGGAACATCGGGATGAGCATCGCTTCCCAGAACACGTAGAACAGGAAGAGATCCTGCGAGAGGAACGCGCCCATCATGGCGAACTGCAGCAGCAGCACGTTCACGTGGAACAGCGCCACATCCTTCTCGATGGCCGTCCACGCTCCGAGGATGACCAGCGGTCCGAGGAACGCCGTGAGCAGCACCAGCAGGATGTTCACGCCATCGAGGCCGATCGCATAACTCACCCCCCACTCGGCGATCCACGGCACACTGGTCGCCGCCTGTAGCCCGGGGACCGCACCGTCGAAGTGCGAATAGAGCACCATCGCGATCACGAACTGCACCGCCATGGCGGCCGTAGTGGTGATGCGCACCGCATTGGCGTTGCCACGCACAAAGGCGAGCAACGCAGCCGCACCGAGCGGCAGAAACAGCAGGACGTTCAGCAGCATGGCATCAGACATGGCGCCAGCTCCAGAGCAAAGCGCCCACCATGCCCACCATCACCAGCAACGCGTAGAACTGCAGGCTGCCGGTTTGCGCCCGACCGAGCCAGCCGGCCGATCGCTGTGCAAAGGCCCCGAGTCCATTGAGCGTGCCGTCGATGAGCATCTTGTCGCCAATCTTGAGGAACACGTGCTCCGACACCCACGCCAGCGGACGCACGATCACCGCCGCATAGAGTTCATCCACGAAGTACTTCCCTTCCAGCAGCACACGTACCGGGCCCGCCGCGCGGGCGATGCCCGCCGGGCGCGAAGCCGGTCCGCTGTACATGAACACGGCGAGCGCCACGCCCGCGAAGGCGATGGCGATGGACACGTAGAGCAGCGTGTGCTCGTAATGTTCGAGGGATTCCACCACCGGCGGCAACGGAATCTGCGGCTCGAGGAAGTGCGGAATCCCGATGTAGCCGCCCACCGCCGACAGCACGGCGAGCACGCCGAGCACGCCGGTCATCGAGAGCGGCGACTCATGCACGTGGTGCTCCACCTCATGGCTCATGCGTGACGCGCCGAAGAACGTGAGCCACAGCAGGCGCGTCATATAGAACGCCGTCATGAACGCCGTGAGCGCTCCCACCGCCCACAGCCACGGCGCCCCGCCCTTCTCGCTGGCGAAGGCATACCACAGGATCTCGTCCTTCGAGAAGAAGCCGGCGAGTCCGGGAATTCCGGCAATCGCCGCGGTGGAGATCACGAACGTCCAGAAGGTGATTGGGATATGCTTGCGCAGCCCGCCCATCTTTCGAATGTCCTGTTCACCGCCGAGCGCGTGGATCACGCTGCCCGCACCAAGGAACAGACACGCCTTGAAGAAGGCATGTGTCACGACGTGGAAGATGGCTACGCCGTAAGCGCCGACGCCCAGCGCCACGAACATGAAGCCGAGCTGCGACACCGTGGAATAGGCCAGCACCTTCTTGATGTCGGTCTGCACGAGGGCGATCGTGGCCGCCATGAAGGCGGTGAGCACGCCCACCACCGCCATGAGCTGCGAAGCGTCGGGCGCCTGCATGTAGAGCCCCGACATGCGCGCCACGAGATACACGCCCGCGGTCACCATCGTGGCCGCGTGAATCAGCGCGGACACCGGCGTCGGGCCGGCCATGGCATCGGGGAGCCAGACGTACAGGGGAATCTGCGCCGACTTGCCCGTGGCACCGACGAACAGGAAGAAGCCCACCAGACTGGCCGACACCATCGCCGCCTGGCCGCCAACGAACGCGCTGTTGATGGTGTCCATGTCGAGCGTGCCGAAGGCGCGGTACAGCAGGAACATGCCCAACAGGAAACCGGCGTCACCGATGCGGTTGGTGATGAACGCCTTCCGGCCGGCAATGGCATTGGCGAGATCGTCGAACCAGAAGCCGATGAGGAGATAGCTCGCCAACCCCACGCCTTCCCAGCCGACGAACAGCACCAGCATCGAGCGGCCCAGCACCAGCAGGAGCATGAAGAACAGGAAGAGATTCAGGTACGCCATGAAGCGCCCGAAGCTCTTGTCGTCGTGCATGTAACCGGTGGAGTAGATGTGGATGACCGACCCCACACCGGTGACGACGAGCGTCATGATCGCCGAGAGACGATCGAAGTAGAACGTGATGTCGAAGGTGTGTTCGCCGATGAGCGCCCAGCGGTACAGGGGCGCCACGATGGGCGTATAGCCATTGCTCTGCAGCGTGAGGAACGCCTGAATGGTGAGCGCGAAGGCCGCGATGGGCATCGCACAGGCGATCACCGCCGCAACGGTGTTGTTGAACCGCTTGCCGCCGAGCGCGGTGGCGAAGGTGCCGTTGAGCAGGAAACCCAGCAGGGGGAGGAGCGCGATGAGCGCCAACGGGGTATTCATGCGCGGCTAGCCCTTGAGCTCTGAGTAGCGGTCCACATCGAGCGAACGGGCGTGTTTCACGAGCAGCAACACAATGGGGATGGCGAGGGCCACTTCGGCAGTGGCCACGACGAAGGTGAGGAACACCATGACCGCGCCCGCGGCATCGCCGCGCTGCTGCGAAAACGTCACGAGGCTCAGGTTGACGCCGTTGAGCATGAGTTCCATGCACATCAGCATCACGAGGGCATTCCGACGGATCACGACACCCAGCAACCCGATGGTGAACAGACCACCGGCGATGGCGAGCAGGAACTGTGATTCGTTCACGCGCCCTCCTGCTTGCGGCGGCTCACGTTGACCACGGCCAGCGCAGCCACGATGGCCCCCACGAGGAACACCGTCGTGAGTTCGAACACCAGCCAGTAGCGCGTGAGAAACGCCGACGAGAACTCGACCAACGAGAAGGTGCCGCTGCCCTCTCCGGGCAGCATGCCGCTCGACATGGGCCCGCGCAGCATGCCGGCACCGAGCGCCGCCATGAGCAGCACACCCACCACGACGCCGGGCACCACATACGACGAGAACCGCTTGCTGCCGGGCGCTTCCTTCACCTCGAGCAGCATGATCACGTACACCATGAACACCATCACCGCGCCCACGTAGATGAGCACCTGGAAGGCGGCGATGAAGTGCACGCCCATGAGGCCGTACACGGCGCCGAGGGATGACATCGACGTGATGAGAGCGAGGGCCACGCGCATGGGCTCCCGCATGAACAGCATGGAGGCCGCCGCCACGAGAGCGAGCGCGCCGAACAGGACCAACGCGACCGTTTCTATTGTCCGCG
>NZ_JBIJAW010000189.1:0-6259 GCF_044345575.1 Gemmatimonas sp.
CCCGGGCGCTCTCCAGTTCGGCCTGGCACGTCGAACACGACGAGGCGTGTGCCCGCAACTGGGCCACGCCGAAGCCCTCTTCTCGGTCGAGAAGGAGCTCGATTTCGTCTGGTCGTAGGTGTCGGTCGATCACGGTGGTACCTCCATGCCCCAACTACGTGGTGCCAGATGGCTGGGTTTCAACAAAATTCTGCGGCGTGCCGAGCGAAAAGCGCGCCGCGGCTGAAGCCGTGTTCATGTCTCGTTACACTACGGGCGCCGGTCATTCCCGCAGCGGCTCGAGCGCCTTGCGAAGCTCGTGGCGGGCGCGGTGGATGTACGTCTTGACGGTGCCCAGCGGCAGGTCGAGGGTAGCGGCAATCTCCTCGTACGACCGCCCTTCCACATGACGCAGCATGATGCAGGCGCGATACTCCGGCCGCAGCGTCGCGATCGCCCGTTCGATGGCCGACCCCAGCTCCTTCGCCTCGAGTTCATCGAGGGCGCTCTCCTGATCGGAGCCGATTTCGATGGTGGACGCCTCCACCTCCGCGGCTGTCGTGGCGTTCGGATTCCCGTCGAGGCTGACCGTGTCGAGCCGCCGCCGCCGCAGGTGATCGATGGCCACATTGTTCGCGATCTTGAACAGCCAGCTCGAAAACTTGAACTCGGGGCTGTACTTGTCGATGTGGTTGAGGACCTTCACGAAGGCGTCCTGCGCCAGATCCTCCGCGGTCTCGCGGTCGCGCACCATGCGGTAGACAAGCGAAAAGACGGGCCGCTCGTAGCGGCGCACGAGCTCGCGGAACGCGAGTTCGCGCCCCTGCTGGGCGAGTCGGACCACATCGGCGTCGGGAAGTGTTCCCAGCTCGTCGGCTATCGGCATGCGCAGGGGCCAAAGCTAGCCCTCCGCATGCATCGGAACCAGCCGGGAGGCCTCCGTTCCGGACCGAGGGATGGCGAAACACGCCTGCGGGAAGCGCGCCGTCGCCGCTTGCTCGGCTTGCCTCGCCCCTCGATGTTTCGGGATGCCACGCACCATGGACGCCCCTGACGTCACGCCCCGGCCGGCGACGGACGAATTGCACGTCGCCGCCAGCGCCGCCCAGGGGGAAGGGAAGCGCGAGTACGTGCAGCGCATGTTCTCCGATATCGCGCCGCGCTACGACCTGCTGAACCACGTGCTGTCGATGAACATCGACAAGCGCTGGCGCCAGAAGGCGCTCAAGGCCCTCGCGTGGACGAGTCAGCCCACGGGCACGTATCTCGACCTCTGCGCCGGAACCCTCGATGTCGGCGCCCTCCTGGTGAAACAGCCCGGTTTCGCCGGCTTCGTGGCCGGTGCCGATTTCGCGGTGCCCATGCTGCAGCACGGCACCGGCAAGGCCCCGCGCGCGGTGCTCGCACCGGTCGGGGCTGATGCGCTCCTGCTGCCCTTTGGCAACGCGTGCCTCGACGGGGCCATCGTCGCCTTCGGCATTCGCAACGTGGCCGATTTGGATGCGGGGCTCCGCGAGGTGCGCCGCGTGCTCAAGCCTGGTGCACGCTTCGTCATTCTTGAATTCTCCACGCCGCGCTTCGCGCTCGTGCGTCAGGCGTATCTGGCCTACTTCCATCACGTGCTGCCGTTCATCGGTCGCCTCGTGAGCGGACACAAGTCGGCGTACACCTATCTGCCCATGTCGGTGGCCAACTTCCCCACGGAAGAGACGCTGGCCGATCGTATGCGCGCCGCCGGCTTCTCCACGGTCACGTGGGAGCGCCTTACCCTCGGCATCGCCGCAATTCACACCGGCACGGCCTGACCGCGCCGCCTCAATAGCATGGCTCTCGATACTCTCTCCGAATTCATCGACGCGATCGACCGCCTCGGCGAACTGCACCGCATCACCCAGCCGGTGAAGGTGCACCTCGAACTCACCGAGATTGCCGACCGCGTGTCCAAGATGCCCGGTGGCGGCAAGGCGCTGCTCTTCGAGCACGTCATTCTGCGCGACGGCACCCGATCGCAGTTCCCCGTGGCGATCAATCTCTTCGGCAGCATGAAGCGCATGTCGCTCGCCCTCGGTGTCGAGAACCTCGACGATATCGGCGCGCGCATCACGCAGCTCATGGACCTCAAGGTGCCCGACGGGTTCCTCGGCAAACTGTCGCTGCTTCCGCGCCTGCTCGAGGTCAGCAAGTTCCCGCCGCGCGTGAAGGGCGGCTCGCCCTCGTGCCAGGAAGTGGTGTGGCAGGGCGACGAGATCGATCTCGACAAGATCCCGGTGCTGCACTGCTGGCCGGAAGACGGTGGGCCGTACATCACCATGACGGCCGTGATTTCCAAGGATCCGGTGCGTGGTATTCGCAATGTGGGCATGTACCGCGTGCAGCAGCTCGGCAAGAAGCACGTGGCCATGCACTGGCAGCGCCACAAGACCGGCGCGGAACACATGCGGCAGATGGCGGAGCGCGGCGAGAAGATGCCCGTGTGCATCGTGGTGGGCAGCGACCCGGCGAGCATGTTCAGCGCGAGTGCGCCGCTGCCGCCCAACATCGACGAGTTCCTCTTTGCCGGCTTCCTGCGACGGGACCCGGTGAAGCTCACCAAGGCGGTGACCAACGATCTCGAGGTGCCCGCCGACGCGGAGTTCGTGATCGAGGGATACATCGATCCCGCCGAGGAGCTCATCGTGGAAGGCCCGTTCGGTGATCACACGGGCTTCTACAGCGAGGCGGATCTGTATCCGCGCGTGCACGTCACGGCGGTGACGATGCGCAAGAATCCGGTGTACTCCACGACGATCGTGGGGCGCCCGCCGATGGAAGATTTCTATCTCGGCCACGCCACCGAACGCATCTTCCTGCCATTGCTCAAGCTCACGACGCCGGAAGTCGTGGATTATCACATGCCCGCCGAGGGCGGGTTCCACAACCTCGTGTTCGTGAGCATCGACAAGAAGTATCCCGGTCACGCCGACAAGGTGATGCACGCCTTGTGGGGGCAGGGGCTTATGTCGCTCGCTAAGGTACTCGTGGTGGTGGACAAGGAAATCAACGTGCGCAACCCGGTGGAAGCGTGGTGGGTGGCGCTCAATAACATGGATCCGCAGCGCGACGTGCGCTTCACCATGGGGCCCGTGGACGTGCTCGATCACGCCAGTCGGTCGTTCACCTACGGCAGCAAGATGGGCATCGACGCTACGCGGAAGTGGCCGGAAGAAGGCTTCACGCGTGCGTGGCCCAAGGTGATCGAGATGGACGAGGTGACGAAGAAGGCCGTGGACGCCAAGTGGAAGAGCCTCGGCCTGTGATTCGCGCATGACCAGCCACGGGATTGTGCCGCCCAAGGGCGCGCGCGACGGCCAGCTCATGCAAGGGCAGTCGCTCGCTGTGCGTCTCGCGAATTTCGTGAAGCTGCCGCACACGGTGTTCGCCATGCCCTTCTCGCTGGTCGGTGTGCTGTTCGCCAGTGTGATTGCGCCAGTCACGCCCGCCACCGTGGGTTGGGTGCTGCTGGCCTTCACCAGCGCGCGCTTCGCCGCGATGGCGTTCAACCGACTGGTGGACCGCGATGTGGACGCCATCAACCCACGCACGGCCATGCGCGAACTGCCGGCCGGCACGCTCACGGTCGGGCAGGCCAGGTTCAGCATCGCCGTGAGCAGCGTGCTGTTTGTGATCGCGAGTGGCATGCTCAACCCGCTCTGTCTCGCGCTGTCACCCGTGGCGTTGCTCTGGGTGCTGGGCTACAGCTACACCAAGCGATTCACGCGCTGGAGCCACTTGTGGCTGGGGCTCGGGCTCGCCATTGCGCCGGTCGGCGGCTATCTGGCGGTGACGGGTGCGTGGAGCCAGCCGTGGTGGCTGTTGTGTGTGCTGGCGTTCGCCGTGGTGTGCTGGAGCGGCGGTTTCGACATGATCTACGCGTTGCAGGACGCGGAGTTCGACGCCAAGCATGGCCTGCACAGTGTACCGAGCAAGTTCGGGGTGGTGCGCGCGATCACGATTGCGCGAGCGTTGCACATGCTCGCGGTCGTCGCCTTTGCGGTGGTGGTCGCCTCGCACCCGCTCGGTTCGGCCACGCCACTCGTGAACGGCATTCTGTGGGCTGCGGTGGCAGGCATCGCGCTTATGCTGATCTGGGAGCACCGCCTCGTGAAGGCTGATGACCTCAGCCGTGTGGACGCGGCCTTCTTCACCATGAACGGGCTCATCTCCATGGGTTTTCTCGTCTTCGTCTTCACGGCGCGCCTGCTGCTGCCGGAGGCGCCATGACGGGAGGCGTCGTGAACGGTCGTCGCCACCCCGTGATCGTCGCCATCACCGGCGCGTCGGGCGCGCCCTATGCCGTGCGCCTGCTGCAGGCGCTGGTTGAGTTGCAGGTCCCCACGTGGCTCATCGTGTCGAGTCACGGGTGGCGGTTGCTGCGAACCGAGAGCGATATCGCCGATCTGGCCGCGTTGCGCGCGCACGCGGGGGCGGAGGCGTTCGATGCCTGCGTGACGGTGTTCGACGACAACGATCGTGGCGCCGCGCCCGCGAGCGGCTCGGCGCGCACCAGCGGTATGGTGGTCTGTCCCTGCAGCATGGGTACGGTAAGTGCCATTGCCCACGGCACGTCGCGCTCACTGGTAGAACGCGCCGCCGACGTGGTGCTCAAGGAACGGCGCAAGCTCATCCTGGTGCCACGCGAAACGCCGCTGTCGCTCATCCATCTCGAGAATCTCACAGCGGTGACGCGTGCGGGGGCCACGGTGATCCCGGCCGCGCCCGGGTTCTATCATCAGCCCACGAGCATTGCCGAGCTGGTGGACTTCATGGTGGCGCGGGTCCTCGACCATCTCGATCTCGAACACACGGTCGGGAAGCGCTGGGGCCTTGCCGAATAAGCGATGACGCTCGATCCGGTTCTTCTCGAGCAGCAGGTCGAGCGTCAACGCCAGGGTGCTCGCCGTAACTCTGCGGCGATTTTCTTCGGGGCCTGGCTCTGGTTTGCGACCGTGTCGTTCGTGTTCGCCTCGGCGGCGCGAGTCCCCTTTCCGCAGCGCTTCGGTGTGGCGGCGCTCGGGGGACTGATCGGCAGCGCCTTCACGCTGTTCATGGTCCGGGTGGTGCACCGGTGGACCCAGCGCGGTATGTTGGCGGTACTCGAGCCCGGTGGGCGCGGACGGGATGTGGCGGTGTACTCGCACGCCGAAGCGTTGGCCGTGAGGGGCAATCTCGAGGCCGCCTCGAAGGCGTTCGACCAAGCCCGCGCCGAGCACGGCGAAAAAGCGTCGCTCTTGCGCGCCGAGGCCGACGTACAGCTGCGCCCCGATGGCGATATCGAACGCGCGCGCGCGTTACTGATGCGACTGCGCAAAGCGGCCGATGCGACCCGTGCCGATGAGCTGTACGCCACCCACCGGCTCGTTGATCTGTATCTTGGTCCCTTGGGAGACGAATCCCGGGCCATGTCCGAGCTTCGTCGTCTCGTGGAACGCTTCCCCGGTACGCGCGACGCCGAGGGGGCGCAGGCGGAGCTCAATCGACGTCGCGCCCTCAAGAACACCACCGATTCCCAGTCTCGAAGTTACCCATGAATAACCGCGCCACGATCATCGGTCTCATCTCCGACACCCACGGCCTTGTTCGCCCCGAAGTGTTCGAGGCACTGCAGGGCGTGTCGCAGATTCTGCACGCCGGCGACGTGGGCCCGGCGGATGTGCTCACGGAGCTGGCCACGATTGCCCCCATCCGCGCGGTGTACGGCAACACGGATGCGCCGGGGCGCCCGGACCTCGTCGAGCGTATCGAGGACGTGATCGATGGCGTGCGCATCGTGGTGACGCACGGGCACGAACTGGGGAGCCCCACACCGCCCAAGCTGGTGGGCGCGTATCCCAATGCCGACGTGATCGTGTACGGCCACACGCATCAGCAACTCATCACCAAGGCCGCGCGCCGCGTGGTGGTGAACCCCGGCGCCGCCGGCCCGCGCCGTTTCAAGTTGCAGCCGTGTGTCGCGAAGCTCTACATCTGGCAGGGGCAGGCGGATGTGGAGCTGATCCCATTGGGGATACTGGGAGACGCGGAGTAGAACGTTCGTAGAACCGAGCACTGATAACTGCAACTACACACTATGAACTCCCCCGACGATCACGCGATAGTCGGGGGAGTTCGTAGTGCGTCGTGACAGTTTTCGGTAGCTAGTTCAACTGCCGTCCGCACATGCGCCGCCAGCTTCTCCAGTGCGCCAACGACTGTGTCCGCCACCAGCGCGTCGGCGCCGTTGCGCCCGCGGAACCACGACTCC
>NZ_JBIJAW010000190.1:0-6246 GCF_044345575.1 Gemmatimonas sp.
ACACGTGCAGGGACGCTACGCCAACTTGCTGGAAGGGGTGGGCGCTCTGATGAAGGCCGTCGCGGTGCCGCTCGGGGAAGTGCGTGCGGTGCTGGTGGAAGTGGCCGAGCGGAACCTCGAGGTGCGCATGGAGGGCGAGTACCATGGTGAATTCCTTCGCGTGCAGGAGGCGGTAAATGCCGCGGTCGACCAGCTCTCCACCACCATCGGGCAGGTGCGCGTGTCGGCGTTCCAGGTCGACGACGCCGCCAAGCAGTTGAACGAGGGCGGTCAGCAACTGGCGCACGCCGCGTCGACGCAGGCAGCCAATGCGGAGGAGATCGGCGCCGCGCTGGCCGAATTGTCGGTGCTCTCCGGAAAGTCGGCCACACAGGCTACCGATGTGAAGGCAGGCGCGCACGAGGCGAGTGCCAGCGTGCAACGCGGCGCCGAAACCATGATCGCGCTGCAGCAGGACATGCAGCGCATCAAGGCCTCGGCCGATGCGACACAGAAGATCGTGCGCACCATCGACGAAATCGCCTTCCAGACCAATCTGCTCGCGCTCAACGCGGCCGTCGAAGCGGCACGGGCGGGTGATGCCGGTCGCGGGTTCGCCGTGGTCGCCGAGGAGGTCCGTGCGCTGGCCATCCGCTCCGCCGAGGCCGCCAAGCAGACCGCGGCGCTCATCGACGAGGAGATCCAGAACGTGCACGGCGGCGTGGCGCGCGAGCAGCAGGTGCGGGAACAGCTACAGGCGGCCCGCGAACAGGTGGAGCGCATGACCACGGCCATCGATGAGATCGTGAACGGGGCGCAGCTGCAGACGCGGACCATTCAGGAGATTGGTCGCGGTGTCGACGGCATGAGCGAAGTCACGCAACAGGTCGCTGCCAATGCCGAGGAGTCGGCGGCCGCGGCGGAGGAGCTGCACGGACAGTCGGCCCATCTCTCCGAAGTCGTGCGCGGATTCCAGACGCGCGACCTCGATACCCGCCAGCCGGATCATGTCTCCCTGAACGCACGGCGTCGACGGATTGCGTGACGTCAGCAATCGCACCACGAAAGGGCGCCTCCGGGCGCCCTTTCTGCGTTTGGGCGCTGCGTCTGTCAGGGGAAATCCCCAATTCTTCCGGAAATCCCATTGCGCGCGCATTCGCTCCCCTAGCTAATTGATGGCAAGCGATCTCGATGCTGGGACGCGTGAGGGTTTTTTCTGTTCTCCCGCGTAGGATGTACATGCTCGACATCGAGTCGGGTGGAATGCCGTTGGATGTATTGCCGGACCCGCATGTCGTCATTGACGCTGCTGGGGCCGTTCTCGCGGCCACCCAACACTTCGACTGGCGCCTCCTCGGTGAACCCCGGGCGCTACCGCATCTCGCGACGACGCACGATTCACGTGTCGATCTGGCCGCCGACATCGACGGGCGCCGGCGAGTTTTTTCGGCGTCGTGGATGCCATGCCGGTGGCATGGCGCACCGGCCCGGATGGTGCGCCTGCTCGACGTCACCGATGAGCGTCAGCACACCGAAGCGGTGGAAGCGGGGATGCACACGCTCGAGGACGTGCTCGACGCCCTGCCC
The DNA here is from genome assembly GCF_044345575.1 of Gemmatimonas sp. Taxonomy (GTDB): domain Bacteria; phylum Gemmatimonadota; class Gemmatimonadetes; order Gemmatimonadales; family Gemmatimonadaceae; genus Gemmatimonas. The sequence goes on from NZ_JBIJAW010000190.1 coordinate 1,567, forward strand.
ACGAGCCTGCTCATCCTCGATGGCGATGGACGCATCATGTCGGGCAATGCGCGATGGCACGTGCTCGCCCGGTCCAATGGGATGTCCATGCCCGACGCGGGCATCGGTGCCAACTACCTCGGGGTGTGCGAGCGTTCTGCGGCGCAGGGGGATCAGGACGCGGCGAAGGTGGCCGACGGTCTGCGCAGCGTACTCGAGCGGCGCGCGCTCGCCTACGAAACGGAGTACATGCTGGTTGGGGAGTCCGGGGTGGAGCGCTGGTACTTCCTCAGCATCAATGCGCTCGTGGCGCATCCCGGCGCCGTCATCCAGCACTACGATATCACCGACACCCATCGTCAACAGGAAGAGCGCATCGAGGCGCTTGCGCACTTCAAGGCGGTGTTCGACGGCGCTCTCGACGGGATCATCATCTTCAACGATGACCTGCGGGTGTTGAGTACCAATGCGGCGGCGACCGCGCTCGTCACCCCCCGCACGGATGACGGCGGCCACCGGTCGCTGCTCGAGCTGGTGGTGCGCGAGGATCATGAGCGCCTCATCGCCGACCGGGAGGAACTGCTCACCGCGGGCGCGGTCCGCGGGCAGCTCCGGATGCACGGCGCGAACGGCGAGACGGTCTATGTCGAGTACGCCGCGCGGGCCAGCGTGGTGCCGGGGCGACACGTCGCGGTCGTGCACGACATCACGTCGGCGCGCCGGCTCGAAGCGCAACTCCGGCAGTCCCAGAAAATGGAGGCGCTCGGCCAACTCACCGGCGGTATTGCGCACGACTTCAACAACCTGCTCACGATCATCCAGGCGCAGAGCGATCTCATGCTCGCCGACGAGTCGGCGCCGGATGACATGCGGGAGGGACTGGAGCAGGTGTTGCGGACTTCGCAGCGCGGAGCCGACATGGTGCGCAAGCTCATGACCTTCGGACGCCGCGAGCAACTGCGCGTCGTGCCCATGCAGCTCGATGTGGCGGTGCAGGATGTGAGTGGTATGTTGCGGCGCCTCCTGCCGGAGACGATCGCGGTGGCATACGAGGTGCGCGGCGCCGTGCCATCGGTGCGCGCCGATGCCACGGCCTTGCAGCAGATCCTCCTCAATCTTGCCACCAATGCCCGCGACGCCATGCGCGACGGCGGCGGGGATTTGCGTCTGGTCCTGACCACGGTGGCCGCCGACGACATCACCGGTGTTCCGGTGCTGGCAGCCGCTCGCACCGGCGCGCGCCGCGGCGGGCCGCAACACTTCGCCACCCTCTCGGTGACCGACACGGGATGCGGCATGTCGCCCGACGTCATGGCCCAGATCTTCGAACCGTTCTTCACCACGAAGCGTCAGGGTGAGGGGACGGGGCTCGGCATGTCCATGGTGTATGGGCTCATGGACCAGATGGGCGGCTACGTGACCGTGGAAAGCGAGGTGGGTGCCGGCACCACCGTACGACTCTTCTTCCCGGCGCTCCGCGGGGTGCGTAGTGCGTCCGTCGAGCAAGCCGTCGGTGTTGCGGCGACGAAGCGTGGGTCCGAACGCATTCTGCTCGTGGAAGACGACGCCGACATCCGGACCCTCACAGCCCGTGTGCTGCGCCGCGCGGGGTACCACGTGACCGAGGCGGTCAACGGCGAGGATGCGGAAGAGCGCCTCCGGTCCCATGCCGACGGGCGGGAGCCCCCGTACGCCCTCGTCGTGAGCGACATGGTCATGCCCCATGGGGACGGCCTCTACGTGCTGGAGGCGACCCGCCGGCTGGCCGCCCCAGCCCGCATCGTCTTCGTGAGCGGGTATGCCGGAGACGGCCTGAGCGGGGCGCCGGGCGGTGACATTGCCACGATTGGCAGCCGATTCGCGCTCGCCCCCGTGCAAGAGGGCGGCGCGCCCCCCATAATCCCTAAGCCGTGGACGACATCGGATTTTCTTTCCCGGATCCGTGCCATCCTCGACGCTCCCCCCAACGTGCCCCTCGACGCCACCGCCACGCATGACGCCTCCCGAGCAGGTTAACGGCACCACCGAATCGCCGGTCTTTGCCGAATCCCCGGCGCTCGCCGTATGCGCCATCGGCGCCAGCGCCGGTGGGCTCGAGGCCCTGCAGCAGTTCTTCGATAACGCCGACCCCAATCGCGGCATCTCGTACGTGGTCGTGCAGCACCTCTCGCCCGACCACAAGTCGCTCATGGTGGAGCTGCTGCGGCGGCACACCACCCTGAAGGTGGTGCGGGCCGAAGATGGCATGCGCATCGAGCCCGATACGGTCTACCTCAACCCGCCGAAGACCAACCTCACCATCGAGGCGGGCGTGTTGCGCATGACCGAGCAACCAGCCGGACACGGGTTGCATCTCCCGATCGACGTGTTCTTTGCGTCGCTCGCACAGGCCATGGGCGAATTCGGCGTGGGCGTCGTGCTCTCCGGCACCGGTAGCGACGGCACCCGCGGCGCGCGTGAGCTAAAGGCCGAGGGCGGGCTGGTCCTCGTGCAGGACCCCACCGAGGCGCAGTTCGATGGCATGCCGCGAAGCGTCGTGGCGACTGGCTTGGCCGATCAGGTGCTGCAGGTGGCCGACATCCCCGGCACCGTGGCGCAGTTCTTCCTCCGCCGCGGTGGGGTGCGGGCGTACAGCAGCAGCGAGCAGGCCGCCGGCACCGCCAGTCAGGTGCAGCGCGTGCTCGGGCTCCTGCGTGACCGCCTCGGGACCGACTTCACCGGCTACAAGCCCAACACGATCATCCGTCGCATCGAGCGTCGGGTGCTCATGCACCCGGGCCTCGGCTGGGACGACTATGTACGGCTCCTCGAGGACTCCAAGCCCGAGCTGGTACAGCTGCACCGCGATCTGCTCATCAACGTCACACGCTTCTTCCGCGACGAAGAAGCCTTCCGGCTGCTCGAGCAGCGCGTCGTGCCGCAGCTCGTGGCCGATACGCCCCCCGACAGTGAGCTGCGCGTGTGGGTGCCGGCCTGCTCCACGGGAGAAGAGGCGTATTCCATCGTCATCCTCATTCTCGAAGAGCTCGACCGGCAGAAGCTGAGCCGCAACGTGCGGGTCTTTGCCACCGACGTGGATCAGGACGCCGTGGAGTTCGCCGCGGCCGGTCGATACGGCGATTCCATCGCCGCCGACATGACACCGGAGCGGCTTTCGCGCTGGTTCGTCGCCGATGGCGATGGCTACAAGGTCAGTCGTGCGCTGCGCGATCGTGTCATCTTCGCGCGCCACAACCTTCTCAAGGACCCGCCGCTCACGCGCATGGACCTCGTGTCCTGCCGCAACATGCTCATCTATCTGGGCACCGACCTGCAGCGCCGCGTGATCGCGTTGCTGGCCTACGCGTTGCGCGCGCGCGGCTACCTCTTCCTTGGTTCGAGCGAAACGGTCGGCGCGCTGTCCACGCTGTTCGATGTCGTCGACCAGAAGTGGAAGCTCTATCAGGCGCTGCAGCCGGGCCGGCACACGCTGGCCGAGGCGTTGCCCACGCGTCCGCGTCGTCCGCTCATGCAGTCGTTCTCGTCCACTACCGCCGCCGAGCAGGCCGTGCTGGCCACGCGTGGCGCGGCGGTACGCACCGCGTCCGAAGACGGCCTGCTGGAGCGGGTGTTCCAGGAACTCACCGATGTGCTCAAGCTGCGCTGCGTGGTGCTCGACTCCGAGTATCAGCTGCTGCACACGTTTGGTGATGTGTCCTCGTTGCTCAAGGTGCCGCCGGGACGGTCCACCCTCGAGGTCTTCAAGCTCCTGCCGCGGCCGCTCAGCGCAGCCCTGCGTGCGGCACTCGCTCGCGTGGCCAAGGAACATCGCGAGATCCTGTACGAAGGCATCGAGGTGGAGCCCAATCAGCCCACGGTGCGCATGCACGTACGTCCGCTCGATATTGGCCCCGAGCGAAACCGGGCGTATGTGATCTTCTTCGAGAGCGGCCCCAAGCCGCTCGCCGGCGGCGTGGCCGATCAGTTCGCGGTCGACGACTCGTCGGCGCTGCGCCTCGCCCAGCTCGAGCACGAACTGCAGTACACCAAGGAGAACCTGCAGGCCACCATCGAGGAACTCGAAACCTCGAACGAGGAATTGCAGGCGACCAATGAGGAACTCCTCGCCTCGAACGAGGAGTTGCAGAGCACCAACGAAGAACTGCAGTCGGTGAACGAAGAGCTCCAGACGGTCAACGCCGAGTATCAGGAGAAGATCGCGGAGCTCATCAGCCTCAACAACGACATCGAGAACCTGCTGCGCACCACCGGCGTGGGCACGCTCTTCGTCGACGGGTCACTGCGGATCCGCAAGTTCACCGATGCGGCGCTCCGCCTGCTCAATGTGATGCCGCAGGACATCGGGCGGCCGCTCGAACACATCGCGGCCAAGATCCCCGGCGTGGACCTGGTGGCCATGTGTCGCCGTGTCATGAGCGCGAACGGGCCCGAGTCGCACGAAGTGCAGGCGCCGGACGGTTCGCACCTGCATGTGAAGGTGCTCCCGTATCTCACCGGCGAGGCGGGCGTGCATGGTGTGATCGTGAGCGTCATCGACGTCACCGAGGTGAAGCGTGGCGAGGAGCGGCTGCAGCACATCCTCGATTCCATCCCCTCGTCCATCGCCGTGCTCGGTGCCGATGGCACCATCGTGCAGACGAACGCCGAATGGGCGCGCTTCGCCGAGATCAATGACGCGCCGCCGGCGCTCGTCTCGGGGAT
>NZ_JBIJAW010000192.1:0-6212 GCF_044345575.1 Gemmatimonas sp.
GACATTTACGTCGCAGGTGGGCACCTCGGGGTTCGGCCGACGGACTCTCGAGATCTGTATCGAAGGCTTCCGTATCGAAAACCGCACGGTGTACAACGTGCGCTTCGCCACGGCAGCGGACGCACCGATTGCAATGAATTCGCTCGCCGCACGCGGCGTAAACGCCGGGCTCGCAGCCCTGCGCGCCTCGACGGCGACCATGCGTCGCGTGCTCGACCATCGCCAGCGGCAGGGCGAGTCACTCGACGCCGGCGGCATCGACGAGGGCGATTTGCTCGCCGAGACAGAGGGCTCCGTCGCGCTGGTGGCGTCTCTCTGCGAAGAGGGGGACGACCCGGTACAGCTGTTGCGTATTGACGCCTTGGCGGCCGAGCACCTCGCGCAAATAGCGGCGTCGCTCGGCAGCACGTGGCGACTCGAGTGGAGCAACAACGCCGGCGAAGTGGTTACGCTTGGCGCGCCCAACGCCCTGCGTCGCGTGCTGACGCTCATGGTGATCACGGCGCAGCAGGAGGCGCAGCAGCGCCACCTGCGCGTGACGCTCGAGCGGCGCACGGGGGAGCTGTGCGTACGCGTCAGCTATCGCCCCTCCTCCGCGCGCGGCCGCGAAGGGGCCATGACGTCCGAGCCGCGGAGCGCGGTCGATTCCGGTCACCTTATCGAAATCGGCCGGTGGGTTCACCAGCTTGGTGGGTACCTCAACGCCCGCACTGATGCCGATGAGACGGCGTGGATCGAATGTGTCCTCCCACTCGTGGCTGAGCGCTGAGTTCCGCCTGCCAGCCACGCGCCACGCCACCACCTGCATTCTCGCTGCGTGACTGTTCCACCCACCAACCAGCCGTTCCCACCACTCACGCTGGTTCCGCGGGAGAACCCGTTCGACACCATCTTCGACCGCGGTACGCCGACGGCCCCTCGCGGGCGATTCGTCGTCGTGATCGCGCTCGATGAAGGTCGATATCAGGCGTTAAGCATGGCCCTCGGCGCGAGCCACATCACCGCCGTGGCCGCGCACAGCGAGTCGGAAGCAGTGCGTCTCCTCAACAGCCGTACCGGACTCGCCGTCGTTGTCGGTGGCGACGCAGCGGCGGTGGCCGTGATCGCCCGTAGCGTCCGGAGCTCGGTCAGCGCCCGGGGGGTCCCCATCATCGGCTGGCTCGCGGCGCGTACGCTGGTTCCCGTGAGTACCCAACTCGTCGCCAGCGGCGTCGATGCCGTGCTGGACGACCGTCATGCGGCCTCCGACGTCATCGCGACCATCGGGGATCGTCGGCAGCGGATCGACGGTTCACTGGCGGACGACATGCTGCTGTCGGGACAGCGACTGCTCGATGTCATTCCGACCGCCATCTTCATCGTGGACGCCAATGGGGCCGTGGCGTGGTGCAACGGCGCGGCGCTCGAGCTGACGGCGCGCACCACGAATTTCACGCAGGACGCCCTTTTCGGCCCCTTCCTGCAGCTGTTCGGGGGCGCGGATGCCCCCAATGTTGCAGCGTGCCTCGCCGAAACAACGACGGCGGAGATCGGCTATACCTCCCAGGTTGCCATCACCATGGGCGTAGGACCATATGCCGTTCCTGTCACCCTGCAGTTCTCGCGTCTTGGCGAGTTGGGCTTGGGCTGGGCTGTCGCCGTCGTTGCCGTACCCACGCCAGCTCACCGTGGGCCCGCACTCCCCGCCCGCTCGTCGTTCGAGCAGCTGTCGACGATCGTTCGCCCACTGATTCGCGGTCTGCATATGGTCACGAACACGCTACTGGGGCTGCGCGATCATGCGCGCACGAACGCGGGCACGCCAACCGCGGTCGACGAGCAATCGCTCTTGTTCGAAGCTCGAACCCTCGTGGAATTGGTGGATCTGCTGCACCGCGAAGACACACCGGATCCGGCCGACTACGTCGATCTGGCGACGGTGTGCGACGAGCAGTTCGCCCTGCTACGCAAGGCGGTAGCGATTCCGATCGTTCACCGTCAGACGGACCAAGGGAAACCCTGCCTGATCAAGGCCGACGCCGTGACGGTGGCGCGAATCCTCAGCATGGCGGTGTTGTATCTGTTGCGTCAGGCGGAGCGCACCGGGTCGCTGACGGCGTTTCTATCGGCGCAGAGCGGTGAGGCCGAACTCCGTCTGCTCTACTGTGCCGGACCCATGCCGCTCACGTTCCCGCCGGCGCATCCGGCCCTGGCGCTCCCGGTCTCCGACCCCTCGCTCCGCGTCATCAGCCGATTGACGCGAGAGTTGGGTGGCTCCTTGCTGGTTTCCGATGGCCCCAGGAGCACGCAGCAGATCCAGCTCCGGTTGCCGTTGGCGCCGGAACCCCGCAAACCGGCCCTCCGTAGCTGGTAGTCACGCGGGCGCGACCACCGCGCCGGAGGTCGCACGCCCGTGCCCTGGCGACCGCATATTCGTCTCAGGACAGACCCTGCCTCAGACGACCGATGCCATTGCTCTTGCGGCACGTACTTGCCGGACTCACTGTTGCCGCCGTCACCGCCTGCGCTGGAGGCAAGGACAGCGCGGAGGCGCGCTCGCCCACCGCGCCCAGTCCGGTCACGCCGGGGACCATCGCCGTAAGCAGCAGCGGCCTGCCGGCGGGGGCGAGCGCCGATTTGCAGATCGTGGGGCCCCTGCCAGGGAGCGCGTTCAACCGCGCGGCCACAGCCGGCACCAGTTGGGCTGACGTGCCCGTGGGGCGCTACACCGTCACCGTGCGCCCGGTGCGTACCGCGCTGGGCACGTGGGTCGGCACGCCGGCCACCTTCGAAGTCACGGTCCCCTCATCGGCGGCGGTGCAGGTGGCCGCTACCTATCGCCCCGCCCCGTCGGCCCTGGCTATCACGGTATCGGGGCTTCCAGCCACCGCCACCGCCGCTGCGTCGGCCACGCCGCCCGGGGGATCGCCAACTGCGGTCACGCAGAGCACGACCCTGCTCGCGGCCCAGCGCACCGATCAGCCTACCACCCTCGAACGGTGGGCGCTCTCGGCTGCCACCGTGACCGCCGAGGGCGCACGCTTCTCGCCGTCCCGCACCACGCTCGACACCACCGTGAGCTTCGGCGACACGGCGCGCGTCGAGCTCCGCTACACCGTGTCGTCGGGGGCGCTCGCCGTGGCCATCACCGGCCTCCCGAATGGCGTGGGCGGCAATGTGAAAGTGCTGGGCCCTGGCGCTGACACCACGTCGCGCTCCGTCAGCGCCACCTCCACCCTCACCGGGCTCAACCCCGGGCGCTATCGGGTAATCAGCGCACCGGTGGCGCAGCAGGGCGTCACCTATCGTCCAGCCACCGACACCCTGGTCGTCGACGTCACCGCCTCGCTCGTGGCGGCGCCGGCGCCGGTGACCTACGCGGCCCAAGTGGGACGGCTCGTGCTGCAGAGCAGCGGCCTGCCCGGCGGCAGCACGCCGACCTTGCGCGTGGTCGGCACTGGCATCGATCGCAGCGTCACCAACCCCGGCACGGTGGACTCGCTCCCGGTGGGCACCTACACCGTGTCGGCCGCGCCGGTGCTGGCAGGCAACGAAAAGTGGGCGCCCACCCCGGCGTCGCAGGCCGTCACCATCACCACGGGCGGTACGAGTACGGCATCGTTCACCTACACGCTGCTGCCGACGGTCGTCGACGTACCGGTGACGGGGCTGCCGAACGGCACCAACGCCGCGATTCAGCTCACCGATCCGGCGGGGGTGAACTACACCGTGACGGGGTCGTTCCGAGTCACGCCGGCCACGCCGGGCCGCTGGCGGCAGACGGCGTCGGCGGTCACGACCAGCGTGGCGGCCTACGCGCCGGCGCGCACGGCACGCGACACCACGGTGTCCCCGGGTGATACCCTGCCCTTTGGCGTGCAGTACAGCATCAGCACCGGCTCGCTCGCCGTGGCGGTGACCGGGCTGCCCACAGGGGCCAATGGCGCCGTCACGGTCACCGGGCCCGGCAACTTCTCGCGCGCCCTCACGGCCACCACCACGCTCGTGCTGCTCACGCCGGGCACCTACACTGTATCCGCCGGGTCGGTGAGCACCGCGGGCGGCACCTACAGTGCCGCGCCGTCCACGCAAACCGTGAACGTAGTGGCCAGCGCGGTAGCGGCGGCGGCCACGGTGGCCTACACGCTCCCCGGCGGCAGCATCGCCATTGCCGCGAGCGGCTATCCTGCCGGCACCACGCCGGTGTTCACTCTCACGGGCCCCGGCGCCACCCGCACGCAGAACGGCCCTGGCACCGTGACCGGGCTCCCAGCCGGAACATGGACCGTGAGCGCCGCGAGCGTGTCCTCAGCCGGTACGACCTACACACCGTCGCCGGCATCCACCACGGCTACCGTGAGCGTGAACGCCACGAGCAACGTGTCGTTCGTCTACGCGGCACCGCCGTCGGGACCCAACTACACGATCAGCGGCGTGTATCTCACGCAGGCCATCCAGAAGCTCGACAACTCCGTCGCGCTGGTGGCCAACCGCGAGGCTCTGCTGCGGGTGTTCGTCACGGCTAACGCAGCCAATAGCGCGCGTCCCGAGGTGCGCGTGCGCCTGTACGACGGCACCACGCTCCTCAGCACCACCACCATCGCGGCGCCGGAAGCCTCGGTGCGCACGAGCATCGCCGAGGGCACGCTGAGTTCCACGTGGAACCTCACGGTGCCGGCGGCCAACATGCGCACCACCACGCGGGTGCTGGTGGAGCTCGACCCGGCGCAGGCGGTTCCTGACGCCGATCGCAGCGACAACAGCTGGCCGTCGAGCGGCACACCGCAGGCGGTCACCGTACGCACCGCACCCACCTTCACCGTGCGTTTCGTGCCGGTGATCGTGGGCACCGACACGGGGCGCGTGACGAATGCCAATCAGGCAAGCTTCCTCGCCCTGTCCCGGCGGCTCTGGCCGCTGCAGAGTGTGGTGAGCGATGTGCGCGTGCCGTTTACCAGCAGCGCCGACACGCTCAACAGCGAAGACACCAACGGCAAGTGGCTCACCGTGCTCAGCGAGGTCAATGCGCTGCGCACCACCGACGGGGCCCCAACCACGACGCATTACTACGGCGTGGTGCGGGTGCGCTACACGAGTGGCGTGGCGGGCTACGGCTATCGACCCGGCCGCGCGGCGGTGGGATGGGATTATCTCCCGAGTGGCAACGAGGTGGCCGCGCACGAGTGGGGGCACAACTTCGGGCGAGAGCACGCCCCGTGCGGGGTGAGCGGCGACCCGAGCTACCCCTATGCCGGTGGGGTGATCGGCGGGTTCGGCTGGAATTCCGGCACCAACAGCATCGTGTCGAGTAGCGCCACCGACATCATGGGCTATTGCAGCAACCAGTGGGTGAGCGACTACAGCTGGAGCGCGGTGATGACCTATCGCAGCACCTCGGGCTTCGTGACGTCAGCCGAGGGTGCAAGCGTTGGCGACGGGCTCCTGGTGTGGGGGCGTGTGGTCGACGGGCGCATCGAACTGGAACCGTCGTTCCGTGTGACGGCACCGATTACCCCCGCTCCGCGTGGCGCCACGCACCAGGTGGAACTGCTCGATGCGAATGGGACGGCGCTCGTCGCGATGCCCCTCGAGGCCTCAGTCGTGGACCATACGGCCCCGGGGCAAGAGCAGCGCCAGTTCGCCGTGGTGCTGCCCTGGTCGCCCACGCTCGAACAGCGGTTGCAGCAGGTGCGCGTGCGTGACGTCCGCGTACCGACGCGGGCGGCGGTACAGCGCGCCGCGGCGGCTATGCCCTCCCCCGGTGGCGCCCGTGCGCTGGCGGACGATCCGTCGGCCCGGCTCGATCGCGCGGCGCGCCAGATACGGGTGCGCTGGGACAACCCGACCTACCGCATGGCCATGGTACGCGATGCCGCCACGGGTCAGATCATGGGCTTCGTGCGCCGCCAGGGTGCGGTCGTGGCCACCGACGGCCGCAGCGTCGACGTGGTGTTCTCGGACGGCGTGCGGAGCGTGGTGCGGCGGTAGGGCGGCGGCGGCGGGCGGGGAGACGCGAATACACGGAGAGCACAGAGTGTGGTGAGGGCACGGAGAACCGCGAGCCGGATCCGTCAAAACCCCTCGGTGAGCTCCAACCACCTCGGTGAGCTCGGTGCTCACGCGTTTCCCCACCAATTGCGGAGCGTGGTGCGGCGGTAGCCGGGCGGGAAACGCGAAGGCACGGAGTTCACAGAGTGTGGTGAGGGCACGGAGAACCGCGAGCCGGGTCCGTC
>NZ_JBIJAW010000191.1:0-6212 GCF_044345575.1 Gemmatimonas sp.
CTTCTGGACGGTGAAGTATCCCAGCACCGCGCTCTTCCCCATGCAGGCGCTCGTGGAAGACGTGCGTGGTCGCTCGCTCACGGGATACAACGTGCCCACGCTCGTTATTTATCACGAGGGTGACGGCGTCGTGGATGCCGCGCGCACGAAGCGCTGGCTCGAGGCACTCGCTCTGGAAACACTCGCCCCGGTGGAACAGGTGCTCGTGGTGCCCACTGAAGGCGAAGACGGGCACGTGATCGCCGGCCGCATCGTGTCGCCGAGCCAGACGAACATGGTGCGCGACCGCATCGTGGGGTTCGTGCGGCCACGTTGACGGTATCGCGTACGCCGCGCGTCAGTTCGCCGCGTACTCCCGCTATCGCTGGTCCTTGAAGCGCAGCAGTCCTTCCTGCGCCACGCTCGCCACCAGCTGGCCGCTGCGTGTGAACACCTGGCCGCGCACGAAGCCACGTGCGCCGAACGCATTGGGGCTGTCCATCACGTACAGCAGCCACTCGTCGGCGCGGAAAGGCCGATGCATCCACAGCGTGTGATCGAGCGACGCGAGGAAGAGTCGCGGGTCGCCATAGCGCACGCCGTGTGGGCGTAGCGCCGTGGGGAGAAAGCCGTAGTCCGACGCGTACGCCAGAATGGCCTGATGAATGATGGGATCGTCGGGGAGCGCGTCGATCACGCGGAACCACACGTACCGTTCCGGCTCCCCCGCCACCGGGCCACCGGGCAAATGACTTTGCGGGGAACGGAAATCGATGGGGCGGTCCTGCGTGATGACCGTGCGCAGCTCCGGGGGCAGCACCTGCGCGTTCTCCCGCACCTGCTCGAGCTCCGGCTTGATGCTGTCCGGGTCCTGCACCTGCGGCATGCGGTCCTGATGATCCAGTCCCGGCTCCTGGACATGAAAGCTCGCCGACAGGTGGAAGATGGCTTCGCCGTGCTGAATGGCCGTGACGCGTCGGCTGGTGAAGGTGCCGCCGTCGCGCGGGCGATCCACGAAGTACACGATGGGCGCCTTGAGGTCGCCCGGGCGCAGGAAGTAGCCGTGCACCGAGTGCGCCTCGCGCGCTTCGTCCACCGTGCGACGGGCGGCCACCAGCGCCTGGGCGAACACCTGACCGCCGAACACCCGGCCGGTGCCCAGGTCCCTGTTCTGCCCGCGATAGATGTTCACCTCGAGCTTCTCCAGCTCGAGCAGCTCCAGCAGTTCCGCGACGATGCTCATGATGTGAATATGTGGCATGGGTCGCGCATTTCGCTCCTTCCTCTTCGCCGGCATCTGCGTCGCGCTGGGCACGTGGCTGCTGCTCAACCCGCGTGGGTCACAGCCGGGCCCCGAGCCGGTCACCTCGTCGTCGGCCTCCGCGCCGGTCACTCCCAGCGCCTCTGTTCCCTCTGCGCCTCCCGGAGCGCGGAGCGCAATCGGGTTCCGCACCGCCGAGCGCCTGGCCGACCACTTCGCCAAGCACGGGGCCGAGTTCAACGCCCCGAATGCCGACGCGTATCTGGTGCTGGCGCAGACACTGCGGGCCACCCCGCCCGCGGGCGATGTACTGGAGATCGTGCGTCCCACCGATGGCGTGATTTCCAAGTTCGACCGGCCGTCGGGCGCATTCATTGCCTTCGACGCCGACAGCACCATCCGCACCTTCTTCAAGCCCAACGACGGCGAAGCGTACTTCAGGCGCCAGGCTCGGCGCCGGCCCAACTGACTGCAGGTCGACGGCCCGTTTCGTTTTCGTTTCCGCCTCCGTTCCCCGCCCTTTCCCCAATGCACGAACGCGACGAATGGCTCGCCGAATGGTCCCGCACGGTGACCGAAGTGGAGCGCGGCTATGAGCTCACTTTCGACGATTACCTCAATGATCTCGACGTGCGCCACAAGCTGCGCGTGATCACCGAGGCCGACGACCAGTGGGCCGATCTGCTGGAGCTCGACACCCGCTTCCGGAATGCCACCTTCCCCAGCGGCCGCTGCGTGTGGGGCGAGGAGAACGCCGACGCCGAGGGGTGGGACAAGGAGAAGCACTGGTACTACTGGCTGCTCCCCAAGAAGCAGGGGCTGGCGTTCGAGGCGGAGTACTGAGCCTCTGCCGTCGCTGAATGGCCCCGGGCAGACATCACAAATGTGATTTCGACCCCGGGGTCGTTATCTTTCAAGGCTATGTCGGAAACTCCGCTGCCTCAGAACACCCCGGCCGAGCCCTCGTCGGCTGAATCCATCTCGGCCGAACAGATCGCCGCCGCCACCGCGCTGCTCGAAAAGCTCGCGGCCGATCGCGCCAACCTGCTCGATATCCCCGACGAGCAGCGCACGCGTCTGCTCAAGGCGGCGGGCGAAGTGTCGCGCCCCGATGCCATTCTGCGCCGCCAGATGGTGAAGGCCACCAAGCGCCAGAAGAAGGCCGAGCGCACGGTGAAGCTGCAGGAAGCGGAGAACCAGCTGCAGGAGACGGGCATCCGCAAACTGCGCCGACAGACGGTGTTCACCACGCCCAATTACCTGCTGCCGGGAAGTGACGAGCAGATCACGGTGGACGAGCCCGATTTCACCGAGGCGTTGGAGCCGCAGCACTGCTACGTGTGCAAGCAGCAGTACACGGTCATCCATCACTTCTACGATCAGCTCTGCCCCACCTGCGCGGAGTTCAATTACCGCAAGCGCACGGAGCTGGCCGACCTGAGTGGCCGCACGGCGCTGCTTACCGGTGGTCGTGTGAAGATCGGCTACCAGGCGGGCATCAAGCTGCTGCGCGCCGGGGCGCATCTCATCGTCACCACGCGTTTCCCTCGCGACTCGGCGCAGCGCTACGCCAGCGAGCCCGACTTCGAGCAGTGGAAGCATCGCCTCGAGATTTACGGGCTCGACCTGCGTCACACGCCGAGTGTGGAGGCGTTCTGCCACCACCTCATGGAGACGCACGACCGGCTCGACTTCATCGTGAACAATGCCTGTCAGACGGTGCGGCGTCCGCCCGACTTCTACAAGCACATGATGGACCTCGAGCGCGCGTCGCTGAGCGACATGCCCGAGCAGGCCCGCAAGCTGCTCGGCGCGTACGAAGGTGTGCGTGGCTATCACCTGCTCCCTGAAGCGGGTGTGTCACGCGAAGACGAGATGATCACGCCGGCCACGCTGCCGCGCGCACTGGCCGACGTGGCAGGCATCACGCACTCGGCCGAACTGTCGCAGGTACAGTTGCTCGCTGAGGAATACCAGGACCAGTCGCAGCTCTTCCCCGAAGGGCGTCTCGATCAGGACCTGCAGCAGGTGGACTTGCGTGAGCGCAACTCGTGGCGGCTGCTCATGCACGAAGTCCCGAGCGTGGAACTTCTGGAAGTGCAGCTGGTGAACGCCATTGCGCCCTTCCTGCTCAATGCGCGTCTCAAGCCGCTCATGCTGCGCACGGCGACCCGCGACAAGCACATCGTGAATGTGAGTGCGGTGGAAGGGCAGTTCTACCGCAAGTTCAAGACGACGCGCCATCCGCACACGAACATGGCCAAGGCTGCGCTCAACATGATGACGCGTACGAGTGCGGCCGACTACGAGACGGACGGCATTCACATGAACGCCGTGGACACCGGTTGGGTGACCGATGAGGACCCGGTGCACATTGCCGCGCGCAAGGTGGAGGAGCATCGCTTCCATCCGCCGCTCGACATCGTGGACGGCGCCGCGCGCATCGTGGATCCCATCATCGATGGGATCAACACCGGCACGCATGTGTGGGGCAAGTTCCTCAAGGATTACAAGCCGACGGATTGGTAGTAAGTAGTTGACTAAAGACTGACGACTGAAGACTACGAACTACAAACTCCCCCAGGCCAACGCGACGCCCGTCCGCGCCCCGCCACGACCGGGAACGCGGTCCCCCCGCGAGGGTTTGTAGTGTGTAGTGGCAGTCGTCAGTCTTCGTTTTCAATGCACTCCCGGCACCATCCCCCCATGCTCCGTACCGCGCTCCTCCTCACCCCCCTCGCCCTCCTCGCCGCCTGCGGCTCGCTTCTCGAGACCACGGACAGCTCGGGCCGTCACTACGCGACGATTAAGGGCACGGTGACGCGCTCCAATGGCACACCCGTGGCGAACGCGCGCATCGGCGTGTCGTGCGTCGGCACGTCGAACGAGCCGTTCGGTCTCGAGACGGAGTCGAACGCGAGCGGGGCCTTCGAAACGGACCTCTACGGCCCGAGCTTCTTCGCCCCGTTGACGGGCCCCAGCTACATCTGCCGAGTGCTCACGCCAGTAACCGGTGTGCCACAGACTGAGAAGTCGATCTCGGTCAGGGTGAGCCCCGACTTCAAGACGCGGCCGACGACGACGGTGAGTCTGGTGGTGCCGTAAGGCACCGCCACTTACCAGCTCAAGCTGCGCAGATAGTCGAAGTTCTCCTTCGCGCTCGCGAGCTCGTCGCCGCTCCCTTCCTGTTCCACGAAGCACGGCTTCTTGTCGAGCTCCGGCACGGCGGCGAGGAATGACTTGAGGTCGAACACCCCTTTCGCGAGCTCGGTGTCCTTCGTGCGATCGGCAATGACGTTCTTGAGGTGAAAGCTCCAGCAGCGAGAGCGATGCCGCTGCAGGAAGTCGAGCGGGTCGCCGCCGCCCATGAGCATGTTCCCCACATCGAGCTGAAAGCGGACGAGCTTGGGGTCGGTCTCGGCGAGGAACACCTCCATCGGCTTCTGCCCCATGATGGGCTTCTCGTGATTGGGCTCGTTGTGGAGCGCAATCCAGACGCCGTACCGCCTCGCCACTTCACCGGCGCTGTTGAAGCGGTTCGCCCACAGCTTCACCACGTCGATGCTCTTGTTGGCTTCGCTCGGCAGGCTCGGGGCCGTGAGATAGGTCATACCGAGCTCCTTGGCCTCGGCACAGCGCTGCTCCCACTCGGTGAGAATGGCTTCCGGCGCCATGTGCGCCGACGGCGCCTTGAGCCCCGTGGCCTTGAGGCTCGCTTTCACTTCCTTGATGCTCTGCCCGAAGTTCTTGAAGCTCCAGAGCAGCTCCACGTCGGTGTACCCGATCTTGGCTAGTGCCTCGAGCGTGCGCTCGGGGTTGGCGCGCATGGCGCCGCGCACGGCGTACAGCTCGATGCCGATGCGATTCAGCTTGCCGGCTGACGCGCCGAGCACGGACAGCGGGACATGGCGGCTGGCCAGGGCGGCGGCCGCAGAGGCGAGGAAGGAGCGACGGAGCATGGGAATAGCATACGGCCCGGGACCACTGAAGAGGAAGCAGGAGCAGGTGGACTCCACCTAACGGACCCTGCGGCTACCGCGTAATCTGGAGGATCCCCATTCAGTCCCTCCGGAGCCTCAATGCCCCGTCGCCGTCCCATCTCCCCCGCCGCACTCGCCCTGCTGGCCGCGGCCCCGCTTTCCGCGCAACAGGCCCCCGCCGCCAGCGGCTGGGACCCGCAGCAGATCCTGCGCACCGAAGCGTTCGTGAAGCCACCGGCCAACATCGAGCGCATGATCATGGCTCCGCGCGTGGACATCTCGTTCACGAGCCCCAGCCCCGATGCGCGCTGGTTCCTGCGCACCGCGGGCGCCGACCGCGGTGACATCAAGGCGTACGGCGCGCCGCACATCTGGCTCGGTGGCCTGCAGATCGACACACGAGCCAATCGCGCCCGCAGCGTTACCACCAGCACCCGCACCGCCATTGTGCTGGTGGACCCGCGTACGGGCGCCGAACGGACCTTTGCGGCGCCGGCCGGCACCACCATCTCGTCGCCCGTGTGGTCGCCGCGCGGCACGCACGTGGCATACATGGTGAACACTCCCGCCGCGAGCTACGCGTACGTGCTCGATGTGGCCACGGGGCGTAGCACGCGATTGAGCGAGCGGCCGCTTCTGGCCACCATGGTCACCGATCTCGATTTCACCGCCGACGGACGCCACGTGGTCGCCTTGCTCGTGCCCACCAATCGTGGCCCCGTGCCCACGCACGGCGAAGGCGACATAGAAGACGGCCCGCAGGTACGCCTTACCGAGTCGCGCGCCGTGCCGCAGCCGGTGCACTTCTCGCTGCTCGCCGACCCGCACGACAAGGCGCTGCTCAAGTACCACACCACCGGACAGGTGGCGCTCATCGACGTGCGCACGCGCGCCGTGAAATCCGTGGGCACGCCGGCGATGATCCGTAACGTGGACGCGTCGCACGACGGCGCATTCCTGCGCGTGACGCGCATGACGGAACCGTTCTCGTA
>NZ_JBIJAW010000193.1:0-6158 GCF_044345575.1 Gemmatimonas sp.
GGCCACGGCGTCCGTGCCGAAGACCAGCTTCACGCCCTTCGTCCGCGCCGCGCGGCCGATCCCGGCCTCGGCGAGCGGAATGGCCTTCTCCATCGCCGCGAAGCCCACCGCGTTGTAATTGCCGATACCGTCGAACCACGGCTTGTTGTCGAGATAGTTGCGGAACACGAGGCCACATTGCGGATCGAACCATGTGCCCCGCTCGGCGAACAGCGCGAGGGTGGCGTCGTCGGCGAAGACCCCATGCTCCACCTGCGTGCAGCCGGCGCGCGCGGCGCGCTGCGCCGCCTCGGCCGAGTGCGCATGCACGACACTGCGGAGGCCGTGAGCCGTGGACTCTCCGCACGCCGCCTGCAGCTGCTCGACCGACATGGTGGCTTCGCCGCCATCACGAATGCTCTTGGAGGCGAAGATCTTGATCACGTCGGCGCCCATCTGCTTGAATCGCCGCACGGCCGCTCGCAGCGAATCGGGGGTGCCGCCGCGCGTACGCTCGTTCATGGAGCCCAACGAGGTGAGCACGCGCGGCCCGGGGATGTGTCCGCGATTGATCGCGTCACGCAGTGGAGCGTTGTCGGCTTCCCCGATGCTCTGCACGGTGGTGAAACCGGCCCGCAGCGTGGCCCAAGCGTTGGCTGCGTGCGCAAGCGCGCTCACGCCCGGGGCGTCACCATCACCGTCGGTGTGCATCTTGTCCTGACTGTTGATGTACCAGCCCAGGTGTACATGCGTGTCGATGAGCCCCGGCAGGACCGTGCGATCGCCGAGGTCGATGCCGCCCGCCGGGAGCGGGCCGATAGAGGGTTTGATGGTCGTGATGCGCCCGCCCTGCAGCACGATGTCCTGGCGGGTGAGGATCCGGCCCGACCCGTCGAGCACCCGGGCGGCCCGGAGTACGCGCGGGGTATTGGGGACGACCGCGGGCGCCGGGGAGGTTTGCGCCGATAGCGCAGTGGCGGCGCCCAGCAGGAGCGGGAGAAAACGCAGAGTGTGCATGGCCGATGGGGAGGGGACGGCGGACCTGCGGAAATGACCGCCCGCTGGTGCGCCTCGCAAGGCATGGGGCCGGGCTCCGGGAGCATACGGCCGCTTGCCCTCGGCCGTTCAACCGGCGAGCGTTTAGCGCGTGGGGAGGTGGCCGGCGGTCGTCGGCCCGCCCCATCTACCCGACCCGACACCATTCGAGGCTATTCGATGATCCGTCATGGCTCCGCCGTCTGGAACGGCACCATCAAGGAAGGCAGCGGCACCGTTTCCACGCCGAGCGGCGTGCTGAACAACACGCCCTACTCCTTCAAGCTCCGTTTCGAGGACGAAAGCGGCACCAACGGCACCAATCCGGAAGAGCTCATTGCGGCGGCGCACGCCGGCTGTTTCTCGATGGCGCTGTCGGGTCAGCTGACCCGTGCGGGCTTCACGGCCGAGTCGCTGGCCACGTCGGCGGCGCTCACGCTGGAGCAGAAGGACGGCGGCTTCGCCATCACTACGGTGCACCTCACGCTCGACGCCAAGGTGCCGGGCATCACGGCGGAGCAGTTCCATGAGCTCGCCAACGCCGCGAAGGCCGGCTGCCCCGTGTCGAAGGTGCTGAACGCCGAGATCACGCTGAGCGCGACGCTCGGCTGACCTGCAGGCGAGCAGTACGTGAGGGCGCGTCCCCCGTATGGGTGGCGCGCCCTTTCTGTTGTGTATTATATTCATACTTACGTAAGTCTGAATGGTATTCACTTCGGAGACGCAGCATGGCGACAAAGCGGATGGGCCCTGAACTGCTGGAGATGGTGGCCGATCGATTCAAGGCGCTGAGTGACCGTGCGCGTCTGAGCCTGCTCCAGGAGTTGCGCGGCGGCCCGCGCACGGTGAACGAATTGGTCGAAGCCACCCAGATGGGGCAAGCGAACGTCTCACGGCATTTGTCGCAGCTGTTCGCCGCCGGCCTCGTGTCCCGTGAACGCGACGGGGTGTACGTGCGCTACGAGCTCGCCGACAAGGACGTGCTGAAGCTGTGCGAGCTGGTGTGCGGGCGGATCGAGACGGAGCTCACGGAGCGACGGAAGGTGATCGGGGGGCGGTGACAACGGGGGGAACTGCGTTGGTAACGGCGCTTTACCTGCAGACGGCAGACGGCAGGAACTACAGCACGCAGTACGGGAGGAATTCGGTACAACCACTCGGCATCGCGCGCTTCGCGCCGATGCCGATCTCCCAACCGCAAAGGAAATCGGGCGCACCGCGAAGCGGTTGCGCCCGTTTTGTTCTACCACATTCCTGCCGTTCTGCGCCCTGTAGTTCCTGCCGTCTGCCGTCTGCTGGTAAAGCGCCGTTACCCACGCCGTAACCAACGCGGTAACGCCCTTACGCGCCCCCCACCATCTGCTCCAGCGCCGCCATCGGTACCGCCCCCACCTGGCGCGCCACCTCCTGTCCGCCATGCATCACGGTGAGCGTGGGAATGCTGCGGATGCCGAAGCGCATGCTCACGCCGGGGTTCTCGTCGGTGTTCACCTTGGCCACGAGGACGCGCCCCTTCTGCCGGCGCGCGAAGTCGGCGAACACGGGCGCCATCATCTTGCACGGGCCGCACCAGTCGGCGTAGAAGTCGACCATTACCGGCACGGTGCTGCGCGACACCACCACGTCGAAATTGGCATCGGTGAGGATCACCGGGGCGTCCACGTGCAGGGCGCTCTTGCAGGTGCCACACACGGCCGTGGCGCCCACCTTGTCCATGTTCACGCGGTTCAACTTGCCGCAGGAGGCGCACGGCACAATGGCGTGCCGTGCGGAAGAATCAGTACCGCTCATGCAATGCTCCGGCTGAAAGGGCTCAGCGTGTAGTCTGTGCAGGAGTACGGCACCCGAACAAGCCCGACGTTACTTCCCCAGCGTCCGCTCGAAGAACGCCCACACCCGGTTCCACGAGTCGATCTGCTCCGGCGAATCATCCCGCTCGAGCGTCGTGCGGTTCACGCGGCGGCTGAAGGTGTGCCCCACGCTGGTCGGGCCCGGCGTGGGATTCACGTACACCTTGGTCTCCGACAGCTTGGGTTGCCGGGCCTGCAGCGCATCGATGAGCGGGCGCGCCTCCTCGAAGTTCACATCCTCGTCGTTCGTGGCCACGTGGGCGAGCAGGGGCACCTTGAGGCTGTCGACCCAGTAGTACGGCGACCGGCGGATGTATTCGGCGCGCTTCTCGAACGGGAGCCCGCGCACGGCCGCCTGCGTCGAGAACGAGCGCTGGTACGACGGCCCCTTGAACGAGAGGCGGAAGAGCAGGTTCGTGACCGGCACGATCGCCGCGCCCGACTTGAAGGGTGTCCCCTGAGCCTCACGCGTGAGCAGCAGCGCGGTGATGTAGCCGCCATGGCTCCACCCCATCACGCCGAGCCGCTCGGGATTCACGTAGGGGAGCGCCTTGAGCACCTCGGCGGCCGACTCCACGTCGTCCACTTCCATGCCGCCGTAGTCGATCGCCTCGTGGAATTCCTTGCCGTAGCCGGTGCTGCCGCGATAGTCGGGCGTGATGATGGCATACCCGCGCTGCACGGCTTCACGGATGAACGGCCAGTAGTTCTGGTCCATGTTGCCGTGCACCCCGCCGTGCACCCACACCATGGCGGCGTGCTGCTTCGGCCCCTTCGGATTGAGCGGTTCGAAGAGATACGCCGGAATCTCCAGCCCGCCGGCCTGGCTCTTGTACTTCACCTTGGAGAATTTGACTACGCCCTGGGCCCGCGCCGCGAAGATGCTGTCGGTGCGCGCCTTGCTCTTCATCTGCTGCTCGTAATTCGCGCTCGGATGGTCTTCCGGGCGATTGCTCACGTACAGTTGACGCGCCCGCGTCGAGTCCATGGGCACGACCTGTCGACGGTTGGTCGGTTCGTCATCCTGGGCCAGCACGATCGGCGCTGTTGCGGCGAGCAGCAGCGTGGCGGACAGCAAAGGGCGAAGCGGATTCATCGTTCGTTCGAGTGCGGGACGGACAGCGCCCCGCCGCATGCGTCGGCGGGGCAGGGGCCACCTGCATAACGTACTACGGGTGTCCCATGCTGGAGCTTCGGGCGCCGGTCGCTACATTCGGCCCATGCGCGACGTCCATGTGGCCATCATCGGCGCGGGCTTCACCGGGATCGGTGCGGCCATCCGTCTCAAGGAGCAGGGCATCACCGATGTGGTGCTGCTCGAACGTGCGGACGCACCGGGGGGCACCTGGCGGGACAACACCTACCCCGGGTGCGCCTGTGACGTCCCGTCACGGCTGTACTCGTTTTCCTTCGCGCAAAACCCCGCGTGGTCGCGCAAATACTCGGGGCAGGCGGAGATCCAGCGCTACCTCTGTGGGGTGGCCGACGCGTACGGCATCACGCCGCACATGCGCTTCGGACATGCGCTGCAGTCCGCGCGGTGGGACGACGTCACGCAGCGCTGGCATATCGACACGGCGGGCGGTTCCTTCGCGGCGCGAGCGCTGCTGCTGGCCACCGGCGCGCTGAGCGATCCCGCCTGGCCGGCGATTCCCGGTCGCGACGACTTCGCGGGCCCGGCCTTCCACTCGGCGCAATGGCGGCACGACGTACCCTTGGCCGGGAAGCGCGTGGCGGTGATCGGCACGGGTGCCTCGGCTATCCAATTCGTGCCCGCCATCCAGCCGCAGGTAGGCGCGCTGACGCTCTTTCAGCGCACCCCTCCGTGGATTGTACCACGCCGTGATCGCGCGGTGCCGGCGCTCGCCCAATCGCTCTTCCGCGCCGTCCCCGGAGTCCAGTCGTTCGTGCGCGCGCTGAGTTATCTCGCCCACGAAATCACGTTCCTCCCGTTCCAGCATCGGCGCATTCGCCAGGTCACGCGGCATGTCGCGCTCCGCCATCTCGCGTCGCAGGTGGCTGATCCGGTGCTCCGCGCGCGTCTCACGCCGTCGTACGACATGGGGTGCAAGCGGGTGCTCGTCTCCGACGACTTCTACCCGGCGCTCACGAAGCCCAATGTCCGTCTCGAAACCACAGCCATCGAGCGCATCGTACCCACGGGCGTGCGCACGCAGGACGGCACCGTGCACGAGGCCGACGTGCTGATTTTCGGGACGGGCTTCCGACCCACCGACCCGCCGCTCGCGCCATCCGTGACCGGTCGTGATGGGCGCACGCTGGCGGACTGCTGGCGCCCGATCTTCACGGCCTACGCCAGCACCACCGTGCACGGGTTCCCCAACCTGTTCGTGATCCCGGGGCCCAACGCCGGGCTTGGCCATTCGTCGATGATCTACATGATCGAGTCGCAGATCACGCACATGCTGGCGGCGCTCGATCACATGCAGCGTGGGGCGGTCGGCGCCCTCGAACCCACACTGGCGGCGCAGGAGGCGTGGACCCGCGACGTGGATGCCCGTATGCGCCGCATGGTGTGGGTCGAGGGGGGCTGCGCGAGCTGGTACCTCGATCGCAGCGGTCGCAACAGCACCCTGTGGCCCGGCTTCACCTTCGCGTTTCGTCGTGCGGTAGCCCATTTTCGCCCGGAGCACTATCGCGGGATTCCCGCCGTCTCCGCGATCGCATAAGCCGCGCGATTCCCCCGCCTCCACTCCCACTCCTCGCCCATGGCATCGGCCTGGTCACTCGACGGTAAGGTCGCCTTCATCACCGGCCCCGCTCGCGGTATTGGCGCAGAAACGGCGCGCCGGCTCGCCGCGCGCGGCATGCGCTGCGCGCTCGTGGGTATGGAGCCGGAGCGGCTCGAAGCGCTCGCGCACGAACTGGGCCCCGGGCACCTGTGGTACGCGTGCGATGTGACCGACCAGCAGGCGCTCGATGCCGCCGTCGCACACACCGTGGCGCACCTTGGTGGTATCGACATGGTGGTGGCCAACGCGGGTATCGCCTCCATGGGCACGGTCGCGAGCGCGCCGGTGGAGGCGCTGGTGCGCGTGATCGAGGTGAACCTCATCGGCGTCATGCGCACCGTGAAGGCGACGGTGTCGCACGTGAAGAACCGGCGCGGATACCTTCTGCTCGTGTCGTCCGCCGCGGCGTTCAGCGCCATGCCCGGGCTGTCCGCGTATGCGGCGTCGAAGGCCGGCGTGGAACACTTCGGCAATGTGCTGCGCCTCGAGCTCGATCGCGACGGCGTGCAGGTGGGCACCGCCCACATGACGTGGATCGATA
>NZ_JBIJAW010000031.1:0-19247 GCF_044345575.1 Gemmatimonas sp.
GCCTGCGTGTCGCCGCTCAGCGCGCTCGTGACGCCTACCGGCAACACGGCGGCCGCCTCGCGTTGCACCGCATCGACGGCGGTACCCAAGGCCACGCCGGGGCGCGTGTTGAACGAGATGGATACGGCGGGCTGCTGCCCGTTGTGCTGTACCGACACCGGCCCCACACCCTTGGTGAACGTGGCCACCGCGCCGAGCGGCACGAGGTTGCCGGTGTTGGAGCGGATGAACAGTTGGCTCAGGGCCGCCGGGTCCTTCTGAAACTCTTCCTTGAGCTCGAGAATGACCTGGTACTGGTTCACCTGCGTGTAGATGGTGCTGACCTGACGCGATCCGTAGGCGTTGTAGAGCGCGTTCTCGATTTGTGTCGCAGTCACGCCGAGCGAGGAGGCGCGCTCGCGATCGATAACGATACCCACCTGCGGGTTGCCCACCTGCAGGTCGCTCGAGATGTTCTCGAGCTCCGGCAGGTCACGCATGCGCTGTTCGAGGGCGCGCGCGCTGGTGTAGAGTTCGGCGATGTCGGCACCCTGCAGCGACACCTGATACGCGCTGTTGCCTCGACGGCCACCAATGTTGATCGGCGGCGGATTGCGCAGGAACACCTGCACGCCCGGCACCCCCGAGGTGGCGCGCGTGATCTCGCGCATCACCTGATCCACGTGCGGACGCTGCTTGCGATCCTTGAGCGTGAGCATGAGGCGTGCGCTGTTGCTGCCGCCCCACGGCCCGCCTCCAATGGAGACGCTCACGCGCTCCACGTACGGACTCTCCTGGATGATCTTGCCCACTTCACGCGCCTTCACCGCCAGCGCGTCGTAGCCGATCCCTTCGGGCCCTTCCACCGATCCTTGCAGGCGCCCCGTATCCTCGGAGGGGAGGAAGCCCTTGGGGATGGTCATGAACAGCCCCACGGTGGCCACCAGCGTGATCGCGCTGAACACCATGGTGAGCCCACGGTGACGCATCACCCACTGCAGCGACGACACGTAGGCATTCTCGGAGCGCTGATAGAGCCGCTCCACTGAGCGCCAGACGCCCGTGGGCTCCTCATGCCCTTCTCCGCCCTTGAGGAACTTGGCGGCGAGCATGGGGGTGAGCGTGAGCGAGACGAAGCCCGATACGAGAATCGCGACGCCGATGGTCACGGCGAACTCGCGGAACAGCCGTCCGATGAGCCCCGGCATGAACAGCAGCGGAATGAACACGGCGACCAGCGACAGCGTCATGGAGAGAATCGTGAAGCTGATCTCCTTGCTGCCGTCGAGCGCCGCGCGCATGGGCGATTTCCCCATTTCCATGTGACGCACGATGTTCTCGAGCATCACGATGGCGTCGTCCACCACGAAGCCCACGGCGAGCGTGAGCGCCATGAGCGTGAGGTTGTTGAGGCTGTAGTCGAGCGCCCACATCACAATGCACGTGCCGATGATGGAGAACGGCAGGGCTAGTGACGGGATGATGGTCGCGCGCGCGTTGCGGAGGAACAGGAAGATCACCATCACGACGAGCGCGACCGTCAGCGCCAGCGTGAACTGCACGTCGAGCACCGCTTCCTCGATCGCCTCGGCGCGGCTGAAGACCGTGAAGAGCTTCACGCCGGGGGGCAGCTGTTCCTCGAGCTGCGCCATTTCGTGCTCGACCGCCTTGGCGGTGGCGACGGTGTTCACGCCGGGCTGGCGGATGATCGCCAGCGAGATGTTGCTCACGCCGTTGATCTCGCTGAAGCCGCGCAGCTGCTGCAACCCGTCGTACACGGTGCCGAGATCACCAAGACGCACCGGCACGCCGTCGCGATTGGCCACCACGAGCTGCCGGAACTCGGCGGCGTTCTTGAGCTGGCCGGTGGCCTGCAGCGTGAAGGCCTGGTTGGGCCCCATGAGCACGCCGGCCGGGGAGTTGGAGTTCCCCTGATTGATGGCCTGCTGCACTTCGTCGATGCCGATGCCGCGCTGGGCGAGCGCGCTGGGATCGAGCTGCACGCGCACGGCGAACTTGGCCGAGCCGTAGATCTGCACCTGCGCCACCCCGGTCACCGTGCTGAGCTTCTGCCCGATGAACGTTTCGGCGTACTCGTTGAGCTCCGCTCGCGACATCACATCGGAGGTGAGCGAGTACATCATGATGGGCGAGTCGGCCGCGTTCGCCTTGTTGTACGACGGCGGATTGATGCCCTGCGGCAGCTGGCGCAGCGACTTGGAGATGGCCGACTGCACATCGGCGGCGGCCTTGTCGATGTCACGATCGAGATTGAACTGAATCGTGACGTTGGTGCTCCCCTGCGAGCTCGACGACGTGATGTTGTCGATACCGCTGATGGTGGCGAACTGCTGTTCGAGCGGCGTGGCCACCGACGTGGCCATGACCTCGGGGCTCGCGCCCGGGAGGTTGGCCGACACCGTGATGGTGGGATAGTCGATGGTGGGCAGGTCGCTCACAGCGAGGCGCTGGTACGCCACCGCGCCGAAGATGAGAATCGCCGTCATGACCAGCGTGGTCATGATGGGTCGGCGAATCCAGATCTCGCTGAGGTTGCTGGTGTTGGCGACTTCCGGCGGCACGTCGTTCGCCGGTCCCTGCGACGGCTGACTCATCGTGCGGGCCCTCCCTGGCCTCCAGTGGCTCCCGGCTTCGCTCCGCTATCCCCGCGGCCACCGCCGTTGCGGCCACCACCGTTGCGGCCACCGCTGGCGCCGGCCGGCTTGCGCAGCTGCACCGGGGCGCCGTCACGGAGACGGGCCTGTCCTTCGATGATCACCTGCTCACCACCCACGAGCCCGCTGTCGATCTTCACCAGCGTACCGGCGGGGCGGCCGACCTTCACCGACGCGCGCTTCGCCTTCCCGGCTTCCATGAGGTACACGAAGGTGTTGGCGCCGCTGGTGACCACCGCCTCCGACGGAAGCGTGATGGCGTTTTCGTCGACACTGAGCTGGAGCTTCACAGTCACGAACTGCCCGGGCCACAGATTGCGATCCTCGTTGGCCACCCGCGCCTTGAGGAGCACGGAGCCCGTGGCGCGATCGACCTGATTGTCCACGAAGGTGAGCGTGCCGGTGACCACGTGCGACGTATCGGCGGTGTTGGGGATGACCTGCACCTCGAGCGGCTTGTCGAGTCCCGCTCGATTGCGGAGTTCCTCGAAGTCGCGCTCAGGCACCGGGAACCGCACGAGCACGGGGCGCAGCTCGTTGATGGTGACGAGCTGGTCGGCCGACGCACGCACGAGCGAGCCGGCCTTGTACAGCAGCTGGCCGGTGCGCCCCGAGATGGGTGCCTTCACCGTGGTGTTCTCGAGGTCGAGCCGCGCGCGCTGCAGCGAAGCGCGGCCGGCCGCCACCGTCGCCGCAAGCGCCGACGCTTCGGCGTAGGCCTGATCGAGCTGCTGCTTGGTGACGTAGCCGTCCTTGGCCAGTGAGGCGAAGCGTACCGAGTCGCCGCGGGCGCGCACGAGCGTCGCTTCATCGCGGGCCAGCGTGCTCTGCAATCGCTCGACCTCGGCGCGGAACGGGCGCGCATCGATCTGGAAGAGCACCTGCCCTTCGCGCACCTCGTCGCCCTCGGCGATGGCCACGCGGGTGAGCTGCCCCGAAACCAACGACTGGACCGCCACGGTGCGATTGGGCTCGACCTGTCCGTTCGCGGTGACCACGTAGGGGAGCGGCGCCGGCTTGGTCGTGGTGACCGACACGGTGGGCACCGGGCGCTGCGGCTTGGGGGGTTCCTTGCACGCGGCAGCCGCGAGTCCGAGGAGCGCCACGGCGGGCGCATAAACGAACGGGCGGACGGCCTGTATGGCGAAGCCGCGCGCGGAGCGCGACGGCGATTCAATTGCGGACATTCGCGGGGCGAACGACGGAAACGAAGGCACGGATCGTCGGTCGGTCGGACCGGCGTTCCGCCGAGAGGTTGATGTGTGTTAAACGCCAACCGGGGGAGATGTGTTGCGGATGGGGCTGGAGGGTGGGATGGGGGCGGGGGGTTGGGCGGGGCTTTGGCGGGATGGGGTGGGCGACCACCAGCAGACGGCAGGCGGCAGGAACTACAGCACGCAGAACGGGAGGAGTTCGGTACAACAACACGGGGGCGACCGCTTCGCGGCGCCCCCGATTTCCTTTGCGGTAGAGATATCGGGAGCCGCGCGCAGCGCGGGCTCCCGGGTTGTTGTACCGCATTCCTCCCTCACTGCGTGCTGTGGTTCCTGCCGTCTGCGGTCTGCTGTTTGAGACCCGCGCTCAGTACGGCCGAACCGCTCAGACCGCCGCCCGCCCGGTCCGAATCCTTACCGCCCCCGACCGCTCCGGCAGCGTGCGTAGGCTGCGCACGTCGATCTCCACGTCGCGCATGCGATCCTGCAAGCGCCGCCCCATCTCCTCCATCGCGCGCTCGATGCCCTGCCCGTCGATCTCGATTTCATTGCCGTTGATGCGGATACGGCCGCGGGCCGGGCGGTCGCGGCGGAACTCGAAGAGCTGCGGTTCGTCGCCCTTCCCGCGGAATTCGAAGACCTGTGGTTCGTCACCCTTCCCGCGGAACTCGAAAACCTGCGGTTCGCCGCCCATGGTCGCCCCACTGGGCAGGTCCTCGGCCTTTTGCACCGTGACGGTCACGTCGCGATAGCGGCCGTTGCCCCACACCCGCATGGCGACGGTCTTGCCAGGCTCGGCCTTTTGGATCTCGCGTACGAAACGATCCACACGAGCCGAGGCCATCTGATCGTCGTCCACGTCTTCCCGCGGGACGCGCACATCCATGCCGTTCACGGCCGCGATGCGCTCGCCCTCGATGATGCCCGCCTTCTCGGCCGCCCCACCGGTCACGACACTGTTCACGAAGAGTCCGAGCGTGTCACGCGCATTCCCCGCACTCCCGATGGTCACGCCAACCGCACCGCGTGGGCGGCCGCCCGTGCGGCGTTCGGTGAAGACCCAATCGGGGCTGCGGGTGATGATGCGCTCCTCGAACTGCGCCACCGACTGCTCGAGCTCCTCTTCCGCGGCGGCCTTCACCGTCACGGTGCGCGTGGCGGTGCCGCTGCGCACCTGCAGCTTCACGTCGTCCCCCGGCTTGGCGCGCCCCATCGTGCGCTGCAGACGGCGCTGTGCGAGCCCTTCCGACGCGGGATCCTCGGCGTCCTCGCGCGACACCTTGAGGTTCACGCCGTTGATGTCCGTGATGAGGTCGCCCGCCTTAAGACCGGCCTTGGCCGCCGGACTGTTGGGAGCAACACTCTCGAGGCGTACGCCGGCAGTATCGGCCCGTGACGCTTCGGCGAGCGTGACGCCGAGAACGGCGCGATTGGCCGGCCCCCCGCGCACGAAGGTCATACCAGCCGCCGGCGTGCGCGCGATGCGCACTTCGCGCTCTTCGCGCGGCTGGGCGTCGCACGGGGTGGCCACCGCTGCAAGCGCAGCACTGGCCGTGAGCACAGTGATTGCCGCAATCGAAGAGCGGCGGAATGGAAACAGGATCATGGTAACCTCGGTGGGATGTTCGCCACTTCTGACACAAGGGCGGGCCCGGAGGGTTTCCTCTGGGCTCACCGCCTTTGTCATCACACGACGATGTTCAGCAGTCGTTTGGGCACGAACACGACCTTCTTGAACTCGCCGGTGAGGAACTTCGCGATTCCCTCGTCGGCGCGGGCCAGCGCGAGCGCGTCGTCCTGCGTGATGGCCACGGGGACGCGCAACTTGCCACGTACCTTGCCGTTCACCTGCACCACGAGATCCACCTCGTCGTCCACGAGCATGGCCGGATCGAACGACGGCCAGCCGGCATCGAACACGCTGCCCGTGTGGCCGAGCGCTTCCCAGCACTCTTCGGCGAGGTGCGGGGCAAACGGCGCGGCCAGCTGGACGAGCGGCAGCACCTCGTCGCGATGCGGCGTGCGCTCACCTCGGCGTACGGCGTTCATGTACTCCATCATCGCCGCGATGGCGGTGTTGTAACCCAGGTTTGCCGTATCCTCACCGACCTTCTTGATGGTGCGGTGCATCTTGCGCAGGACGTCGGCATCGGGCGCCCCATCGGTACGGGCATCGCGCACCGACGCCCACAACCGGTCGAGGAAGCGACGCACACCGCTGATCCCCTGATCGCGGAAGTCGCCGCCTTCCTCGTAGGGTCCGAGGAACATGAGATACATGCGGAACGCATCGGCGCCCCACTCCTCCATGTACACGTCGGGGTTGATCACGTTGCCCTTCGACTTCGACATCTTCGCGCCTTCGCGGATGATCATGCCGTGCGCGCGGAAGCGCGTGAACGGCTCCTCGAAGTCGATGAAGCCCCCGTCCTTCATCACCATGGTGATGAAGCGCGAGTACAGCAGATGCAGCACGGCGTGTTCGTTGCCGCCGATGTACGAGTTCACAGGCAACCACGTCTTCGTGCGCTCGCGATCGAACGCAATGTCATCGCGTGTGGCGCTCGGATAACGCAGGAAGTACCAGGCGCTATCGAGAAAGGTGTCGCTCACGTCGGTTTCGCGGCGCGCCGTCTTGCCACAGGTCGGACATGGCACGCGATACCACTCTTCATGCCGGGCGAGCGGCGAAATGCCGCTGTCGTCGGGCTTGAAGTCGGGGATGTTCGGGAGCTCGACCGGCAGATCCTGCTCAGGCACCGGCACCGCGCCGCACGTATCGCAGTAGATGATGGGAATCGGCGGGCCCCAGTACCGCTGCCGCGAGATGCACCAGTCGTGGAGACGGTAGTTCACCACCGCTTTCGCGTGCTCCTGGTCGGCCAGCCACTGCGTAACGGTGCGCTTGGCGTCCTGCACGGGCAGGCCGTCGAACGTGCCGCTATTCACGAGACGGCCGTGTTCGTCGTCGGTGAACGCCGCATCGCCGAGGGGGGTATCCGCCTGATCATCGGGGCCGGCGACCACGCGCACGATGGGCAACGCGAACACCTGCGCGAACTCGAAATCGCGCTCGTCGTGTCCCGGGACGGCCATGATGGCGCCGGTGCCGTACTCCATGAGCACGTAGTCGGCGATCCACACCGGAATCTGCTGCTGCGTGGCGGGATTGACGGCATACGCCCCGGTGAAGACACCGGTCTTCTCCTTCGTACTCTTGCGCGAGATGAGATCCTGCTTCTTCGTGGCCTCCACGTACTGCGTCACCGCCGCGCGCTGCGCATCGGTGGTGAGCGTGGCGACGAGCGGATGCTCGGGGGCGAGAACGAGGTACGTGGCGCCGTAGATGGTATCGGCGCGCGTGGTGAAGACCGTGACCCGGTCGCTGTGTCCGGCGATGTCGAACGTGAGCTGTGCGCCCTCCGACTTGCCGATCCAGTTGCGCTGCGCCTGCTTGGTGATCGCCGACCAGTCGAGCCACTCGAGATTGGCGAGCAGTCGCGGTGCGTACTCGGAGATCTTGAAGAACCACTGCTCGAGGAAGCGCTGCTCCACGGCGCTGCTGCAGCGCTCGCAGTGGCCGTCCTCGACCTGTTCGTTGGCGAGCACCGTCTTGCACGACGGACACCAGTTCACCGCGGCCGCCTTCTTGTACGCGAGCCCCTGCTTGTGGAGCTGGAGGAAGACCCACTGCGTCCACTTGTAGTAGTCGGGGCGCGAGGTGTCGACCTTCTGGTTCCAGTCCACCATGAAGCCGGCGCGCCCGAGCTGTCGCGTGAAGTTCGCGACGTTCTTCGGGGTGAGCTCCATGGGGTGCGCGCCGACCTTGAGCGCGTAGTTCTCGGAGTGGATGCCGAACGCATCGAAGCCGAGCGGCTGGAACACGTCGTGTCCCATGAGCCGGTGGAAGCGCGCGGAAATGTCGCTGCCGGTGAACGCGAAGAGGTTCCCCACGTGCAGCCCTTCGGCGCTCGGGTAGGGGAACATCATGAGCGCGTAGAACGGGCGTGCCGGATTCTCGAGCTTCGCGGTATTGGTGCCGCGGTCGGTCCAGCGCTGCTGCCACTTGGGCTCTACGGCCGCGGGCAAATACGGGGTCGGGGCGTCGGTCTCGTGCATCCCTGAAATCTAACCGGGCCGAGGGGCGGGGACGCGGGTCCGGGCGGGGCGGGGGGGCGGGGGGGGGGGGGGCGGGACTACGCTCGGTCGACTACGCGCGATCGACTACGCGTTGGCAGGGACGCGTTGGCAGCAACGCGTTGGCGCGAACGCGTTGGCACAAACGCGAGGGGCGCGGGCGCCGACGCGGGCAAAAACGGGGCGACCGGGCTTCGCCGGTCGCTCGAGGGCGGGGGGCGTTGGTGCCGGCGTTTGTGCCGGCGTTGGTGCCGGCGTTGGTGCCGGCGTCCCTCTGCGTCCTTGCCAACGCGTTCGCGCCAACGCGTCCGTGCCAACGCGTAGGTTCCAACGCGTAGTCGATCGCGCGTAGTACCGCCCCCCCCCGGGCCGCCCGCCTTACCTCCGGTACAGGTACGCCGCTTCCTCGAGTCGCGCGCCCTTCTCGTCGCACACCGCGAACTTGCCCCCGGAGTAGAGCGTCGCGCCCCCGAATTCACCGGCCTTGGTGACCGCGTAGAACTCGAGATCGAAGCGTGGGCGACCGCCGGGGCCGAGGAGCCGGGCTTCGGTCATGGCCACCACCCGCTCGAGCGTCTTGAGGCAGGCCTGCTGCGGGGCCATGCCCTGGCGCATGAACTCTACGATGAGGAACGAGGCGCAGGTCTTGATGTTCGCCTCGCCGCGTCCGGTGCTCCCGGCCGCCCCCACGGTGTTGTCGCAGTACTGCCCCGCCCCCACGATGGGCGAATCCCCGATACGCCCCGGCACCTTCCACGCCATGCCGCTCGTCGTGGTCACCGAGCCCAGATCCCCGTTCGCGTTCACCGCGTTCATGTTGATCGTGCCGGTGGTGAACTTGATCTTGATATCGTCGTTGTGGTCGAGCCACGCATCGTTCGCGTTGAGACGCGACTTCCAGCGCATCCAGTCCTGACGCGATTTCTCGGTGAGCAGGTTCTGCTCCTTGAACCCCATCGCCTTGGCGAACCGCGTCGCGCCCTCGCCCACCAGCATCACGTGGTCGGTGTAGTCCATGACCGCTTTCGCCACGAGCGACGGGGTAGCGATCCCCTCGATGCACGCCACCGAGCCCGCGCGACGGGTGGGGCCGTGCATGCACGACGCATCGAGCTGCACCACCCCTTCCTCGTTGGGGAGCCCGCCGAGCCCCACCGACTGATCATCGGGATCGAGCTCCTGGATGTTCACGCCGGCGATGGCCGCGTCGAGGGGATCCTCACCGGCCAGCATCTTGTCGTAGGCCACCTTCACGCCGCGGATGCCATTGGACGACGACACCACGCACGGTCGGCCACGGAACCCTGCCGGGACGGCTGCGGGCATCGTGGCGGACTCAGCCGGCCACGCTTCAGGAAGACGCGGAACGAACCCGGCCGCCGACAATACGGCGGACCGCTCGAGGAAATCACGGCGGGAGAGAGGCATGGGGAGGGGCTCTATGACGGAAAGGGCATCACGCGTCCCTGTAGTATGGCGCGCTTTGCATGATCGCGCCCACCAGCAGACGGCAGACCGCAGGAACAACAGACGGCAGACGGGGGAAATAAGGAAATCGGGCGCGGCGCGAAGCGCCCGCGCCCGGACTTCCATATTCCTCCCGTCTGCGAGCTGTACTTCCTGCCGTCTGCTGTCTGCGGGTCGCGCAGTTACCGTTCGTAGTCAGGCTCCCGCCGTTAGAGCTTCCGCCGTTCCCTCCTTCCGCAGTCCCCGCCTCCATGACCACTCCGGCCGAACTCGCCGACCAGCTGCGCGCCACCTCGTTCCTCGAGGGCTTCACCGACGCGCACCTCTGGAAACTTGCCCGCCACGTGACGCCGCACGAGCTCGTGGCCGACTCGACCATTTTCAACGAGGGGGAAGCACGCCAGCGGTTCGCCATCCTGCTCAGCGGGGCGGTCGCCATCGAAAAGTCGGCCGACGGTCGCTCCACGCGCCTCGTCACGCTCGGCGCCGGTGAAGCGGTCGGCGAAGGGCTGCTGCTCGACGACAGCACGCATGGCACCACGGCGCGCGTGATCATGCCCGGCCTCTGCGTGCTGCTCACTCGCACGCAACTCGACGACATCACGCGCGAGGCGCCACAGCTGTATGCGGCCCTCGTCGCCCGCGCCGCGCGCGCCATCAGTGCGCGTCTCCGCCGCGCCGACGCCACGCTCGTGGGGCGCGGACGCGCCCTCGGGTTCGGCGGCAACCGTACGCGAGTCGAACACGACCTGCTCGGCGAGCGCGAGGTCCCCGACGAGGCGTTGTATGGCGTGCAGACGCTGCGCGCGCTGGAGAACTTCCCCATCACCGGCATCCCGCTGCGTGAATTCCCGGTGCTCATCGAGGCGCTGGCCGAAGTGAAGGAAGCCGCCGCGCTCACCAACCACGAACTCGGACTGCTCGACGACCCGACCTGTGAGGTGATCGTGCGCGCCGCGCGCGAACTCCGCGCCGGTCGCCACCACGAGCACTTCCTCGTGGACATGATTCAGGGCGGCGCCGGTACGAGCACCAACATGAACGCCAACGAGGTCATTGCGAACCGGGCGCTCGAACTGCGCAACGAGCCCCGTGGTGCCTATCACGTCGTAAGCCCCAACGATCATGTGAACCTCTCGCAGTCCACGAACGACGTGTATCCCACCGCCGTGCGTCTCGCACTGCACAAGAGCCTCGCCGCGTTCCGCGAGGAGCTCAGCCGGCTGGCCGACGCGTTCGCGGCCAAGGGCACCGAATTCGCCCCGCTGCTCAAGATGGGGCGCACGCAGATGCAGGATGCCGTGCCGATGACGCTGGGGCAGGAGTTCATGGCCTTCGCGAACACGCTCCGCGAGGATGTGGACCGCCTTGCCGAAGCGCAGGGGCTCATCCGCGAAATCAATCTTGGCGCCACCGCCATCGGCACCGGCATCAACGCGCCGCCGGGTTACGCCGATCTCGTGGCCAGACACCTCGCGCAGGTGTCCGGGGTGCCGGTGATCACTGCCCCCGATCTGGTGGAAGCCACCAGCGACACGGGGGCCTTCGTGCAGTTGTCGGGCGTGATGAAGCGCACCGCCACCAAACTGTCGAAGATCTGCAACGACCTGCGCCTCCTGTCGTCGGGGCCGCGCGCGGGCTTCGGCGAGATCAACCTGCCGGCCATGCAGCCCGGCTCGTCGATCATGCCGGGCAAGGTGAACCCGGTGATCCCCGAAGTGGTGAATCAGGTCTGCTTCGATGTGATCGGTGGCGACGTGACGGTCACCATGGCCGCCGAAGCGGGGCAGTTACAGCTCAACGCTTTCGAACCGGTGATCGCCTATCGCCTCCTGCGCGGCATCGACATGCTGCGGAACGCCTGCGCGGTGCTGCGCGAGCGGTGCATCACCGGCATCACGGCCAACGCCGACCGCATGCGGCACTTCGTGGAGCACTCCATCGGCATCGTGACCGCACTCGTCCCCGTGATCGGCTATGAGGCCGCCAGCGATGTGGCGCGCACGGCCCTCGCGAGTGGGCGCGGCGTGTTCGACATCGTCCTCGAGCGCGGGCTGCTCACCCGCGAGCAGCTGGAAGCCGTGCTCAACCCGGCGGCCATGACGGCGCCCCGCGATACCCAGGAGTTCGGCGCCGTGAAGTGACGGCGAGGCCGGCGCCGTGACCATCGCACCACCAGTGTGACGATTGCCACGGCGCCCAGTCGCAGGAGTGTCAGGTTCGC
The DNA here is from genome assembly GCF_044345575.1 of Gemmatimonas sp. Classification (GTDB taxonomy): domain Bacteria; phylum Gemmatimonadota; class Gemmatimonadetes; order Gemmatimonadales; family Gemmatimonadaceae; genus Gemmatimonas. The sequence continues at coordinate 11,697 of NZ_JBIJAW010000031.1, forward strand.
ATGCGCGGCCGTGCCCGCAGCGTGACTCGTTCGTCTTTGTGACGGACGGTATGCGACCCCTAATGCCCTTGCGATGCCCACGTTCCTGACCTTCTCCCATCGGCGAGCCATGCAGCCGCGGCGGCTGCCCGTGTCCAGCACGGTCACGGCCCTGTCGTTCGCCCTGCTTACCGCTTGCGCCGGTAGCGCCGACATCGCCGGTTCCGGCAGCCCCCCCGGTGGCACCACCGGCGGATCGAACAGCGCCCCCCAGACCGGGGTACCGTCCCGCATCGAGTTTTCGGCGAACGCGCTCGGCCTCGGGGCCATCGGGGCCTCCGGCACCGTGTCGGTGGTCGTCCGCGATGCCGGTGGTGTGGTGCTTACCAGCGCCGGCGTAGCGTGGTCGAGCGCCGACATCACGATCGCCGACGTTTCCAGTGCCGGGACCACAGCGACCATTACGGCTCGCGCTCCCGGACGCACCGTCATTCGCGCCACCAGCGGCACGGTGACACAGGAACTGGCCGTACACGTCAATGTCGTCCGCGGCCTCACGCTGCCGAGCGCATCGCAGGTCCGCGCCGGGTCGAGCACGGCCATCACCCCCACGGTCGATGCTGATTCCGGCGCCGCGACCGCGTTGCGGTGGGAGAGCGCGAATCCGACCATCGCGACCGTGGCGAACGGCGTAGTGACCGGCATCCAGCCCGGCAGCACGGTCATCCGCGTGAGCGCCGTCGGCGACCCGCGCCTGACAGCCGCCACGCAGCTCACCGTGACCGCGCCCCGCAGCGTGGTTATCAGCAATCCGCCCAGCGAACTGTTCCTTGGTGACGAAACCCAGCTCAACGTCACGGTCGATGTGAACGACGGTGAGTCTCGTGCCGTAGAGTGGAGCACGAGCAATCCCACCGTGGCATCGATTACCCAGGGCGGCAAGCTCATCGGCGTGGGCCTCGGCACCGTGACGGTGCGGGTGCGATCCGCGGCGTTTACGAGCATGTACGACTCGATCGTTGTGGCGGTGCGCGTCCCCCGATCGGTGACGGTCTCACCGGGTACGAGCACACTGAGCCCCGGCCAGACCCGGCAGATGAATGCCACGGTACAGGCCGAAGAGAGCCTGAGCCGAGCAATCATCTGGCGTTCGGCCAATCCGTCGGTGGCCATGATTTCGTCGAACGGGTTGATCACCGGCGTCGCGCCGGGCACCACAACGATCTCGGCCATTCTCGCGGCCGATACCACGCGTCGCGGCATCGCGAGCATCACGATCGTCGCGCTCGTACGCGACGTGGCCGTGCAGCCCACGGCGGCGACAGTGGCTATGGGCGAGACGCGGCAACTGACGGCAAGCATCTCCGCCGACCCCGGTGCGGACACGACCATTCAATGGCGCTCGGCCAATCCCGCCGTGGCCTCGGTGAGTAGCGCCGGGCTTATCGTCGGTGTGAGTGCCGGCGCGACCGTCGTGACGGCCGTGTCGACCGCCGACACCACCAAGCAGAGCGCCTCGCTGATCACGGTGCGCAGCGTTCCGGTGGTCACCGTGTCGCCCACGAGTCTGACCCTCTCCCCCACCGATGTCGCGACACTCAGTGCGAGTGTGCAGGCCGACGCGGGAGTGAGCACGGGCGTGACATGGCGCACCAACAACAGCGCCGTAGCCACCGTCAGTGCCAGCGGTCAGGTGACAGCGCTGGCCAACGGATCGGCCGTCATCACGGCCGTATCGATTGCGGACACCACACGCCGCGCTTCGGCATCGATCACTGTGGCGACGATTCCATCGGTGCGTTCAGTGAGCCTCACCCCGAGCACGTCGCTGGTCCAGGTCGGACAGACGGTGCAACTGGTCCCGAACGTCGTCGTGAGCGGCGGTGCGGGCACGGGGGTGACGTTCCGGAGCGACAATCCTGCCGTGGCGAGCGTCACCGTCACGGGCGTGGTGACTGGACTGGCGAACGGCACGGCGAACATCACGGCCACCTCGTCGGTGGACCCCACCAAGTCGGCCACGGCCGCCGTGACCGTCAGCGCGACCCCGCCGCAGCTTGCCACATCGTGGAGCAGCACGCGGCTCGGCGGGGCGCTGCACGAAGATGTGGTCTCTCTCGACGCGACGTCGGCCACGAATGCGTTCGCCGTGAATTCAAAGGGGGACATCTACGTCTTCAACGGCAGTGCATGGGTGCTCTCGGCTACCGGCAATGGTTTCGGCACCCGGTTCCTCGCGGTGAGCGCCAGCAGTGCGGCCACAGTGATGGCGGTCGGCACCAACGGCGCGATCGCACGCTTCGACGGAACCAGTTGGTCGCGCATGAGCAGCGGCACACAGCAAACGTTGAACGGCATCCATGTGGAGGACGCGAACACCGCCTTCGCCGTGGGCGCCGGTGGGCTGGTGCTCCGCTTCAACGGCTCGTCGTGGGCGAGCACGCCAACGGGTTCCGGGCAGACGCTATACGGCGTGTGGACGTCGGGAACCAACGGATTCGCGGTGGGATCGTCAGGCGAGATCCTGCGCTGGAACGGATCGTCGTGGACGCGCGTCACCTCGGGCACCACCGAAACGCTGTACGGCGTGAGTGCGATCAGTGCGAGCAACGCCGTGGCAGTCGGGACCTTCGGCACCATCGTGCGGTGGAACGGCACGAGTTGGTCGCGCGTGACCGGCGGCAATCTCACTGCCGACCTGTACAACGTCACCGGTAGCACGGCGAACAGCGGTCGCTACTACTTCGCGAGCGACAACGGTCTCTACTCCCTGACCAACAACACCGTGGCGCCGGTGAGCACGCCGTACGCGCCCCGTCTCTTCGGTGCGGCCATCGATGCCAGCGGCAACGTCTGGACGAGCGGGCAGCGTGGCAGCGTCATGCGCCTCAGCGGGACCTCGTGGGAAACCGTGAGTTTGGCGCCCGACCTCGTCGATGTCTGGACCACATCGGCGACCAATGCCTGGGCCGTGGGCGAGTTCGGGTTCGTATATCGCTGGAACGGGTCCACCTGGGCGCGGCAGAGCACGCCGACCACGGGCACGCTGAACGCGGTGTGGGGAGCAAGCGCGGGTGATGCCTTCGCCGGCGGCGACAACGGCATCATGCTTCGCTACAATGGCTCGAGCTGGAGTGCCATGAGTTTCCCGTCGACAAGCAGCGTATACAGCCTGTGGGGAACGGCGTCGAACAACGTGTACGCGGTGACCGCGAGCGGCGAAGTCCTGCGCTTCAACGGCAGCAGCTGGAGTGTCTCCACCACGTCCGCCAGTCCGCTGTGGGCCATCTACGGGACCTCAGCCAGCGACGTGTACGCTACCGGTGAGAACGGCGTCGCGCTGCGCTTCAACGGCACCTCGTGGAGCCCGGTGAACGCGTCCACTTCGGGCACCCTCGCAGGTGTGTGGGGCAGCAGCGCTGCCAATCTGATGGCGGTGGGCAGTGCGGTGTCGGGGGCCACCGGTATCGCCTTCCGCAACACCGGCAGCGCCTGGACCAGCATGACGATGCCCAGCAGCGCGATGCTCACGTCGATCTGGGGCCCGTCCGCGAACGACGTGTACGCCACCGGCGATGCCGGGTTGATCCTGCGGTGGAACGGCAGCACCTGGTCGACCATGAGCAGCGGGACCGCCGACCTGCTGTGGTCCGTGAGCGGGGCGCCAACGGGCCCCGGCGGCGCCTTCGCGGTGGGTTACAACAGCACCGTGGCGGCTGGCGCGAACAGCAGCGGGATGGTGCTCTCCGGTTTCCGCGCCCTCACGACCGCGAGCGGGATGGATCTGGATCCGCGCGCGGGCGCGAGCAGGGTGCGAGGAGCGCTGCCGAGCGGTAAGGACCGGCGGAACCGCAAACGCTGACATGGCATCGCGGTGCTCTGAGATCCGAGAGTCCAGCGGGAGCATCGAGAGACCAGAATGAGAAGCGAGGAACGACCGTCGCTTCTCACTTCGGGAACGCTGACCTCTCGCGTCTATCCGAGCGCAGTGCTCACGCTCGCGCTGCGTTTCGCCCGCTCGAATCTCAGATCTCAGCTCCGAGCAATCAGTCGCGGGAGAAGGCCGCCATGGTCGGTCCCATCGCATCGATGGTTTCGCGCGCGTGCCACCGGTCCTTGCCGTTGTAGAGAAAGGCAAAGGCAAGAATTTCGCCATTCTCGGCGGTAACGTACCCCGACAGCCCGATCACATCGTTGGTGGTACCGGTCTTCGCGTGCAGGTTGCCTTGTGCGGGCGTGGCCCGCATGCGGTTGCGCAGCAGCTCCGATTCGCCGGCCACGGGCAGTGATGCGTGAAACGCACTGCCCCACGGCGCACGATGCGCGTGATCGAGCAACTGCACGAGCGCCCGCGGAGTGACACGATCGAGCACCGAGAGCCCACTGCCATCGGTCGCGGTGACGGCGTCGGCGTCCGCGCCGACATCCTTCGTCATGAACGTCTTCAGCGTTGCCCCGGCGCTCTCCGCCGAGCCTACCGTTTTCCGCTCGATGCCACGCGCCGCGTTCCGGTACAGGAGCTCCGCGAAGATGTTGATGCTTTCGCGGTTCATCACACTCACCAGTCGCGCGAGCGGCGGTGAGGGCAAGCTGGCCACAATGGCCGCCTGCTCCGGGGTGCGCCCGACGCGGACCTCGCCATCGACCTTCACCCCCTGCGATTCGAGCGCGGCCTTGAGCGCGCCGGCCGTGAACGTGACCGGGTCACCCACCACCAGCTGGTAGCGCGACGTGCCGGCCCGCGCACCGATGGTTCCCGACACCACGATACGATCGTCGCCGATGCGACGTGCACTGATGCGGGTGCCGCCGCCGGCGACGGTACGCACGGTGTTCGTGACGGTGAACCCCGTGGTGGCCGGTTCCAGAAACACCGAGGCGGCCCCACCGGAGCGACCGGGCGCGATGCCCACAATCACGATGTTCTCGTTGAGCGTAAGCGCCGAGAATGGTGCGGCGTATCCGGCACCCGCGTAGCGGGACAGCCATCCCTCGGGGATGCGACGCCCCTCGAAGCCACTCGCGTCGGCGATAAGGCTGCCCGTGACCCGCTTGATACCGGCCCCCGCCACGAGCTGCGCCAGCAGCGCCATCGACGCCGCCGGACCGCCACGCACGAAACGTGGCGATAGCGACGGGTCGCCGTCGCCACGCAGGATGAGATTGCCGTTGAGCGTGCCGTCTCGGCCCACGGTACCATCGCGCAGGACGTCGGTACTGAAGGTGTACTCGGCGCCCAGCTTGTCGAGCGCCACCGCCGCGGTGAACAGCTTCATCGTACTCGCCGGCACGAGCTTGCTGTCGGCACCGTGCGAAAAGAGCGTGTCCCCGCGTGTGATGCTCACCACCATCGCCCCCCAATCACCGTTGCGGGTGCGACTGCCCAGGAGCGCGGTAAGGTCGGCAGTAAGCGCCCCTGCCCCGCGCGGAGTCGTGTGGCGCAGGACCGGGACGATGGGCGCGCGCGTGCGACTGCGCTTCTTGGCCGTCGCACGCTTGGAACGCGTGGTGGGCTGCTTCTTTTTCTTGGTGCGCGGCGGCTGCCGTTTACGCGCCTGCTGCGGCGACGCTGTCGTCGTCATGGCACCAGCCGACTCGGCTGATGCCGTTCCCGGAGGAGCCGCCGGCGTGAGCAACAGCGCCGCCAGCGCGAGCCCACAGCACCGCCGCCACTTGGGACTCACGAACGCGCAAACACGACGGATCATGACATCACACCTTGAGGACGAAGCCGCGTTTGCGGGCTCCCAGCAGCACGAGGTACCAGAAACTCACGAAGCTCACGGCATAGGCAAGCGAAGCTTCCCGCGGCGGAAGCCATGACGCGAAGACGGTATTGAATACGAACCCCTGTGCGGAGGTTCGCGTTCCGCCGGCCGTCTCCCAGGTCCAGATGGACGAGATGCAGCGGGCCATGAGCCCGGAGCCGAGGAAGGCGAGCATCGGGTTGATGCCGTAGACCACGAACGGGGTCGTCCACCGGCGCCACTGCAGCACATCGACGATCCACATGATGGTCGCCAGCGAGACGGCCCCGATGCCGGCGGTGAACACGACATACGAGCTGGTCCAGATGCTCTTGTTGATCGGGAACACCCAGTGCCACATCGAGCCGAGCATCATGGCGAACGCGCCCACGGCAAACAATCCGGCCAGTCGATCAGTGAGCGGTCGCTCGCTGTGGCTCAACCACTTCCCCGCGAAGGTGCCGCACAGCATGGTGCCTACGGCCGGCAGTGTGCTCAGCAGCCCTTCGGGATCCCACGTCTTGCCGCCCGCCCAGAGATGATCGACCCCAAGGATGGCACGGTCGAGCCAGGCGCTCAGCAGCTGGTCGGGCTTGTCCAGTACGAAGCGCCCGGGCACGCCGGTATCGGGGACCGGCACGAGCGTCATGAGTGCCCAGTAGCCGAAGAGCAACGCGACCAGCATCACCACCTGCTGCCGGATGGTGGTGCGCCACGTGAGCAAACCGCCGATGAGATAGGCGAGGCCAATGCGCTGCAGGACGCCCATGACCCGCCAGTGCTCGACACGATGGATGACGCGCTCGACGAAGGTCGCCCCCTCGAGTGCTGGCGGCCACGTGAAGAACGGAAATCCCGAGAGCAGAAAACCGAAGAGGAAGATCAGCGCGCCGCGTCGCAGGATCTGCCGCAGGATGGCCTGCTCATCATCGCCACGCGCGCGACGCGCGCGCAGTGACAGTTCGGTGGTAATCCCGACGATGAACAGGAAGAACGGAAAGATGAGATCGGTGGGGGTCCACCCATGCCACGGCGCGTGCTCGAGCGGAGGATAGATCGCCGACCAGGTGCCGGGGTTGTTGACCAGCAGCATGCCGGCCACGGTCATACCGCGGAAGACATCAAGCGACAGCAGTCGCTCGGCCTTCATTTCACCCGCCAACCCGTGGTATCACAACGTACCGTTATGGCGCGCACGGGCGCCGTCTTGCCTTCGAACTCGCCGCCCACGTAATGCCCACCGATCGATACGGTGAGCGTGTTGCCGTTATCCGCTTCCGTCTTGCCCTTATACACCACGAGCATGGTGGTGTACGGCCCCGCCTCTTCGAGCTTGGCGCGCACCTGGGCCTGATTCTTCGGATTGTCGTTGTAGTAGTAGGTGGGGCCCTTGCCCTGCAGCGTCTTGAAACCGTCTTCGGGGAGCGCCGAATCGGTGCCGAAGGCGCTCAGGAAGCGCTGCGGTCGCGGATCGGCCTTCGTGATGTAGTCGAGCACCGCCATGGTCATCGCCGTGCTGTCGCGACTCACGCACTGCGGTGCCGCGCCTTCAGCTGCATCGGCCTGCGCGTTCGCGTTCGCCTTCGCCCCGGCATCACCACACGCACTCAGCAATAACGCCAGCACCGGCGCGAGGCCCGGCAACAATCGGAGAGGTAACGGGCGGGAAAGAGTCATGCCGGAGTGTCGCGAAAGGGGAAAGGTTGTCGAGGGACGAACGAAAATCTTACTCGGGGGGGAATCGTGGGGTAACAGCAACGGCGTAAAGCGTTATGTGTTGCCACCTAACGGCACAGCGTCAGCAGCGAACCTGCTTGCGCCGTGT
>NZ_JBIJAW010000194.1:0-6126 GCF_044345575.1 Gemmatimonas sp.
GGAGGGTTGAGTTCGCCGATAGAAACTGTCAGCGTTGTGCCTGAGTCTGCCGAGTCCCGCGGATGTCCGCAAGGCGTGCTGCCACAGGGGCCGCACGTTTCCTGACGCTGTAAAGCCCTGTCTGCGACCGCCCATGTGCCTCTCTGCCCGCACACTGTTTCGTTCGTCGTTGCTCCTTGGTGTTTCGCTCGTGGCCGGTGTGCTTACCCCGCGGCGTGCCCACGCGCAGCGTGAGCGGCTGGTGGTACGCCTCGACCAACTGGGGGCCACCAGCGTCGTGCAGCCGGCCGGCACCGTCGCGCCCGCGCAGTTCGACCAGCAGGCCCTGCAGGTGACCCTGTCGCACCGGCTCGTTCGCGATCAGGGGAGCGCCATCGTGATTCTGGGCGGGCAGTGGCGTGCGGTGCGTCAACCGCTGCCGCGTCGTGCGGCGGCGGTCGGCGGTAGCACCGGAGGGGCCACTGAGGGCACCACCACATTGCACACGGCGACCGCTGACCTGATGCTGCTGCGGACCGTGGGCGAGCGTCATACCGTGGTGGGGGTGCTGCGCCCCGGCTTCTATGGCAATGCGCTGCGCGTGGAAGGCGCGGCCTTCGTGGATCGCATCGTGTCACCGCGCACGACGATCGGGGCGGGACTGTCGTACGCCTCGACCTTTGGGCAGCTGCTCCCCATTCCGGTGGTGCACGTGGTGTCGCGCGCATCGCGTCGCGTGATCATCGACGCCCTGCTCCCGGCACGCGCCGATGTGTGGTACATGCCGCGCAAGGGACTCGACGTGGGCGTGAATGCCTCGCTCGCCGGTGCGCTTTACGGGCTCACGGACAGCCAGTCGACGACGCAGGGCGTGACCGGTGCCAACGCCGTCGGCGTGGCCAACGCCACCGTGGGTCCGCAGGTGCGATGGACGCCGCAGGGGGGCAAGTGGCAGCTCACCGCCGACGCCGGCACGACAGTGCTGCGTCGGGCCGAATACGTGCGCGATAGCCGCGTGCTGGCCGATCTCGCGCCGGGCAACGTGCCGTACGTGCGCCTGGGGATGCAGCGCCTCTTCTGACCGTGGGCGTTCCGGTGATGGCTACGGGGTAGGGTCGAGCGTACGAAGCACACGCGCGGGCTGCCCCACCGCCACCACCATGCTCGGAATGTCGCGCGTCACGATGCTCCCCGCGCCGATCGTCGTGCCGTCGCCAATGGTGACACCGCCGAGGATGATGGAGCCGGCGCCGATCCACACGCGGTGGCCGATATGCACCGGCGCCACCTGCGTGCGATACGGCGTCCCGAAAGCGTTCCCTCCCGCGGGGATGCGTTCGTCGGGGTGCAGCGGATGCGTGGCGGTGATGATCTGTACGCCGGGCCCCACCAGCACATCGTCACCGATGGTGATGGCGGCAGTGTCGTGGAACTGGCAGTTGCGGTTCACGAACGTGCGCGCGCCCACCCGCAGATGCACCCCGAACTCGCAGGTGAACGGCGTCTCGATCCAGCCATTGGGGCCCACGCTGGCCAACAGTGCGGCGATCAGCGCCTGCCGTTCGTCGAGCGAGAGCGCAGGGTCACTGTTGGCGCGCGCCAATTGCTGGCGGCATCGTTCCGCCGCCCGCAGCAATTCGGGAGCGCGCCCGTCGAATTCCGTGAGCACCTCGATCATCGGAACACCGCAATCTCATCCAACGGCTTGCGCGTGAGGGCGGGCACCTGGGCATCGACCGCGGGATACCCTACCGGCATCACGAGAAACGCCTTTTCGTTCGCGGGGCGCTCGAGCAGCTCACCAAGGAACCCCATCGGGCTCGGGGTGTGCGTGAGCGTCACGAGGCCCATCGTGTGCACCGCGGCGATGAACAGCCCGGCCGCGATACCGCAGCTCTCCTGCGTGTAGTAGAACGTGCGCTTGCTGCCATCCGCATCCAGACCGTGGCTCTGCCGAAAGAGCACCACCACCCACGGCGCATCGGTGAGGTGCGTCTTCACGGCATCGGTCCCCAGCGGCTCCAGCGCGGCGCGCCACTCCGGCGTGATGCGCTCGGCATAGAAGCGCCGTTCCTCCTCCTCCGCGGCCTCGCGCATGCGGCGCTTGAGGGCGGGGTCACTCACGGCCACGAAGGTCCACGGTTGCTGATGCGCCCCGCTCGGCGCTGTCCCACCGGCGCGAATGGCCTGCTCGATCCAGTCGCGCGGCACCGGCTCCGGCGAGAAGTGACGCGTGGTGCGACGGGCGTCGAGATGACGCACGAACTCGTGTGCCCGGCGGGCCGACTCGTCGGCGGAAAGCCGCTCGTGCTGCAGAGGGACGAAAGTGGACATGCCCCGATGATACTCGGCCGCCGCCGTCTCCGCTGCCATCGTATCGCGCGCCTGCCTCAGGCTGCTGCGGGAGTATCCTTGAAGTCGTGGTCGGGCAACACGTCGGCGCTCAGTTCGAGATGCGTGCGGAAGTAGTCCCGCATGATCTGCGCATTCGATCCGGCGTCGACGTACACGAGCGCGTCGGCCTTGTGGCGCCGCGGGAAGATCACGCGCGCGACATGGTCGCCCCCCCACACGGAGGTGAGCGCGCCGGCGGCCGACTGCCACGCGACCGCCTTACTGCCGCTCAGCTGGATGGCGTCGGCCGTGAGCGCGTACTGCACACACAGGAGGACGCCGGCCAACACGCGCGCGGCCTCGAGTGATGCCGTGCGCGCGCTCCAGATGTGCAGCGTACCCGCGCGTTCGATGATGAGATCTTCCGAACCCGCGAGTTCCACATGCAGGGCGTTTTCGTCCACGCGGATGATGGCGTCCGCGAACAGGTCGCGGTGTTCCTTGGCACAGCGCGACAACCACGTGTTCGCCAGCAACGAGGCCTTCTGCCACTCGTCGTCAGTGGCGGCACGGCTCATGGTGTAGATGACTTCGTACGTCGAATGAGACACGGAGAGGTCAAATCGAGAGTGATGCACCCACCATATCGGCGGTTCGGCGTGTCTGCCGATCGACACGAAGCTTAAGGATGTCGGGCACCGCGCGCACCGCCTCCGCCAAAGTGAAACGTGCTTCACGGTACATGGGGGAATGCGCCGGACGACTTACGCGTTGGACGCCGCAGCGACCCCAGCGGCGCGTCCGGTCACCCACGCCCAGAGGAAGTTGTAGCCACCGATCGGTCCGAACGCGTCGAGCACTTCCCCGCAGAGAAAGAGCCCCGGTGCACGCCGGCTCTCCATGGTGCGCGGGTCCACTTCGGAGAGCGCCACGCCCCCACCGGTGACCTCGGCCTTCTTGTATCCTTCGTCGCCCTGCCAGGGCAACGCGCCACGCACGAGCACGTCGACCAGACGACGGCGCTCGTCCCGCGTGAGTTCGGCCAGCTTGCGGGTGGGGTCGACCTGGGCTTGCGCCATGAGCACATCAGCCAGCCGATCCGGCAGTTCCTGACGGACCACCGACGACACCTGACGTGTGCCGCCACTCTGCAGCAGGGCGGTCCACGCCGGTTCGTCGTGCGCGGTCCACTGCACCGCGATGTCCGCGCCGCTCGCTGCGCCTTCCGCGCGCGCCCGTACGGCGACGTGGGACACGTTGAGTACCGACGGCCCGCTGTATCCCTGATGCGTGAACAGGAATCCACCACTCGCCGTGGCCTGCCGAACGCCAGAGGTGGCCGTGAGCGACACGCGCAAGGAGATACCGGAGAGCGCACTGAAGTCGCTCGGGGCCGATGTGACCGGCGTAAGCGCCGCGTACGTGGGATGCATGGTGTGCCCCATGGCGCGCAGCATGGAGAGTCCGCTGCCATCGCTCCCGGTGTTCGGTACCGACAGTCCGCCGGTGGCAACGATGACCGCGTCGGCACGTAGTGCCTCATCGCCGGCGATGCCGATGATCCAGGCCGCGCCGTCGGGCTCGAGCGAAGTGACCAGCGTGTCCATGCGCACCTCCACGCCCGAGCGCCGTGCCAGCGCGAGCAGGCCATCGCGCACATCGCGCGCCTTGTGCGACGCGGGGAAGAGCTTCGCCGACTCCACCTCTTCCTCGAGCCGAATTCCCACCTCCTCTTCGAAGAACCGGATCTGGTCGGCAAGCGGCCAGCTGCGCACGATCTTGCGCAGCGTGTTGGGCGAGGAGTCGGTCACGAACCGCCGCTCGTCGAGTTTCGACGGCAGCACGTTGCAGCGCCCGCCTCCGCTGATGAGGATCTTGCGTCCCCCATCTCGCGTGCGCTCGAGCAGCACGGTGTGCGCCCCGCTGCGCGCCGCGAATATCGCCGCCATGGTACCGGCAGCGCCGGCTCCGATAATCACCACTCGTCGCATGCCACGAACCCGTCGGTGGAAGAGTCACACCGCTGCGGAATACAGCGACGCTTGGTCACGCTTGAGTATCGCCCATCGGCCCCGTGGAGGGAATGCATGAGGCGGCCTGAGGCGCTACGTTTGCTGCATGGGGTCCCTCGCTCTCGATCAGTCCGTCGATACCGAAGCTGCTGCCCGCAAGCGCATCCTCACGGTGCTCTTCGTGGGGGTGTTCATGGCCGCGCTCGATGCGGCGGTCATCGCGCCCGCCATTCCTGCGTTGCGCAGCGCATTCGGCGTGGACAACCGCCAGATCGGCCTGGTGACGATCGTCTTCAGTCTCTGCTCGCTCACCAGTACCGCGCTCATGGCGGCGTTGAGTGATCGGTTCGGACGGCGCACGATCTACCTGATGGACATCGCGGGCTTCGCCATCGGTTCGCTCATCATCGCGCAGTCGAACAGCTTCGGCATGCTGCTCGTTGGCCGCGCGGTGCAGGGGCTGAGTGCCGGCGGCATCACCCCCACGGCGAGTGCGGTGGTGGGGGATACGTTCCCCGCCGAGCAGCGGGGGAAGATTCTCGGGCTCATCGGCGCGACGTTCGGCATGGCCTTTCTCTTCGGTCCCATTCTGGCGTCGGTGCTGCTCGTGGTGGCCACGTGGCAGTGGATCTTCCTGGTGAACCTGCCGTTCGCGGCCATCGTGTTCGTGATGGGGTATCGAGCGCTGCCGCGCGTTGCGCGTCCGGCCTCGTTGCCGCCGTTCGATTACGTGGGGATTGCCACGTTGGCGCTCATGCTGGCCGGGCTGACGCTCGGGATCAACCGCGCGGTGGACACCCTCACCGGCGTCACCATGTGGCCCGCGTTGCTGGTCGCGGCTGCGGTGGCCGTGCCGATGCTGGTGGTCGTGGAGCGGCGCGCCGCGCAGCCCATCGTGCCGCTGTCGCTGTTCGGTACGAAGCAGCTGCGCACCACGTGGGTGCTGTGCACGGGCGCCGGTTTCGGCATGGGCAGCGTGATTTTCATCTCGTCGGTGGCCGTCGCGGCGTTCGGCACCGAGCCGAGCCGGGCCGGGTTGCTGCTGCTCCCGCTGGTGTTGTGCTCCTCGGCCGCGTCGGCGCTCTTTGGCCGCTGGCAGAACACGCTCGGCCCGCGCCGGGTGATGTTGAGCGGGTTCGGCACGCTGGCGATTGGGTCGCTGCTCATCGGTCTTGCCGCGCAGACCTTCTGGCTGTTCATCGTGGCGACGCTGTTCATCGGCGCCGGCGTGGGCATCGTGGTGGGTGGCACGCTGCGCACCGTGGTGCTCGACGAGGTGGATGCCAAACAGCGCACGGCCGCGCAGGCGCTCGTGAACATTGGCATCGCCATCGGCAACCTCATGGTGGTGGCCGTGCTCAGTGCGCTCGCCGACCGGGCGGGCGGTGGCCTCGTAGGGCTCAAGAGCGCGTATCTCGCTGCGACCATCGTGATGCTGGTGATGATGGCCATCAGCCTGCGCCTGCAGCCGCGGCGCGCGCCTGCCGCCTGACGGCGCGCGCCCCGTTTACGGCGCGCGCTCCGAGTAGCGCTCCTTCGCGGTGAACTTTTCGAGACGCCAGGGCGGGTTGCTCAGCCCGCCGTAGGCGTGGTCGCGCAGCCACTGCTGTTCCGTCTCGACCTCTTCTTCGTTGAGATCCTTGAACCACGTCTTCTGGCGCGTGGCGCTGCCGCTGAACCAGCGATAGTTGCGCGCCTTGAGCACGTCCTTCGATTCGATCGGCGAACCGATCGCCGACAGGCGCACGGTGGTGCGCCGAGCGCGCTCGAGCAGCCGTGTGAGCGGTGTGGCGTCTCCGTC